>JBARIA010000031.1:0-6155 GCA_049799515.1 Candidatus Dormiibacterota bacterium | reverse complement strand
GCCCCACCCCCCCATACAGGAAGAGCGGGTTGTAGGCGCGGCTCGGCGAATCGGCGACGGCCCGGCAGGCCGCGTAGGCGAATCGGGAGTTGTTGCCATCCACGAAGGCGTTGAAGGTGTAGCGCTGGTTGAGCCCCGGGACGGTCTCGGCGATCCCCTCGGATCGGTCGTCGGTGAGGACGACCGGGCCCGTGGCGTCTAGCGGCTGCGCGACCACCCCGTCATCCCCGGCGGTCTGGACGGTGATCTCCACATCGATGTCCCGATTGGCGATCGCCGAGAGGGTCTCCCGGATCACCGCCGAGTAGCGGTCGCTGACCCAGTCGCGGGCCAGCGGTGTCGGCACGCCGATGGTGGCCCTAGCCTCGTCGGCGTCGAAGTTCAGGAGTCGGGCGTTCTTGAGCCAGGCCTCATAGCCAGGGCGGCTGACCTGAAATCTCAGCTCTTCCTGGGCGGCGGTCCAGAGCTGGTCGGAGGAGAGGCTCACCTGGGGCCTTGCGGGGAAATCGGGGCGCACTGAGTGAAGCGCAATTCACACCTTCTACACAGGAGTGGAAAACCCACCTGAGGAGTAGATTCGCCCTGTGGAGAGAGAAGCTCGGACCGGGTCTGACCCACCCCAGCGGTCGCTCCCGGATGGTAGCACCGACCACACCCGCGTGCAACGATTGTAGGCACGTTGCTAAACACCGTCTCGGCTCTCGCGGCAACAACCTCAGCCACCGTACCAACCAGGAGCCACCACCCATATGGGGGCGCAGATGTTCGGGCACAACTGACTGACGAGAGCAGCGGCTCGCGCAGTCCCGATACCCGGCGGCGGGCTACGGAGAGCCCCGATGTCGGCCGACGCAAACCCCATGTTTATCGGCTATTTTCACAACTCCGCGCAAGAAACCACCCACTCGTCCCGCCTTGTCGAAAACCCAACCCAACCGACGAGCAACTCGTGGCAGCGCGCGAGTGACGGCAGGCGGCTCGTGTGCGGCAGACTGTGTCGACACGGTACTTACTGCCTGGTCGCGCGCGCAGTGCGCGGGTTCGTTAGGGCACCGCCGGTGACACGTACTGGCAGTGGTCCATGGCCGGCCTCGGGGGACCCCACCGCGCCGGTCCAGCCGGCCGGGAGGCGGCTCGGGGGAGTCGAGATCGAGGCTCGATCGAGGGCCTCACGGCGCCGTCTGCTATCCTCAGCGCCGATCTATTGCGGGATTCAGCCCATGCGGCAGACTCGGGTGGGAGACCCCGAGCGGGGCCCCAGGTCCGAGTCTGCGAAGGAATTCGACTATCAAGAGAACCTTCCAGCCGAAGAAGCGCTACCGGAGGAAGACCCACGGGTTCCGGGCCCGTATGTCGACTCCTGGCGGGGTTCGCGTCATCAAGCGCCGCCGCCTGAAGGGTCGGCTGCGCCTGACACCCGCGCCCGTGCGGTGAAGACGAAGTACCGACTCCGGCACTCCACCGACTTTCAGGCTGTGAGGGCGGGGCGGAAGGGCGCGGGAGACGATGTCCTCCGGGTCCGGGTGCTGGCGAATTCCCTCGGACATCCTCGAGTTGGGGTGGTGGTGACCAAGCGTCTCGGGGGAGCCGTGGTGCGCAATCGGCTGCGCCGCCGACTACAGGCAGAGGTTGGAGGAAGGCTCGGCTCTCTGGGCGCCTACGACCTTGTACTACTTCCGCAGCCGTCCGCGGTGACAGCTTGCTCTGGGGCGCTGCGTGCGTCGCTAGCCCGAGCGCTGCTCTTGACCGGAGTCGGCCAGTGAAGAAGCTCTCCCTCTGGTTCATCGCCTTTTACCAGGCGACCCTGAGTCCGGTTTTCGGCCTCATGTCCTCCTGCCGGTACGAGCCCAGCTGCTCCCACTACGCTTCCGAGGCGATCCAGCTCTACGGCTTCCGTCGCGGCTGGTGGATGGGCATCTGCCGGATCGTTCGCTGCAATCCATTCCACGCCGGTGGGTACGACCCGGTTCCTTTGCCCGAAGAGGTGGCACATGGGCACTGAGTTCCTGACCTTCGTAAACCCAGCCGCCCCGGCACCGACCAACCCCGTGCTGGCGATCTTCTTCTATGTATTGCTGACACCGATTGCGGTGGCCCTGCAGTTCTTGGACCACCTCTTCCGGGGCTTCGGCCCCACCGACGCCATCGGCGCCTTCGGCCTGGCGGTGATCGTGCTGACGCTCTGTATCCGGGGAGTGCTCTTCCCTCTTTTCCGCTGGCAGATTCGCACCCAATGGAAGATCCAGGCAGACCAACGACGGATGGGTCCGGAGTTGCGCGAGATCCAGGCCAAGTACAAGAAGGACAAAGCGCGTCTTCAGACCGAGACGATGGCGCTCTACAAGCGCCATCAGATCAACCCTTTGAGTCAGCTGTCTGGTTGTTTCCCGTTGGTGATCCAGTTGCCTTTCATCTATGCGCTGTTCGGTTCCATCAACAGCTTGTCCAAGCACCTGCACCAGCTTCACCTTGGACATACCAGTTTTTTGTGGATCAACAACCTCGATAAGTCGGCGCTCAAGGCCGGGTTGCTGACCCATCCCACGTTGATCATCGTGCCGCTTCTGGCCGGTGGGCTGACCTTCATGCAGTCGAAGATGATGATGCAGCAGGCGCGTCCAGACATGACCGACCAGGAAAAGCAGATGTACAACGTCATGAGGCAAACGACCTACCTCATGCCGGTGCTGATCGCCGTTTTCGCACTGAACTTCAACCAGGGGATCGGGCTCTACTGGATCACCCAGAGCGGAGTCATGGTCCTGCAGGTCTTCTCGATGATGGGATGGGGTGGGCTCAAGGTGCCGCCGTGGTTCCCTGGGGCGGGATGGCGGCCCAAGAACTCGCCCATGGGCCAGCTTCCCCCGACCGGGTCGATGCCGGCAGTAGCCATCGCCGGCAACGGCACGCAGGGCTCGGGTGGGGTTCGGCGTACCCCACCCCGGCCGTCACCCCGTCGCCCGAAAGCCAAGGAGCGAGGGCGGTCGCGCCGCTGAGCGGATATGGAAGTTAGCGCGGCAACCTTTGAAGGCGAGGGCACCAGCGTCGAGGAGGCCACCTTGGCCGCCTGTCGGGCTGGGGGCTTAGCCCGGGACGCGGTTATGATCGAGGTGGTCAGCGAGGGCGGGGCTGCTGTTCCCGGTGAGCGAATCTCCGGATCGGTGGCCCGGGTACTGGTTCAGGCGATCCCCCCCGAGGGTCTCTTGGGAAAGAGAAACCTGGAGACGATGCTGCGGCTGATGGACATTGAGGCGGAGGTCCATATACGCCCCGTGCGGCCCCCCAGCAGCAATTCGGTCGAGCGAACCGGGGCCGCGCCTTTGCTGCTTGACGTGGAGGGAGCCGACCTCGGCATCTTGATCGGATGGCGCGGGGAATCCCTGCGGGCGCTGCAGACCGTCCTCAATCTGATGCTGGGAGAGAGCGGACTGACGCCGGGAACGCCCCGTTTGATCGTTGATGTGGCCAAATACCGGCAACGCCGGGAAAACACCGTGGCCCAGATGGCGCTGCGGATAGCCGCAGGGGTGGCCAGGAGCGGCCGCCCGGTCACCCTGGAGCCCATGCAGCCCTATGAGCGCCGGGCGGTGCATCTGGCCCTCGCCGAGGACCCCAGCGTGTCCACCGAGAGCACCGGGACGGACGCTGAACGCCGGGTTACCATTCGGCCGTCCGGAGCGGCCGGGCTCTGACCGGGAGCTCCGGCCGAATCTGGGCCGGTCCCCTCCTCGGCACCAGCCTCGCCCTAATCCTGGTCGGGTGCGGGAGTTCCCCAGCGCTGATTCGGAGTTCCCCAAAAGCGCTCGTGCTTCGACTGTCGCAGTTGCCATACCCTGGCTTCGTGTCCGAGAAGGGATCCAAGAACAACGGTGTCATTAGCAACAAAAAGGCCGCCGCGGGCGAAGCCTCCGTGCTGCGCCAGTACCAGGCTCAGGGTCGGCAGACGTCCTACATCGCCACCTTCGACCGGGAGGTGAGCCCCCAGGAGGTAATCGGCCCCGTCGTGATCGAGAGCTATGCGGTGACGTATCAGTCGACCTCCGGAGCTGCCAGAGGATTCGCCCAGGAGAGTAAGGAGCTGGGCTCGTCAGGATGGGAACAGGTCTCGACCGGAACGCTCGGCGAGCAGGCGACGGCGTTCAGCGAGACCAAAGAGGTCGATCAGACTGAGTACCAGTCGTTCGTCCTGGACTGGCGCCAGGCGAACGTGCTCAACGAGATCCGGATCGCCGGCAATGCCGCAACCCTGGACCTCACCTACGCGCTCACCCTGGCCCGGGTCCAGCAGCGCGGCGAGACGAAGAGCTAATTGGCGAGAAGCAGTCGCGCCATCCCTTCTCACCAGCCAAGCAGCGAGGCCAGTTGGGAGCTGGTCCAGATGTCGAACGGGGCGCAGCTGGTTCTAGCACCGATGGCCGGTCGCGACTCCGTGGCCGCCTCGATCCTGGTTCGTGTCGGGTCTCGCTGGGAGACCAAGCGACTGGCTGGCGTATCGCATTTCCTTGAGCACATCGTCTTCAAGGGGACTGATCGCTTTCCCACAAGTCGGGACGTCTCCCAGTCGATCGAGGGTATCGGCGGAGTACTCAATGCCAGCACCGACAAGGAGCTGACCACTTTCTGGGCCAAGGTCCCCGGCGCCCATCTCGAACTGGCGCTCCGGCTCCTCTTCGACCTGGCCTTCGCTCCCCGGATCGCTGCCGTTGAAGTCGAGCGGGAACGCAATGTGGTGATCGAGGAGCTCTCGATGTACCTGGACCAGCCCGGTGATCTGGTCCAGATGATCTTCGATGAGCTGCTTTGGGGCGGCCATCCCCTGGCCCGCGACCCCGCCGGCACCAAGGCCTCTCTGGCCCGCATCGGCGCTGCGGAGCTGAGCAGCTACCGAGGCGCTTACTACCTGCCGGACCGCGTGGTGGTGGTGCTGTCCGGCGGCTTCGATCCGGACCGGGCACTTGAGCTGGTCGAGCGCTGCTTTGACGAGCAGGGCCCAGCAGCGGTCGCGACAGCTGGGCGTCACAGTGACGGCGGGGTGCCACCGCCTCTCTCCCCGGAGCCGGTCGCCAAGGTGCGCAGGCGGCGCGGGGAGCAGGTCCACATCCTCCTGGGGGTGCACTGCTCCTCATATCTAGATCCGGAGCGCTGGTCCCTCGATGTGCTCAACACCGTGCTCGGCGAGGGTATGAGCAGTCGGCTGTTCCTGGAGCTCCGAGAGCGGCAGGCGCTGGCCTACGACATTCACTCCTTCGCCGCTCGCCATCGCGACTCCGGTGCCTTCGGCATCTACATGGCCACTCAACCGCACCAGGTCGACACAGCCATCCGGGGTGCTCTTCTGGAGGTCGGCCGAATGGTGCGGGAGCGCCTCACTCCCGAGGAGGTGGATCGAACCAAGACTCAGATCGAGGGTCGGTTGCGGCTGCAGCTCGAGAGCACCAGCGCGATGGCGGAGTTCCTGGGGCACCAGGCTGCCCTGATCGGCTCGGTGATGTCACCGGCTGAGGTGATCTCGGCAGTGAGATCGGTTACGGCGGAGCAGGTTCAGGCAACGGCCGAAGGACTTTTCTCGGGAAAGGGCTGGCGACTGGCTGTGGTGGGGCCGGGCCCCGATGCAGCGGCCGCGTTGGAGGCCATTTCCCGCGGAGTTGAGGGATGATGTCGATTCCCGACAGCTGCACCGCAGCGTCAGAGGCAGGGAGGAACTGAACTTGGAACGAACCTTGGTGCTGATCAAGCCTGACGGCGTTCAGCGGGGTCTGGTGGGAGAGCTGGTAGGACGCTTCGAGCGCCGGGGCCTACATCTAGTGGGCCTCAAACTCACCGCGGTCACCCGTGAACTTGCCGAGAGGCACTACGAAGAGCATCGAGGTAGGCCTTTCTTCGACGCGATCATCGAATTCATCGTCTCCTCCCCGGTCGTGGCGATGGTGTGGGAGGGGCCGAACGCGGTGACCATGGTCCGCTCAATGATGGGCCCGACTAATCCCGCGACCGCTGCCTCCGGATCCATCCGCGGAGACTTCGGCATCGACATCGGCCAGAACGTGATCCATGGATCAGACAGTCCCTCCCGGGCGGAGCAGGAGATTAAGCTCTTCTTCAGCGCCGCGGAGTTGGTTACCTGGGAGCGGGAAGGCGGTCGCTGGATCTATCCC
>JBARIA010000030.1:0-2909 GCA_049799515.1 Candidatus Dormiibacterota bacterium | reverse complement strand
GGCTCCTGCATGGCCCCAAATCCTATCACCGAGGAGTAACCTCTGGGCAGGTCGCGTGGTGGCGACCTTCAGGGCGGCCCATCCGTGAAGTTCCTGGCAGGACGAGCGGGGAAGGCCGCTCCGCTTGTTTCATGGGGGAAATCCGGACCCGTCGCGGGATCTCCCCGCGCACCATGAGCAGAGCGGCCCCGGCCTGATTGTAGGCGCGCTCCCCCGGTGTGGGGGAGGGTCCGAGGCCACCCGGACCCGCTGGTGCTGGGTCGGGGGTCGGACGTTGCTGGACCGAGCCCTATTGGAGTAGAGTCTCGGCTGTGAACCAACAGCCAGCCAATCGTACCACACGCTGATCGTCTTGTGCCAACTGGCGGCCACTACGTCGGCGCTCCGATCCCTCGGTGGGTCCCCGATCGGCCTGCCAGAGCGCCCCGCAACCGATCGCCCAGGCGGAGGGGCGGCCAGGTCACCCTCAAGGGCGAGCCGACGTACAAGCGGCCCGTCCGGGGTCACCACCGCCGGGTCAGGGTCGGCACCCCTCACCGGTCAGCTCCGACCCTCACCGATCTCCAGTGGCGCCAGTTCGTGGCCGAGACCGTGCGTCATGCCAGAGGCATCGGCGACCCCTGCTGGCTGGGGTGCTTCGCCCTCTGGCCGGTTGAGCCGACGCCGGTTAAAAAGAGCCGCTACCCCTGGCGCGACCGGGTGACCGCTGAGACCGGCGAGGAGGGGGCCTGGCACTGGGAGCAGGTGTCGGTCAGGATGCCCGCGTGGCTCCGTCTGGTCGCGCCGCTGCTGGGCGCGGGGCAGCGGGTCTCGGCTGACCAGATCCACGGGCGGGGCCTCGACTCGTCCCTCGAGGTGCTCTTCGATCCGGCCCCAGCGGTGAACTCGGTGAAGTCGCTGGCCCTGAGTAAGGACCGGCTGGGTTGACCAGGGACGCGACGATCCACGCGCCCTGGTATCCGAATCATCCCCTGGTCGCCCCTCGTGTGCGCGTGACCGCGATCCTGACAGAGGAGGGCCGACTACTATGCGAGGACGGCCGGGCCTGGTCACCGAGGAGCTACCGGAAGTTCGTGGACACCCTGGAGCGGGAGAACCTGGACGTTTACGGCCCCCATCCTCTCGACTGGCCCTGGCTGGACCAGGCCGCTGAGGACGACCGCTGCGACCCGATCATGAACCGGCGCGGCCAGCCGGTCGCGCTCAGGTGGAAGGTTGGCAGCCACGGGAAGATGCTCTGGTACGTCAGCGGGAAGACGAGCTGGTATAACTTCCGGCCGAAGGTGACCTGGCTCCGAGCCAAGCGCCGCGCCGAGGAGGCGCTGGGGGTGGGATGCCAGCCGCTCCCCGGCCTCCTCGGTGACGCTACCCAGCGACTCTCCTGGACCCACTCATTCGGGCGCCGGCGGGAGACCAGGCCGAATCGCACGGTCTGTCAGGCCCTCCTCAAGCATGGCGCCCATGCCCGGATCGAGTCGGACATCTCCTATCGGGGCGACGTGTGGGAGCTGGACCGGAACGCCGCCTACCCGGCGAGCTGGACCAGGCTGCCCTCCGGGAGGATCTCCTGGGTGGGTGGCTTCTGGCCCGACCCCGACTCCTGTGCCACCTGGTACGGCGAGGTCGAGATCACCAGGGAGACGCCGGCCCAGTTCGGGTGCTTCCCCGTCCGGGAGGGCAAGTCCGTCAGCTACCCCCGGCAGGCCGGCACCTATCGGAGCTGGCTCTGGAAGGAAGAGGCCGACCAGGCCATGCGCGAGGGCTGCTCGGTCAAGGTCCTCGAGAGCTGCTGGGCCTGGTCGGAGTGGTCCGAGTCGGACAAGTGGGCGACCGAGGTGTACGGGAAGCGGATCGAGGTGGACCCGGAGGCTCGGGCCTTCGTCAAGATGGCCTCAGTGGCGGCCATCGGGCGCCACGGTCGCGGCCCGGAGCGGGTCGGCCTCTCCGACGAGGCCGGGCATCGGGTCGGGTCCGAGGAGGGGGGCTGGAGCGTCACCAGCTTCAAGGACTGGGACAGGGTGCTGCTCCTCCACTGGTACAGCTTCTCGCTTATGGCCCAGCGGCTCGCCCTCTACCAGATGATGGTCGAGCTGGCGGGCGAGGGCATCCGGGTCCTGGGGTGCGATACGGATGCCATCTACTGCGCGGACAAGCCCCAGGCCGCCCACCGCGTCTCGGGCCTGGGCGGCTGGAAGCTGAAGCTCCTCCGGGACTGCAAGTGGCTGGCGAACCGGTGCTTCGTCTCGGTGGACAGGACCCGGCTGCCGGGGTTCTCAGGGGCCACCAGAGCCCGCGCCCTGGCCGCTCACGATCCGCCGTTACCCTAGGGCCAGAGCGCCCCTCCCGCCCGGCTGAAGATACCGTCACCGTTTCGTGCCCCTTTTGGTCCCCTTTTGGTCCCCAAGTGTGCCCATAATGGTCCTAATCAATCTAGGATTAGGAGGACACGCGATGTATGTTGACGCTGAATACGCGACCCCTCACTTGAACGAGGACGGGTCGCTCCGATCCTTCCACTGCTCCCGCTGTGCGACCGCCGCCGGAACTGGGCTCGACGCCCATAAGCGTGACTACCTGTACGCGGACGATCCCGACCCGACCACTCATCCCGAAGCCTGCGTGTGCGACCGCCACTGCGACCTGATCGCCGAGGAGCACATCCGCATGGTGGGGGTGCCAGCATGACTAACGATGTTATGGCGGCAGAGAACCGGCTTGAGATGGCCCTGGGCCTTTGGTCGAGCCACCTCGAGGCTCACGGCTGCTGGGACGCGACGAAGCACTGTCAGAAGCGGGCGGACCTGCTCGAGGTGATCCGCGGCCGGCGCGGTCAGCTCCAGCGCGCCGAGTCGGATGAGCGCATGGGATCACCGCTCCGGTACGCGGGGTACCAGTCGTGAGCCTCAAGC
>JBARIA010000029.1:0-11287 GCA_049799515.1 Candidatus Dormiibacterota bacterium | reverse complement strand
GAGCACACCCATCGCTAGTGGAGGTGCGTCTCCAGGTCCACGGTCGCGGATCAGTCCACGACCTGGCAGCTTCACTATCGGAAGTTGAAAATGTGGAAGCGGTCACAGCCGATGACGCCAACGTGATCGACGACTCAGCCTGACCCGTATCCGTCACACCGGGAGAAGTCCAGGCCCCAACGTGGCCATTCAAGCGACGTAAAGAGTCGCCACGTTTTGTCTGGCTCGATGGATGGATGGGGCAGACGAGTTCCCTCTTTCCCCAAGGAGTCACTCCGCCTCCCACTTGCGGCGGGTGTCCCTGGGCATCTGAGCCATATCGAACTCGCCGCGCTCCTCTTCCGCGTGGGCCCAACCTTCCCACTTCGCTCGGTCGCTCTCCTCTACCTTCCGGATGACATAGGTGCGGGCCAACAGCTGCGTGCCGCTCCCAGGGCACCGGGAGCTCCCCATCCGCCAGTCAGGAGACACTGATCAACAGGTTGAGCTGCCCCGGAGAACCAGTGCGAATGTTCTTTGACCCTTTTTTGGCCCAAGGATCGCCCAGCGGATGTCAGATGCAGCGTTCGAGACCATGCAAGAGTGCCTAACTGAGGTCCGACCCGCGTACGCGCCATCGTGCTGAGGCTCGAGAGGCCGGCGGTGCCGTAGAGCTGTATTGGCGCTTCCCCGCCCGATCGGGGCCCGTGCCATGGTACCCGCCAGATTTGAATCGCGGCTGACCGTGCCAAGACGTCGGCGGCCAAGGCATCGAATTAGCGGGACTCCTGCTGCTTCCGAACGTGCCAGGTGTCGAGCAAGAACTCGGTCAAGCCTCGCGCAGCTGTTCCGGAAAGTCGGGCGTGACGGGCGAGTGCGAGGCTCAGGGTTGGCTGCCCGTGGCCGAGACCGATCTGGTTCCGAAGTCCAGCTAGCCCCTGCACCACTCCCACCAGTGACCGGAGGGCCCGTTGGGAGGCTTGACTTCCCGGAACGTGCTCCGGAACGGCATCAACGTTGAGCTTGAGAACCTTGCCCACCTGCTTGTAGAGGTTTAGCAGATCATCCGTGGGTCCATAGGACTCTCCAAAGTCAGCCAGTATTTGCTTGAACAACGATTCGACTAACTGCTTCGAGGCTGCAATAGCGGCCGGAGGGTCAGCCACGACGTCGTCATCGATCCGCCGGAGGTAGTCACTAAGCACCCTCGGTTCAGAGAGGCGGTCGTATTTCGCGAGCGGAAATGCTGCTCGCATTGAAACCAAGGCGCGCGGGTCATAGACGGAGCGGCTCGGACCGCTAAGAAAGGCAGTGAGTCGGCGACTACCAGTTCGTAGCCAACAGGCCGCAAACATTCGTTAAAGAAGCGCACCAAGCGCTCGGTCTCATCTGCATCACGCCGCACACGAGGGTGCACGCACTGCGCTAAGAACTGGAGAAACTCGGCGGCCTCGCCGGTAAGTAGGCGAAAGCGGGCGTCTCCGTAAATCCAATCGATCTCCCAGTCATCGTTGTTGATGCAATGCTGCGAGATGTCTCCCTTGGCGTCCTTAAATCGACTGTCTGTCGACGGAAGAGATGACAGATCCCAAATACGGCCGAGGAACTGGACTTCGTCCAAGCTCCCATACCAGATCGTTCCACTGCTTGCCATCTCATCCATGATCACCTGCCGAGTAGCGCACGGAATATCCGGATAGGAAGAAGCGGATGGGGCCTTGTCACTCACCATTGAGTCACGGGAGTAATCGTGCCCTCCCCGGCCCAGAAGCTCGGTCCGAGCCGTCCAAGCACTACCGAGCCCACCTTACGCTGACCTTAGTGCGTCCGCCAGCCGCCTGAGTCTGTCCTCGGCGCGCCCACCTGCAAGGGCGCTCGCCCTCTGCAGATCGCGGCTGACAACGTCGGTAGCTGACGCCCCGGAAAACGCCTCTACTTCGAGCCGGCGACTCAGCAGGTAGTGCCAGGTGTTCGCGGCTACTGCCCGGCTAGTTGGCCTTCTTCGCTTGTTAGGGGTTGAGACTGCCTCGTCTTCCAAGAGAAGATCAAGCGGGTGCTGGCCGTGCTCGAACACGCCCGCACAGAACGAGCACTGGCAATAGCGCTCGAAGTAGTCCTCGCGTCCAAGCAGCCGACCTAAGTCGGCTGCGTTCTGGAAGTGATCTGTATGGCGAACCCCGGGGATGTATGTTCGGCACGACCTGATGGCGAAGCCTTGTTGCTCTGCGGGCTCTCCTCTGTCAACCCACTCCAGATGATGCATGACCGCCGATATACCGACCCATCTGAGAGCGGCGACGGCATAGGACGCATGTCCGTGCGTGACACCGATTCCTCGAGTCGCCAGTCCGGACACCAAATGGAGTACGGCAGCAAGTACATCATGGTCCGCGAGCAGCAGATCCTCGCTGACGCCCGGCGTCCACACTACGTACGACCCGATGCCCTCCGTGATCATTGAGTTCACCAGGCCGTGGTGTTCGCGAGCGTCCAACAGGCGACTAAGCGGTACGATGAGCTGACCCACGACCGGGATGTCGGTCGCTGCGAGGCTGGCAGCAGCCAGAAGGTGGTTACATCTGTCCTCGACAGGCGAGTAGGCCACCAAGGCAGGGGCCATGATGCGGACCGGGCGGAGTTCACGCGGAACCCCTTCACCCAGTAGGTCCAATTAGGTAGGCACAGCGAGCAGACGGGTCGCTTGGTAGCTGACCGCGTTATGCGCCAGGGTCCCCCACTCTGCGTCACTTGATACAGTCTTGATGAGGGGTCCCGCGGGAAGCTCGACTCTCGTACCGCACGCGTACGCCGAACCTAGCCGCCCGTAGTTTCTCTTGAGGCCACCCTTGTCGTTTTGCCACCAAGCCGGCACTTGGAAGCGCCAGAGGACCGGATCCACCATAAAGGGGAAATTTGTCCTGAGAAGGCAAGCAGCGGCGCTCTGGACGCTGTTCTCCAACTGGTTAGCATTGACCACGATTTCGTCTGTGAGCCCGGGCTGCACGAAGGCAAGGTCTTCTGTACGGCGCACCCTGACTATTTGGCGCAGCACCTGGCTCATGGTTGCCGAGAACGCCGTTGCGCTCCCCGAGCCGCGACCTGATCGCGGATCCGCGACTTCGCCGCATACTTTGGAAACGCCTCGTAGACTCGCTCAAGAAGATCCGGTGTATCCCACTCGCTGCGCAATGCTTGAATGTACTTATAGAGTTCGTCATAGGCACGATTCGACCGTCGGAGCCGTTCGGCTGCCTCATGTCCTCGTTCATTCAACACAAAGTCGTCTACCACTCTGCCTCCACGCGGGACAGCACGCGCGGCAACTACTGCCATCATCTCGTCAAACGTTGGTGGGCCAACAACTGCGCCTCGACTCCCCTCCAACAATCCTGCAATGCGCAGAGCTTCCGCTGCGTCGTTTACCTCCTCGCTGAACGGCCCATAATCGTATGCATAGAAGCTGCTGTGCCCCGCTACCTTCTGATCAAGGACAAAGAGAAGCTTCTGCAAGCGAGTCACGCCATGTACGGCAGTCTCGCCACGGGGGCTGCTGGCGTGCAGAAGGAGCACCATCAGATCTTTGAGCGCCGGCCCACTGGTAGATGCTGTTTCGACGCCAAGGCTAGCCTCCTCTCGGTCAAGCGCAGACTCCAGCCATTCGCGGGCCACACGGTGATAAGGACGCTGCAGCTGATCTGCTTTAGACTTGAGCTGATCGAGGACGGCTTGCTCGAGCTTAATGTTGAACTGTTCCGTTTGAGGCTCATCCAGAGCAGTTTTGACGTCCGGACCACTCTCCCCTCGAAGCCCTTCGATGATCCAGGAGCGCGCCAGTGAATGGTAGGGAAGCGACCGAAGCGAGGCCACTCGCTTGATCCGCTGAAGAACGCTAAAGGGTATGCGCAAGGTGACCTGTGCGGTCTTTGGTCGCGCCACCAGCTCGGGCGCCTCGTCCAGGGTGTCCCAAACGTCGGACCAGTCGCGGTTGAGCACGGCATCTCTGGGATCGGTGCTCATTTCGCAGCCCTCCGATAGAGTTTCTGTTCCCGGCCGTTCATCTCCCTTGCGCTGTAGACGCGACGCGGCCACCCGACTTCTGCTCATAAAGCATGAACAGCATGCGGCCGCCGTCAGTCTTACCCAAGATCAGCAAGTCATCACCAACTCGTCGCCTGGTGTTGGGATTGGCGAAACACTGTTCGGCTTCCAACGCCGACACATTGTGCCGCAGCAAGAGCTTGTCTTCATTCCCCTCATCCCATTCGAACTCCGGCACCTGCCTTGTGTAACCGACTCTGCGACGCGATCCCAAGGTCCCGGTCCGTTCAACGTGAGCGGAGCAAGGCGCGCAGCCGAAGCGTGTCCCGTTTCATTGGAGGATTGTATCGTATAGCTCCGGGATATACAACCCGGGCTACGAGGTTAGCTGGCCCAGAGAGTCGGCGCCAAAGGCTGCTGAAGTCATCCTTGAGATCCCAGGGGGCGGTTCGCCGGCAAAGGCGCGAGCGGAGTAGGAGGCGGCCGCCCTTCCCCCGATCGGACTCAGGTCCCTGACTCGGTCGGGAAGCGCTCCAGTCCCCTCTTGTCGTACCGGTTGGTGACCGCGGCGCCGATCACGATCCAGAACACCAGGCCGATGGCGGTGAGCACCAACCCCCGGTCGAGACCGGCGTCGCCGGCGGCATTGAAGTAGAGGATGGCTAGCACCGCGCCCACGATCTGGCGCAGCGGCTCGAAGCTGGCGAAGAACTGGAAGAGACCGTTGAGGGCCTGCACTTGGACGGTGCCTCCCGAAGACGCCAGGCCCAGGTAGACAAACGCCAGCAGGGCCAGCAGCTGCCCGAGCGCACCGAGAGCGGCGAAGAGGACCAGGGTGCCTGCGGCGACGGTCAGGGCCGCGAACCAGCCGTACATCCAGAGCTCGAACCAGTGGGGAGCGTCCATCTTGAGGAGACCCACCGCGACCGCCAGCAGCAGCCCGCTCAGCACCAGCGTGACCGGCAAGGCGACAGCCCACTCCGTGATCAGCGTCTGCCACCTGCCGATCCGCTGCGGCGATTTCTGCCGCCACCACGGCCCCAGTTCGCTGCTGGCATAGCCCAGGACGGTGTCCACCGAGGTGTGGATCAGGATGGCGCCCAGGAACCCAGCCATCATGATCAGAAGGGAGATGTAGAAGGCGCTCAGGCCGACCGCCGAGTGCGATGGCAGGGGTCGATAGGACTCCAGGGACACGCTGACCGGGTCTGCCAGCAGCCGGCGCTCAAGGCTGCCCGGCTCCGTCTCCGGCGCCAGATGGCGGCCGATCGCTCGGGAGACGGCGGCCAGTGCCGGCTGGAGCACTCCGTTGCCGAGGCTGACTCCCAGCGTTCCCTCCCGGTCGTTGTCCAGCAGTTCGATCGTGGGTGGCAGGGCGGTGGCCGAGGTGCGGGGCGCGTTCAGTAGGGCCAGGACCGAGGCAGTGAAGTCCGGAGGGATGACCACAGTCACGTAAGCGGCACCCCGATTCATCTCGGCCTTGGCGTGCTCCAGCTTCACGGTGGAGATGGCGAGCCGCTTGGTCACTGCCCGCGTCCCGGTCAGGGCCGAACTCACCTTCCGACCCAGTTCCAGCGTCCCGGAGGGAGTCGTCGCACCGACGTCCCGGTTCACCAGGGCCACCGGGAGGCCGTGCAGGTTGGCGGTTGGGTCGACCAGGGCCCCGAAGTAGAAGGCTGTCATCAGCACCACCAGCAGCGAACCCGCCGCTAGGGGCAGGTCCCACACCCCTCTCCCCCGCAGGAGCTGCGCCGCCCTTGTCTCCGCCGACCGGGTCGGCGGCCTTGGCGGCACCTGGCTCACCCTCGCAGCCCCGAGACCCTGGCGCCAGGCGGCGGGAGCGGACCCAGGTCGGCCATCTCCTCGAACTGGCCCTGATCCGCGGCCGGCACCCGCGCTGCCAGCAGCCGGACCCGATAGTCCAGTCGCGCCCTGCAAGCGCGCAGACCGGACAGCCCCCCGTCGCCGCCCGCTTCCACCGAGGCCGCCAGCGAAGCTCGATGAAGGCTGGCGTACATCAGCGCTGCCAACCGCTGCACCTCTTCCAGGAACAGGCGCGCCTCAGGGTCGTCGAACAGGGCTGGGGAGGCGATCAGGATCATGTTGGCTAGATCGCGCACCTCCCTGCCCACTTCGTCGCGCACCTCCTGCTCGGAGTCGGACCCACCGAGCAGTTCCAGCACCACCCGGTTGGCGCGGCGTGCTTGGCCATAGAGGATCAAGCCCTGTACGGCCACCGACTGCGACCTGTCCTCGCGCTGCCGCCGGGCCACGATCTCGTCGAGCAGCAGCACGGTCACCCCCACCACCAGCAGGCTGGAGATCACGTTGGCAGTGAAGGAATGGTGGTCCCACCACCGGCTGACGGGCGCCACCCAGAGGTCGCAGCCGACCAGGGCCAGCAGCCCGGCCAAGGTCACGCATGCAGCCGCGACCCTGCCCACCCCAAGGCGGATCCGACCCGGGTCGTGCCCCGCACCCATGGCCAGGGAGACGAAGGCGCTAGAGGTGGGGTCGGGGCTCGTCTCCCCGGGGCCGCCCGCCCTCCCCTCCCAGGCGTCAGTCCCGGGCAGCGGGGTCGATCCGGGCATGCCCCGGGTCACCCTCTCCGGCATCTAATTCCCCCTATCGCGGGCACCTGCCCGGGGGATTATCGGACATCCGAGCGCCGCCTGTGGCGGCTCGCTCCCCGCTCACCCGAGGCCAGGTGCCTCCCGCTCCCTGGACAACTGGAGCTCCGCCTGACAGTCAGGAGCCGCTGGTCAGCCGGCGGAGCTCAGCGAGACGGTCCGCGTTGAGCGAGTAGAAGACCTGGGTACCGGCGGGCCGAGCGGTGACCAACCCCGCCCGCCTCAGCTTGGCCAGGTGCTGCGAGGCGCCCACCTTGTGATCCTCGCCGACGTAGCTTGGCGAGCGGCTTCACCCTGCTCCACGGCCACCGCGCCGGGCGCCGCTCGGGACCGGGGTGCTTGGCCCACTGACATCCTCAGCCCTGCGGCCGCTAGCCCCCTCATCCACCGACCGCCTGAGATCACCTTGCCCCTCAGACCCTCCCGGCCAGCACCCCAGTCCCGGACGGCCACTTTTTTGGGGAGGTGCCTCAATTTGCAAAGTCAAAACATAGGCCCTAAGATCCCATAACCGGGAAAAAGTAGGGGTAGGGGGTGGGAAAGCCCTCCGTAGGGGCCGCAGGGATCCCACGTATGGTGCGGATAACGAAACTTCTGGGCACCCCAATTGGGAGGCATTTGCGACTTTCCCTCGACTCGTTGGCGAATTAGCGGAGCCTCTCGGAGTCAATGCGCCGGGAAGCAATTCCCGGGCGTTTTCGTATCTCTAGCCGTTTGATCTCGCCTGAGCCGCCTCCGGGGTCGGTTTTCCAGGCAGTAAAAGCTCCCCAGGCAAGCCGGTGCCTGGGGAGCTGGGATCAGGCGGACCTGGAAGGGACTTGGCGGGCTACGGCGTACTGAAGCTCTCGGCAGGCGGCACCACCCGCACCGCATAGAGCGGCGCTTCGTCCGCTAGCTCACGAGCAAAGTGGTAACTCCCGTGGGTTCGGCTCGGCTAGAGGCTGTAAATGGCGCCACGCGTAGATGGTTGACGTCCGCGCATGACGGCCCGTGTCGCCGTGCGTTTATGACCTGGACTCACAAAGCACAGTAGATGTAGTTATCTAACCACCCTTAGCGTTTCTAGCGGCGCGAACGCGGGAGATACCTGGTCTTGCTCATGCCTACCGATGCTCAGTTTCTGCGCGAGCTCACGCCACGACCCGAGTTTAGCGGCAACATCGGTCACAATAGCGCGGGCGTCGCGCGCTGATAGCCCAAAGGCCACGTGCTCGGCCAGAACGTCATCCTCCGTGATTCCAAAGTTCCGACCATTCACTGTCGTAGCATGTTCACGCATCTCACGTGCCGGGTTCATATCGAAGGCAGGAGCGAGCCGCCAGCCCTGAGCTGCGCGCAGGAATCCGTGGTTGCGCAGGTGGTCGTCACGGTTGCCAGCCAGGACGTTGAATACCATTCTTCTATAGGCTTGTTCAAGGTCTGTCCGCACGAAGGTTGGGGCGACGTTCGTGGCGATCGCCTCCGCGATATCAGCATAGTCGGCGTCCTCCGAGGTCCTGCGTCCACAGAGAGTCAGCGCAGATGCATATAGACGGCGACCAACCGCAGAGCGATCGAAGCGCCGTGTCGCGAAGGTTCGTCCCCGATCGCCGAGCCTAAGCAGAGTGGTCTCTGAGACATCGATGCCGGCGGCAGCTGCCAGTCGGGTGTAAACCTGCTCCCATGCGCCTACGTCTCGGCGATCAGTCTTGGATGGAAACTTGGCGATCCAGAGGCCGCCGTCAGGGGCGCGATAGTTCGCCTTCGGCCGTGCGCCTCCGAGTGACGAACCGGGCACTATGAGTGGGGCTATCACCGGGTCGGTTCCCGGCGCGTCCGGATCCTCTTCGAACCGTTGCACTGCGACCTGCAGTGCACGAAGGCTGGCAATTGGCGGGACGGATGGATCGCGGTCAGAGACGAACGGACCGTCGATCCCACGGCGCAGACGGAGAGCACCCATGCGAGTCTCGTCCGCGACTCCGACCAGCAGTCCCCAATCGTCGAGGTCACGGCCCTCGCGCCGTCGAAGTAGGGCTTCGCCCCATTTGTCGGGCGAGGTGTCGGCGAAGATGCCGGGTAACCGTCGCTCGGGAACTGTGACCAAGTGCGTCGCCAGAGGCAGCGTAGGATCGATTGCAAACGACCCCCTTTCGGCGCGGAGCCATGAAGACGCATATTGGAACGCGACCGAGAGTGCCCCGCCTGGCCAGCGCGTCAGCACCCCGACGGGACGAGTCGGTCCAAGTTCTGGGGCATCGAGTATCACCACGAGTTCATCCTTAGAGGTCATCAGCAAGCCCTCGTGTCCGGGGCCGGTGCGGTAGCGGCAGCCGGGCATCAGCAATCTGCTGACCCAGGTCGTCGTGCTCCACGATGCCGTTCAGGTCATCGGCATGGGAGAGCACTTCGAGAACGCGAACTAATGTCGCTGCGCTCACCGAGAGGTCACCGCGCTCGAGTCGCCGGAGTGTGGGGCGGCTCACTAAGGCGCGAGCAGCCATCTCAGCCTCGCTCATCCGGCGCCGTCGGCGAGCGGCCTTAAGTCGGGCTCCGAGTTCCTCGGCCTGGCGTTGAGTGTGTGGGTAAAGCGAACGCTGCGGTCGGCTCATGGAATATAGTATTGACCAAACAGCCCTCTCTTGTCAATAGTATGTTTCAATCAGCTCGTCTATGCCGTCCGAGGCGTCTCAAAGAGCGGCCCGAGGCAGCCCTTGCCCAGGGTCTGCTTCAGGTGTGTCTGGAGATACGCCCTCGGAGCTGACCACGCGGGCAGTCGGACCGCACCAAGTCGCCGATCAATTGGGAGGCGTTTGCGACTTTCGCCTGAAGCTTCGGCGAATTAGCAAAGCCAGTTGGCATCGTTGGCCTTCATACCGCCATACTGGTTCCGTCAGCGGTGGAACGTGGCCTCACTGATCTCGCGAGTCTTGGCCACCTCCGCCAGCTCCTTACCCTCGCCCAGCAGCGGGACTCGCTCCCGGAGCTTCCGCACGATCTGCTCCTGCGGGTGCTTCCGGCCCTTCACCTGCGTTCCTTCTAGAACCCCTGGGGCCTTGAGAAACGCCCGCATACCCTGGATCAGTTCAAGGGAGGCCGGTCAATGCTTCGCGCACCGATCCACGACTCCTGGAGAGTCTGCCCCGTCGTCATCAGGAGCGGGTAGGTCAGGCTACTCGCGCCTGGCCGGGTGGATGACAACCACCGGACAACGGGCGTGGCTCACACACTGCTGAGACACTGACCCCAACAGCAGCCCGACGAATCCACCATGACCACGAGACCCCACCAGCAGGGTGAAGGCGGCGGCACTGGCTTCGATCAGCGCCAGGGCTGCCGGCCCCTGCACCACCTTGGGTTCGATGGCAACCGCCGGATGGCCCTTGGACACCGCGGCGATCTCGCTAGCTAGCGCCACCCGGCATTGGTCGGCAAGCTCCTCCATATTGCGCGGATCGAAGGTGAATCCCGGAGCGGCGGTCATCAGAGCTGGGATCATGTAGGTACTGATCGCGAGTACCGGATTACCGTGGACCTCAGCCTCTAGGACTGCCCATTCGAGGGCGCGGTGCGAGGACGAAGAGCCATCCACCCCGACTACGATCGGAGCGGTCTTACTCGGGAACTCGAACCCGCTTGCTGTTGAGATGGTCACCGTTGCCTCCTCCTTCCGCGGTTCTCCGGTGGGCAGCTTCCTCGACATCCGAGCGCCACCACCATCGTGCCCCTCGGGTCGAACTCGCACGACGTGGACACCACCTGATTCCGAGCCCGTGGATCTACCCGAGGGGAGCTGCCGAAGAGCTGAAAGGAAGCCCGGTAACATGCCAGTTCAGGAGATGAGCGTGGATGAGCGTGGCCGAGACCAGGACGGGGCGAGTTCGTCGCCAACAGACCCCCGGTCCGCTCTAATCGACGCCGGGGTATTGTTGGCCGCTGAGCTCTCCCTCCCTGCACTTCTGCGGCGTCTGGTGGAGATCGCGGTGGCAATCACGGGAGCTCGCTACGGAGCCTTAGGAGTGTCCGGCCCCGGTGGTGGCATCGTCGAGTTCATCACGGTGGGGTTGACGGACGAAGAGCGCGTCGCCGTCGGACCCATCCCCAGCGGACGGGGCATCCTGGGCGCGCTGATCCATGACTCACGACCTCTTCGCCTGGTTCGGCTTCAGGACGACCCACGGTCGGTCGGCTTCCCACCTCATCACCCGCCCATGACATCGTTCCTCGGCGCCCCCGTAAGCGCTAGAGGCCGAGTCTTCGGCAACCTCTATCTAACGGAGAAGGAAGGCGGTGAACCCTTCGATGACGCCGATGAGGCCGCGGCTCTGACGCTGGCTACTCAGGCCGGGGTTGCCATCGCCAATGCCCAAACCTACCGCGAACTGCTCCAACGGGAGCGTTGGCTCGCCGCCCTCCACGAGATCACTTCAGCCCTCCTGGCCGGTGAGTCGCAACAGGCCCTGATGATGACGATCGTCCGCAGCGCCCGACACCTGGGCGGCGCCGATGCTGCCGCCATCGCTCTGCCGGTGACCGATGGGTCCGCAGCTCTCCGGGTGGTCGCGGCCGACGGGGTCGGGGCTGAGGAACTCCTACGAACACCCCCTAAGGCGTCCGGCACGGCGTCACACCTGGTTATGAGGACGGGCCAGACCCAGACC
>JBARIA010000028.1:0-107244 GCA_049799515.1 Candidatus Dormiibacterota bacterium | reverse complement strand
CCTCGGTCACGTCCGGGTGACGATGTCCCAGGCTGGTCACCGCGATGCCGCAGGCGAAGTCCAGGTAGCGCCGACCCTCGACGTCGATCAGGAATGACCCTTCGGCCGAGCTGATCACCAGATCGGTATAGCGTGACCAGACTGCGGCCACCGAGCGGCGGTCGCGCGCCCGCCACTGATCAGAGGTGCCGCCCTCTAGGGCGTGGGCGGTCAGTTCAGACTGGGCGACGGTAGTGGCCATGGGAAGCCTCCTCGGGCTTGAAACGTGGGTGTTCGATTGGGGGATCGCGATGGCCGGGCGCTGGCCACCAGTGAGCGAGCCGGCGAGCTGGGCCCGCTAGCTCACCGGCGGCGGCGGCAGTCCGTCCGCATCCCACCACCGACCTAAAAAACCTGTTCCCATAGGTGGTCCACGGTACAGCCTTTGCAGCGGGAATGGCCTCGCTCAGAGAGGGTGGGCGACCGCCAGCATCACCGCCGCCAGGACCACGAACACCGCGAATGCCCCGATCGAACGCCCATCGCGTTGGCTCACCACTCCGGCCAGCCCGTACCAGCCCAGCAGCAGCGCGACCGGCAGCAGCGGGATCGGAACCGGGAGGATCACCGAGACCCCCGCCGCGATCCCCAGGAGCACCGCCACCACCGCGGACCTGGTCCAGGCCTGGGACCAGCTGTGGCGGGTGAGGCTGACTAGCCGCCAGGTGGGAACCAGGACCGCCGCGGCCACGGTCACCGCCCGGACTGGGGCCGAGACCGACGGACTCATCGCCAGAATGAAGAGCGGCAGGGGAACGGCCAGGGTCAGCAGCGCCAGCACTGTTGGTCCCCAGTGGGAATGGGACCGCTCCTCCTCGGCCACCTCCAGCCAAGGGGCCAGGGTCAGCAGCAGCAGTACCCCGATGGGCAGCACCACCACCCCAGGCAGCCCCGGCTGCTCAGCCAGCACCACCGAGGCCGCGACAAAGCCGGCCAGCGGCAGCAGAGCCGGCTGCATCCCGCTCAGCAACTGAAGTCTCGACCAGGGGAGCTCGGGCCAGCGCGGCAGCGCCGCCCGCAGCGCCACCAGGTAGCAGACCACCGCCCCCAGATCGAGCAGGACGGCGGCCGGTACCGGGAGAATCCCGACTCCCGAGAGGGCGCAGACGGCCGCCGCCATTAGGGAGAAAGGCACGATCCGGGGAGGCGATAGATGGAACTCGGCCCGGGGGTCGACCGAGCCGCCGCCCAGCCCTGACTCGGCATCCTGACGAAGCGCCGCCGCCCCGCCGGGCCGCCAGCTCAGAGCGCCGCCGCCTGGTTGATGTTTTCCACGTTCACCTGTGGATACTGGGGGAAAACTTGAACTTGGCCCCCTGACCGCTCCCGGTCGTTGACCCTACCCCTCCACCCCCGAGCGGTCGACCGGGATCAGCCGCCCGGGGTTTCGACCCGGCCATAGCGGTCCTCCAACCGGACCACATCGTCCAGGTCAGGAGTCGAAACCTCGCAGACCTCGGTGTCAATCAAGGCCCGCATCCGATGCCTCCGCCCCACCAGGATGCGTTGGCACTGACCAGGTGAGAGCCGCATGGTCTGGAGTTCACCATCGTCGTCGTCGAGCTCCAGCTCCATGGAGCCGGACAGCAGATAGATGGTCTCGTCCTTGCGCTCGTGGTACTGCAGGCTGAGCTCCTGGCCAGCCGCGATGTGGATGATCTTTCCGGCATAGCGATCGGTGACCGCAAACCAGATCTCGTGGCCCCAGGGCTTGTCGACCCGCCGCTCGGGCTGGTGGGCGCCGCGATCAGCCACCATGCCCGCCGTCATCCCCGATCACGCCCAGCTCACTCTCGAAGTCGTTGAGCAGTTGCTGGACCCGCTCGGGGTTGGTGGACTCACAGTAAACCCGCATCAGCGGCTCGGTCCCCGACATCCGGACCAGGACCCAGGAATCCTCGCCCAGCCAGTACTTGTAGCCGTCGTCCTTGCGGGTGGCGGTGACCTCCTCGCCGCCTACCTTCTCGGGAGGACCGACTCTCATCCGGTGAACCAGCTTCTCGCGAGCGCTGGGATACCTCTCTCTGGAAAAGCGGTGATCCCGACGGGCATAAGCGTGTGGCCCGACCAGCCCGGCCACTTTCTGGCGAATCTCGCTGAGCGGGATTCCGGTCATCACGATCATCTCGGCGAAGAACAGCCCGCTCAAGATGCCGTCCCGCTCGGGAATGTGTCCCCGGAAACCGAACCCGCCGGACTCCTCGGCGGCGAAGAGGGCGTCCAGCTCCCGCATCCTAGTCCCCAAGTACTTGAACCCGACTGGCAGCTCCTCGACCGGGCAGGAGTAGCGCTGGCCCAGGATGTCGAGGCGGCGGCTCATGGTCAGCGAGCGCACCACCGGGCCTTGCAGCTTGCGATTCTCGCAGAGGTGCCAAAGCAGCAGGGTGGCGACCTCCAGCTGGTCGACAAAGTCACCCTTCTCGTCGAAGATCCCGACCCGGTCTGCATCGCCGTCGTTGATGATCCCGAGATCGAAGCCTCCCCCCCGCAGCACCCGCGCCGCCTCGTCGGTGTTGGGCGGGATCGGCTCGGGATGGAGTCCGCCAAAGCCGGGATTGCGATCAGAATGGATCTCCGTGACCCGGGTTGTGCCCCCAGCCAACAGGTCACTGATGTACCCGGACCCCGAACCGTACATGGGGTCGTGGAGGATGTGTAGTCCCGCCTGCTTGACCTCGTCCAGCTGCACCAGCCGGGCGATCTGGGCTCGGTAGGAGGGCCGGGGATCCACCAGCTCGACCAAACCCTGGGAGATGGCCTCCTCGATGGCCATGGTGCGGACTGAATCAGCAGCCAGCACCAGAGCCAGCTCCTCCTCCAGGCGACTGGTGACTTCGGGAGATGCGGAGCCGCCGTAATCCGGCTTGTACTTGAGCCCGTTGAACTCCGGGGGGTTGTGGCTGGCAGTCACCACCACCCCCCCCAGAGCCCCGCGCTCCACCACCAACCAGGCGGAGACCTGGGTCGGGCTGGGGCGGTCGCTGAGCAACACCTGGCGGGAGTTGGCAGCGAGCACCCGAGCCACCTCCCGGGCGAAGAGTTCCGCCGAGAATCTGGTGTCGTGGCCGACGACCACCTTGCCGTCGGCGGGGGCCGCGGCCAGGTACTGGGCGACCGCCTGGGTCACCGCGCGCACGTTGGCGTAGGTGAAGTCGTCGGCCACCACTGCCCGCCAACCGTCGGTACCGAAACTGATCTTGGGCTGTGCCAGCGTTGATCTCCCTGGGGTCATGCCGGGACGCGGAGCACGGTCATTGTATGGGTAGCCACCCGGGCTCCCAGGTATCGCTGGGAACCCTCCGCGACCCTCTAGAGGAGCTCGGTCCGACCCCGCTGGCGAAGCTCGGCGACCACCCGAGTCACCTCCTGGACTCGGGATAGCGGGCAGACCAGCAGGGCGTCCTCGGTGTCGATCACGGCCAGCTCCTCCGCCCCCACCACCACCACCAGCCGCTTGCCGGAGGAGTCCACATAGCTCCGATCGCTCTCCAACAGCAGGGTGTCGCCCCGGACCACGTTCCCCCGTGGGTCACCCTCTCCGGCGTCGAGCTCCGCCCGGTAGAGGTCGAGGAACGACCCGAGGTCGCTCCACCTCAGGTCGACCGGCATGACCGCCACCTTGGAGCTGCGTTCCAAGACCATTCGCTCGACCACCCCGGAGGGCACCCTGCTCCAGGCCTCGGCGAAGGCCGCACTTCCCTGCAGCTGGCTCGAGACCGCGGCCCGCACTGCCGCTGCCACCTCTGATGCGTGGGTGGCCATCTCCTCAAGGAAGAGTTCGGCCCGCCAGGCAAAGAGGCCGGTGTTCCAGAAGTAGCCGCCGCGGCTGACCATCTCCCGGGCTCTCTCCGGGCCCGGCTTCTCGACGAAGCGCAGGCTCTGGAAAAGCACCAGCGCCGCTCCCAGGTGGACCGGCCGGGCCAGCTCTACCCCGGCCTCCAGGTAGCCGAAGCCGGGGGCTCCCCAGGTGGGTTTGAGACCGATCGAGATGAGCACCTGGGAGCGGCTGGCCCAGGCGGCGGCGGAGAGCAGGGCCCTGGTGGTGGCCGTCTCGTCTGGCATGTAGTGGTCGGCGTGGAGCGAGACCAGCACAGCCCGGGGATGGAGCTGGAGGGCAGTCAGGGCCGCCCAGGCCAGTGCCGGCCCCGTGCCCCGGGGCTCGGACTCCAGCAGAAGCCGGTCCGGCTCCAGCTCAGGGAGCTCGGCGAGCACCTGGGCAGCCTGCTGAACCGCCGTGACCACGAGCACCGCCCCCCCCAGTCGGGCCGCCCGGTCGTAGGCGTGGCGAAGCAGGGAACGGCCGTCGGGAGCCAAAGGGCTGAGGTGCTTGGGCTCCCTCGAGCGGGAGCGGGGCCAGAGCCGGGTGCCGGAGCCGCCAGCAAGCACCACGGACACCAATTCCGGAGGAGCTGCCGGAACTCCCTCCCCGGGATCGTCGACCTGGCTCAGCTGGCCGCCCCGGAACCGATGCTGATCTGTGGTTCCAGCCCGGCGTCCCGAGCCAGGTCATCGCGGTAGGGCGTCCGTTCCCAGGGGAGGTCGAGGTCGGATCGCCCGAAGTGCCCGTAGGCCGCCACCTGGCGATAGATGGGACGCCTGAGCGCCAGCTCCTTGATGATCCCCGACGGCGAGAGGTCGAAGTACTCGTCGATCAGCTCCTCGATCTGGCTGGTGGGAATGGCCTCGGTTCCGAAGGTATCGATCCCCACCGAGACCGGCTTGGCGACCCCGATCGCGTAGGCCAGCTGGACCTCCGCCCGCCTGGCCAGCCCGGCCGCCACCAGATGCTTGGCGACGTAGCGGGCCCCGTAGGCCGCCGAGCGGTCGACCTTGGTGGGGTCCTTGCCCGAGAACGCTCCCCCGCCGTGGCGGCCCAGGCCGCCGTACGAGTCGACGATGATCTTGCGCCCGGTGAGCCCGGCATCCCCCTGCGGCCCTCCGATCACGAACCTACCGGTGGGGTTGACCAGCACCCGAGTCTGGTCATCGAACAGGTGCTCAGGGAGCGCCGGTTGGATGACGTGCTCACGGATCCCGGCCTCGATCTCCTCGTGGGACGCCTCCTCGGAGTGCTGGGCGCTGACCACCACGGTGTCGATATGAATCGGCACCCCGGCCTCGTCGTACTCGACTGTGACCTGGCTCTTGCCGTCGGGCCTGGCCCACTTGAGGGTGCCGTCCTTGCGCATCTCGGCCAGCCGCCGGCTGACCCCATGGGCGTATTGAATCGGGGCCGGCATCAGCTCGGGGGTCTCATCGCAGGCGAATCCGAACATCATTCCCTGGTCGCCGGCACCACCGCCATCGACCCCCTGGGCAATGTCCGGCGACTGGCCCTCAATGCAGACTAGAACCCCGCAGGTCTCGTAGTCGAAGCCGTACTTGGCCCGCACATAGCCAACGTCCCGAATCGTCTGCCGCACCACCTTGGGCATGTCCACGTAGCAATCGGTGGAGATCTCACCCAGCAGGATGGCGGTGCCCGTGGTCAGGGCCGTCTCGCAGGCCACCCGGGCCATTGGATCCTGGGCCAGGATGGCGTCCAGGATAGCGTCGGAGATCTGGTCGGCCAGCTTATCGGGATGGCCCTCGGTGACCGACTCCGAGGTGAACAATCGTCGGTTGCGTCGATTCGTCACGCGGCTCTCCTCTCACCCTCACCGGAAGCCATCCGTTTGTCAGAACGGACCTTCTCCTGTCCGAGGGTCACGGTCATCTTAGCCAAGCCGCCGGATCGCTCTGGGACCGGCCTCAGTCGGTGCCCTGCTCCCAGGAAGAGAGGTAGGCCCGCTGCTGTTCGGTGAGAACGTCGATTTCGACTCCCAGGGCAGCCAGCTTGAGCTGGGCGACCTCCTGGTCGATCTCCAGGGGAACGTCGTGGACCTGGGGGCTGAGCTGGCCGGCGTGGCCTGCCAGGTAGGCGGCGGCCAGCGCCTGGTTGGCGAAGGACATGTCCATCACCGAGGCCGGGTGACCCTCGGCGGCCGAGAGGTTCAGCAACCGGCCCTCGGCCAAGAGGTAGAGACGACGCCCGTTGGTGAGGGAGTGCTGAGCCACCAGGGGACGGGCCTCGGAGACCTCAGTGGTCAGCTCATCCAGCGCCGCCAGGTTGATCTCCGAGTTGAAGTGACCACTGTTGGCGACGATGCAGCCGTCCTTGAGGGCCTCGAAGTGTTGGCGATCCACCACATTGCAATCGCCGGTGACGGTGATCACGATGTCCGCCTTGGGGGCGGCCTCCAAGAGGGTGGTGACCTGGAAGCCCTCCATCACCGCCTCCAGCGCCCGGGTGGGATCGACCTCGGTGACGATCACCTGGGCTCCCATCCCACGAGCTCGGGCGGCCAGCCCCCGCCCGCACCAGCCGTAGCCGCAGACCACGAAGGTGCGCCCGGCCAGGAGGATGTTGGTGGCTCGGACCAGTCCGTCGATGGTGGACTGACCGGTCCCATAGCGGTTGTCGAAGAGGTGCTTGGTGAGGGCCTCGTTGACCGCGATCACCGGGAAGCGAAGGACTCCGGCCTTGGCCATCGAGCGCAGCCGGATCACCCCGGTGGTGGTCTCCTCGGTGCTGCCGATGACGTGGGCCGACTCCTCCGGACCCCGCTGGTGGAGCAGGCCGACCAGGTCAGCCCCATCGTCCATGGTTATCTGGGGCTTGGTGGCCAGCACCGCCTCGAGATGGGAGTAGTAGACGTCGCGGTCCTCACCGCGCCTGGCGAACACCGAGATCCCTTGGGCCACCAAGCTGGCCGCAACCGAGTCCTGGGTGGAGAGCGGGTTGCTGGCGCAGAGCGCCATCTGGGCCCCGCCGGCAGCCAGCGCCAGGGCCAGATTCGCGGTCTCGGCGGTGATGTGCAGGCAGCCGCCGACCCTCAGGCCTGAAAAGGGCTGGTCGGCCTCGAAGCGAGCTCTTATCTGGGCCAGGACCGGCATGTCCCGGGCCGCCCAGGCCACCCGCTGGCTGCCGGACCCAGCCAGTTGGATGTCGGCGATGTCGTAGTCGGCGGCCAGCGCCGTTCCGGTGTCAGCCACCACACTCACCTCTCACAGCGCCAAGAGCGCCTCAACCCGGTTGTCCGCCAGCCGCTCCCTGCCGTGGAGCTCCAGCAGCTCGACGACAAAGGCGAACCCGACCGCCACCCCGCCCAGCCGATTGATCAGATCCAAGGTTGCCAGGGCGGTGCCACCGGTCGCCAGCAGATCATCGACCACCAGAACCCTGGTCCCCGGCTGGAGGGCGTCCTGGTGCATCTCCAGGACTGCTTCTCCATATTCCAGGTGGTAGCTGGAACTGAGCACCGCCGCCGGCAGCCGGCCCGCCTTGCGAACCGGGATGACCCCGACCCCGAGCTGAACGGCGATCACCGCCCCAAAGGTGAACCCGCGCGACTCGATGCTGGC
This sequence comes from Candidatus Dormiibacterota bacterium, assembly GCA_049799515.1. GTDB lineage: Bacteria > Chloroflexota > Dormibacteria > Aeolococcales > Bog-877 > Bog-877. The sequence continues at coordinate 99,801 of JBARIA010000028.1, read as the reverse complement.
CACCGCCCCCACCTCGGCGTTTCGGAAGAGTTCGGTCAGCCGGGTGCAGGCCGTGCGGAAGGCGGCCCCGTCGCCCAGGAGCGGGGTGATGTCGCGGAACAGAATCCCTGGCTTGGGGTAGTCGGGGATGTCCCGGATGAAGGGCCGCAGATCGACCTCAGGAACGGGGACGGCCTCCGGCACCGGCGCATCCTACTACAGGTGCGTGGCTGCTTCGATCCCGGCAACTTCGGCCCTGGCGGCCTGGCCGTAAGGATCAGAGCGGCTGGCGGTTGACGAAACCCTCATCGCGCTGGTGCCAGTACTCGATCGCCGGCTCCCCCAGCCGCCAGCAGAGGAATACTGGCTGGCCCTCGCGCTCAGCTGGAAGGTCGACCAGCCCGGACCGGACATCGCGGAGCAGGATCCCGTGCTGCTGCAGAAACTCCATCTGCCGCTCCACCCGTTCACCTGCCTGGAGCATGGCCGAAGCAGCTGCCCCTCCCCCGTTGTGACCCTCCACACTCCGGACCCGACCCAGAGCGTCCGCGTCGGTTGCCACACCGAGCTCGGCCAGTAGCGACTGCAACACCCCGACCAGCGTCGGCAACAGCTGGTTGGCCTGAGCCACTGTGTAGAGCGGCTGCTTTCGCCCGGGCGCTCTGGGGGAATCTGGCACCGGATCAGACAAAAGCCGGTAGCACTTCGGCGCCGAGCAGCTCCAGCAGATCCAAATCACCGAGGTCCAGCAGCTGCAGGTAGATTCGCTGGCACCCGAGCCGAGCGTAGTCCTCGATCCGCTCCCGGACCTGGGCCGGGGTTCCGACCGCCCCGATCACGGCGAGCCGCTCCGGATCCTGGCCGATGTTGCGGCACCGACGACTGGCCTCGGCCTGGTCCCCGCCGCAGGAGACGGTGAGGGCAGCCGAGAGTCGCAGAGATCCTGGATCTCGGCCGCGGGCTTGGCAGGCTTTCCGGACCACCTCGAACTGGGCTCCAGCATCCGCTAACGAGACGAAGGCGACGTTGAATTCGGCCGCGAAGCGGGCCGCCAGTTCCGGGGTTCGGCGCCTTCCCATCCCCCCGATCAGGATTGGTGGGCCGGGGCGCTGCCATGGCTTGGGTAGCGCCGGAGAATTCTCCAATTGGTAGTGGCGACCGGTGAACGAGTAGCTCGAGCCCTCCGGGGTCGCCCAGAGAGAGGTGACGATATCCAGCTGCTCCTCCAGTCGGTCAAAGCGCTCGGCCGAGCTGGGAAATGGAACTCCATAGGCTGAGTGCTCGGCGGCGTACCAACCGGCCCCTATGCCCAGGTCCACCCGACCCTGGCTCATCTGATCAACCTGGGCGACGGTGATCGCCAGCGGACCGGGGAGCCGGAAGGTGGCGCAGGTCATCAGCGTCCCGAGCCGGATCCGCCGGGTCTCCAGCGCCAGCCCAGCCAGGGTCACCCAGGCGTCGGTGGGGCCCGGGAGTCCTCCCCGGCGGTGAATCGTCAGGTAGTGGTCCGATCGGAAGAACCCCGCGAAACCGCACGCCTCGGTGGCGCGGGCGAACCGAGCTAGCTGCTCGTATGAGGCGCCGTTTTGCGGCTCGGTGAAGACATGCAGCTCAGGCACGACTCTCGAAGGCTACAAGAGACGGTGCCGCGGTAGGGCTAATGGCGGCCCCCAGCGCCGCCACCCAGAATCCTCCCCCAGGGAGTGGGCTGGGCCCAACGGGCAACTGTCTCTGGCTGGACCTTCCGCCGCTCCATGATCGCTCGCCGCTCTCGCCTTGACTTGGGCAGCCGCCCCATGGCGTCGGCGGCCCCCAGCGCCGCAGCCGGGTGGCGGAGAGCCGCCCGCCCGATCCGCAGAGTGAACAGGGTTGCGGCGCTGGCCAGGTGGCCACCGCCCAGCCAGCTCGGGGGGGCATTGCGGACCCAGACGGAGATCCGATTGGCGACCACGTGACGCTCGATCGCGCTGGTGGCGTGCAACCCGGTGCCGCCCCGACGGTGGATGGCGGTCGCGGCCGGCTCATACCAAGAACGCCATCCCCGCCAGCGAGCCCTCCAGTCCAGGTCGACATCCTCCAAGTAGGCGAAGAAGTCCTCGCAGAGAACCTCCCCCTGAATGGCAACGTCCTCGAGCATCTGGCGCCGGTATAGGGCCGCCGCTGCCGAGACGCCGAAGACCTCTTCTGGCTGCTGCCGCCGACCGTCGTCCGGCGCTCCCTGGTCCCGATTTGAGACCCAGCCGTTGCGGTAGAGAACATGCCCGGTGGAGTCGAGTCGAGGTGCGCCGCCCAGCCCACTGCGGAGCCGTCCTCCGACGCTGCCGATGTCCGCTGCCGAGCCGGCCCGGCCGACCACGGCGTCCAGGAATCCGGGATCCAAGATGACGTCCAGATTGCAGAGCAGTACGAAGGCCGCACCGGTTGACCGCAGCCCCTGGTTGACAGCTGCCGCGAATCCGAGATTTTCGGAGTTGGCCAGTACCTGGACGTCCGGCTGCGACTGGAACCACTCCCGGGAGCCGTCCCCGGACCCGTTGTCCACCACCACCACCTCCGACGGGGCCAGGGTTTGGCCCCGAATCGACGCCAGCATCGCCTGGCAGTCTTGGCCTCCGTTCCAGTTCACCGCCACCACCGCCACCTCCGGCCGCCCCCCTCTCTCCGGCGCGGTCACGGGCTCACCTTGCGGTTCGGGCGCACCGAGTTGAGCCCCAGCAGCCAGCCCAGACGGAGCAGGATGCCGAGAGCGACCAGCGGGGACCACAGGACGTTCCAGCCCCGCAGGTAGTGGATTCGATAGAAGCGCCACATCGAGCGGTGAAAGGCGACCAGCATCGGCAGGGCGACCTGCCGCGAACTGGTTCCCTTGCGATGAACCACCCGCGCTCCCGGCTCATACCAGACGGTGAATCCCAGCTCCTGCATCCGCCAGCAGAGATCAAGGTCCTCTCCGTACATGAAGAACCGCTGGTCGAATCCGCCCAGCTGGTCCCAGACCTCTCGCCGGATCAAGAGGCAGGCGCCACTTCCGCTGTCGATCTCGGTTGCCTGGTCGACCGGTAAATGAGTGAGGTTGTAGGCGCCAAAACGGGAGCTGCTCGGACGCAGCCGGCTCAACCCGGCCAACCGCCAGAGGGCGGACAAGGGGGTCGGGAAGCTTCGCCGGCAGGCGGCATCGAGTCGCCCGTCGGGGCGGTCGATTCGGGGAGAGATCGCCCCCCGGCGGGGATTCTCCATCAGCGCTGTCCGCATCACCGCCAGGGCGTTCCCGACCAAGACCGCGTCGGGGTTGAGGAGCAGGAGCGCCTCCCCCGGGAGCTCCCGGGCAGCCAGGTCGTTGGCGGCAGCGAAGCCCAGGTTGCGGTCGAGCCGGAGCAGGCGGACCTGGGGGAAGCTCTCCCCCACCAGCTCGGCCGTGCCATCGCCGGAGGCGTTGTCGACCACCGTGACTTGGCCGGGGCCGAGCCCCGACTCCAGACACGATCTGATCGCCGCCTCCACCTCGCCGCGCGACCGGTAGGTGCAGATCACCACCGCTACCTCGGAGATCTCGATTGCTGGGCTCAAGAAACGTCCCGAGGCGGGCCATGCTCAGCCAGGGCTCCGGTTCGCTCGGCCCTGACGTAGCCCCGCAGCCCCTGCTCCCAGGCGGGCAGTGCCGCCATCCCCAGCTCACGCCAGCTGCCGTTGTCGAGGACTGAGTAGCGGGGACGGGGTGCCGCCGCCCCCCACTCGGCAGTGGTGGTAGGCTGCACCTCGGCTGCGATTCCCACCTCGTGGAGGATCGACTGGGCGAAGTGGAACCAGGTGGTGGCCCCGGAGCCGGTCAGGTGGTAGAGACCGAAGTGCTCCCCGGCCAGGAGCAGCCCCAGAGCGGGGGCCAGGTCCCCGGTCCAGGTGGGGCAGCCAAGCTGGTCTGCCACCACCCGCACCCGGCCACTGGCTGCGGCGGCCCGGCAGATCACCAACGGAAAATTGGGCCCGGCTCCGCCGTAGAGCCACGAGGTGCGGACCAAGAATATTGGGCTTCCCAAAGCCAGGCACTCTAGTTCGCCGGCTCGCTTGCTCTCGGCGTAGACCCCCCGAGGCTGGGGGACGGCCTGCTCGGACCAGGGCCGGGCCGGCTCGGCAGGCTCCTGGGTGAAGACGAAATCGGTACTGATGTGGCAGAGCGCGATCCCGGCCCGGGCACTGGCGATGGCCACGTTCCTGGCGCCATCGCGGTTGATGGCGAAGGCCAGCTCTGGCTCGGCCTCCGCTTGGTCGACCTTGGTGTAGGCGGCGCAGTTGACCACTCGCTGATATCCGCCCTTTTTGACCGCCGCCTCGACCGCCGGCTGATTCGTGATGTCGAGGGCGCGCCGGTCCAGGGCGGTGACCTGGTGGCCAGCCCGACTCAGGGATCGGGCCAGCTCCTGGCCCAGCTGGCCGCCAGCACCCAGGACCAGGATCCTCAAGCTGGTCGCTCCCTCAGGGGACGGGCGCGGAGCCGGCCAGCGGGTGGTAGTTGCGGCGGTAGAAGTCAAGGAACTCCCCGGACTTGATGGGCGCCCACCACTCCCGGTGCTCCTCAAACCAGCGGACAGTGCGGGCCATCCCCTCCTCGAAGTCGACCGTCGCCCGCCACCCCAGCCCCTGGGCCTTGCCACTGTCGAGGGCGTAGCGGCGGTCGTGGCCCGGACGATCCCTGACCGGTTGAATCAAGCTGTCGGCCCCCCCAGTGAGCCGAAGCACGGTCTGGGCGACGGTCATGCCGCTGATCGGCTCCTCGCCGCGGCCCAGGTTGTAGGCCTCCCCCCCAACCCCGCAGGCCAGGACGGTGGCAATGCCCCGGGCGTGGTCGTCGACGTGCAGGTAGTCACGGACCGCGGTGCCGTCGCCGTAGAGGGGCAGGGGCAAATGGTCCAGGGCCTGGGTGATGAAAAGGGGCACTATTTTCTCGGGATACTGATAAGGGCCGTAGGTGTTCGAGCCCCTCGTCACCAGCACCGGCAGACCGTAGGTGGCCTGGTAGGCGAAGCAGAGAAGATCCCCGCTCGCCTTGCTCGCCGAGTAGGGCGAGCGAGGCCGGATGGAGTCGGACTCCCGGGAGCGCGACGGGGGCTCGACATCTCCGTAAACCTCATCGGTGGAAACTTGCAGGAACCTGGCATGCCCGGCCAGGCGGGCGCCCTCCAACAGCTGGTGGGTGCCCAGGACGTCGGTGCGGATGAACCCGCTGGGATCCAGGATCGACCGATCAACGTGGGTTTCCGCGGCGAAGTTGACGATGCAGTCCACCTCGCGCGCCAGCTTACCGACCAGCTCGCCGTCGCAGATGTCCCCGGCCACGAACCGGAAGCCGGGATGGGTGTCGACCTGCTTCAGGTTGGCCAGATTGCCGGCGTAGGTCAGCTTGTCCAGGACCGTTACCGAGAAGCCATCCCCCTCACCCAGGAGCTGGCGCACAAATGCGGATCCGATGAACCCGGCGCCGCCCGCCACCAGTAGTCGGGTCGGAATCCCCTCGCCGACCGAAGGCAGCAGTGCCCGCTCAGCCACTCAGATGTTCTCGATCGACCAGTCGAAGGCGATCCGAGGGTCGTTCCAGGCGATCCTTCCCTCGTCCGGTTGCTGGGGATCGTATGGCTCAGTCACGTAGTAGCAGAGGAGCACGTCCCGGAGGTCGAGCACCTGGTAGCCGTGGGCGACCAGAGGCGGGATCGCAATCATCTTGGGAGCGTTCTCGCCCGCGATTACCACCTGAGTCCTCCCTTTGGTTGGAGAGTCGGCTCGCAGATCGACCAGCACCACCCGGGCGTTGCCCTTGACGATGTCCCAGTAGTCCCATTGGCGCTTGTGCCAGTGGAAGGCTTTGATCAGCTCGGGGGGATTGCCGCCCCGGGCGTAGGCCAACGAGCGCGACATCTGGGCGAAGCTCTGCTCCGGTAGGAACGGGCGGCCCTGGTCATCAAGGTCCCCCCGCTTCAACTGCTCCAGGAAGTAGCCCCTCTGATCGGTATGCAGCTGAAAGGACTTGAGCATCACCCCGTCGATGGGACCGCGCCGCTGCAGCGCCGGAACTCCCCGCAGAGCGTCGAGAACCGCCTCCATTTCCGCAGAGGTTGCTTGCCAGGCCATCAGCTGGTCGATCTCCGATCCCTCACGCCAGGCTGACCCGTGAGTGGTCCCCGAGCATGAGCTTGTGGGCCCTTGGCCGGGTCTCGCTCTTCTCGATGACGACGTCGCGCCCGATCAGTGAATCCTCAATCTTGCTCACGCCTCTAATGATGGTGTTCTCCAACACTATCGAATGCTCGATCTCACTGCCCTCCAACAGCACGTGGTGATACAGGGCAGTGAAGGGACCCACGAAGGAGTCGATCACCTTGGTGTGAGCGCCGACAATCGCCGGACCCCGGATGGTGCTTCCGGTCACCTCACTCCCCTCCTCCAGGATCACCTTCCCCAGGAGCTTGGAGTCCTCGCTGACCTGGCCTTCTCGGCGTTCCGGCAGCATCTCCAGAACCACCCGATTGCACTCCAGGAGATCGTCCATCTTCCCGGTGTCGATCCACTTGCCGGTGACCACGTGGGGGGTGACCCGGCGCCCGTGATCGATCTCCCACTGGATGGCGTCGGTGATCTCCAACTCGCCCCTCGACGAGGGTTGGATGGCGTCCACCGCTTCGAAGATTCCGGTTTGAAAGAGGTACACCCCCACCAGAACCAGATCGGACCGGGGTGATTTGGGTTTCTCGGTCAGCCGCACCACCCGCTCACCGTCCAGTTCGGCCACTCCGAATCGCTCCGGGTAGGGCATTTTCTTGAGCAGGATGAGGGCGTCCGGACGCTCCCGCCGGAACTGCTCCACGACTTCAGTGATGCCCCCTGGGATCAGGTTGTCCCCCAGGTACATGACGAAGTCGGAACCAGCCAGGTAGTCGCGGGCGATCTGGACCGCGTGGGCCAAGCCCAGCGGCTGCAGCTGGGGTATGTACTCGACCCGGGCCCCGAAGCGGGAGCCGTCCCCGACCGCTTCCCTGACCTCGGCAGCAGTGTCGCCGACCACGATCCCGATATCGGTGACCCCGGCCTCCACCAGCGCCTCCAGTCCATAGAACAGGACCGGCTTGTTGGCGATCGGGACCAGCTGCTTGGCGCCGGTGTGAGTGATCGGTCGCAGCCGAGTGCCCTTGCCACCGCTCAGCACCAGCCCCTTCACGGCGGTCAAGGCTATCAGTCTCCAGGGCCGGTCCCGGTCGTTCGGGCTGGCTCAGTAGGCGTGGCGGTGAAAGAGAAGCCGCCAGGGAGTCAGGAGCAGGATCTTGAGGTCGAAGCTCAAGGACCAGTTCTCCACGTAATAGATGTCGTAGAAGACGCGCTCCTCCATGCTGCTGGCCTGCCGCAGGTCGTTGACCTGGGCCCAGCCGGTGCACCCCGGCTTGACCAGGAGCCGCTCCCGGTACCTGGGCAGCGACTCCTCGAACTGCTCAGCGAAGAATTGGCGCTCAGGGCGGGGTCCCACCAGGCTCATCTCCCCTATCAGCACGTTCCAGAGCTGGGGAAGCTCGTCCAGGCTGTAGCGGCGGACGAAGCGGCCGACCCGGGTTCGACGCTGGTCACCGACCGCGGTCATCACCGGTCCCAGCCCTTTCTCCGCGTCCTTGACCATGGAACGCAGCTTCCACACCTGGAAAAGTCGCCCGTCTCGGCCCAGCCGCTCCTGCCGGTAGAAGGGTGAGCCGGGGGAGCCGAAGGCGATCGCCACCGCCGAGACCGCCACCACGGGGATGGCGATGATCGCCAGGATCAGGGTGGCAACCAGATCGAAGACGCGCTTGACCAAAAGGTTGGCTCCCACCAGCCGGTTCGGTCGCAGGCCGACCAGCGGCAGTCCGGCCACCTCCTCATTGCTGGCGGCACTGGTCATGATCTCCAAGACGTCGGGGACCACCTTGACCTCGGCGCCCGCCGCCAGGCAGTCACGGGCCAGCTCCAGCACCCGTTCGTGGCCGACCTCGCTCAGAGCCAGGAGGACGGTGTCAACCCGCTCCCCGACCACAATCCGGGAGAGGCCAGCCTCCAGGCTGAAGCGGGGTACATCGCTGCCGTTGCGGGCGGGGGCAGGCTCAGGGTCGGTGGCCACCTTGCCCACCACCTGGTAGCCGTACTCGGGGAACATCCGCAGCCGCCGCAAGAGGAGGTCTGCCACCGGCCCGCTGCCGACCACCAGGACCCGGATCCCGCCCAATCCCGCGCGCAGCAGGGCCCCCTGCGCCAGCCGGACCAGCGCCCGCTCCGCGAGAAACATCAGCGCCGCTGCGATCGCGGCGTCGGCAAGCACCAGCCGCGAGTAGGGGAAGCCCCGGTAGAGGCCCTCTAGCGCCAAAGCGACCACCACGAACAGCGCCACCGATCCCGCCGACCCCAGAATCTCGTCGACGTAGGACTGCCCCAGGCTCACTCGATAGCGCCCGGTGAAGGCGAAGGTGAGCACCCAGAGCGCGGCCACCACCGGCACCGCCAGGAGATAGGCGTGAAAGCTCGGGACCTGGTGCCCCGGGATCGGCACCCCAGACAGGTAAAAACGGTACTGGAATCCAATCAGCGCGCCAGCCGAGACCGCCACGGCGTCCCCGAGCACCCGCATGGTGAGCACCGGCAGCACCCGGCGCAACCGATGCCGCGAGGCCCCGGTCAGCTCCAGGGATCGGAGCAGCGGCCCGGACTCAGCCACCACCGTCGTCCACCACTGCGGGGTGGATACGCCGGCCCAGGCTGGAGCGGATGGTCTGAAGCTCAGCTGGGGAGATGCCGCCGGTGATGTAGAGGGCACCTAGATAAATCAGGCCGGCGAGGATCGACACCAAGTAAATGTTGAACTGGGAGAGCAGTCCCATCACTCCGACCATCAGCGCACCGGAGACCAGAATCGGCAGCAGCGGCCGCCCCCAGGGCAGCCGGTACTCGAGCCGCCGCCGCACCATCAGGTACCCCGCCACCAGCAGGAAAACCTCCGTGATCACGGTGGCCCAACTGCAGCCAAGATAGCCGGTCGCCCGCGGAAAGATAGGGATCAGGATGACGTTGAGGACCACGTTGACCACGATGCTCAATATCGAAAGGATCACGCTGTCCATCTGTCGGTCCATGGCGCCAAGTCCGAAGACGAAGGTGCTGTTCACAAACATGAAGACGATCGCCAGGGCCAGGATCTGAAGCGACGGGGCCGACTGGGGGTAGACGCCTCCCCCGGGGAGGGTGGTTAGGATGGGAAGCGCTCCCAAGCCCAGCACCACCGCAAAGGGCAGGGCCAGCGCCGCCAGCAGCCGGATGGTGGCGGTATAGGCCTGTCGCATCGAGGCGACCGCCTGCAGGTGAACCACCGACATGGTTGGGAATACCGCGTTCATGATCGTCTGGGGTACGAACGAGAGCCCGTCCAGGAATTTGTAGGCGGCCGTGTAGTAGCCGACCTCGGCGAGCGGCCGGTAGATGCTGAGGATGACGACATCGATGCGGAAGTAGACGGTGTTGAGGAAGAACACCAAGGCGAAGGGCAGGGCCATCTTTAAGAGCCGTCGGGCCAGTACCGGGTCGAAGTGGACCGAGGGCACGAAATAGCGCCGGGCGATGATCAAATAGGCGTAAACGCAGGTCACTGCGTAGCTGAGCGCGTAGACCCACAGATAGTCAGCAACCCCCAGGTGGGCCCTGGCCACCAAGATGGTGCCCCCCAGCAGGATCACCGCCTCAGACATGGTGGCGACCGCCTCGTAGCGCATCTCACCGGTGGCGTAGAAGGTGCTGCGGAGCACATTGGCGACGCTGGTCGCCACCTGGAGGGCAAAAGCCGGGATTACCAGGGCCATAAATCCCGGGCCCTTCCCGGCCACGGCGGCCAGGAGGACCAGGCTCCCCAGGCTCAGCAGGAAGAGGGGGATCTTGGCCGCCAGGACCGCCGCCAGGTAGGTCTTCATCCGGGCGTTGTCTCGGCTGCCCTCGCGGAGGTAGACGATCTGCAGGCCGAGGTCGCCGACGATGCTGGAGAGGGTGCTGAGCACCACGATCAGGCTGAACTCTCCGTACAGCAGGGCGTGCAGGGTGTGCTGCTGTACCAGGAAGGCGCCCAGCACGAAGATCTTGGAGGCGGTCCGGGCGACGAAGAGGATGGTGGTGCTGCGGACCGCCCGTTGAGCGATGCTCACACTGGCCGGCTTAGGGAGCCGCCGGCTTGCGCCGGGGCAACTGCAGGTGCCGGGTGGCCGGAACCACCGCCACCGTGACCAAGGCCGCCAGCAACCACCACTCGGCGGAGAGGTCGTTCTTCCAGTAGGGGCTGTCCAGCAGCCCGTGGACGAAGATCGCCGCCCAGGCCAGCGTCAGAGCCACCGCCCAGGGATGGCCCCGGGGACCGGCCCGCACTGCCGGGGCCAGGTAGCGGATCAGCTCCGCCAGGAAGCCCAGCAGGGCCACGAACCCGAGCACCCCCAGCTCCACCCAGAAGTCCAGCTCCAATTGGTCGGGGTAGACGTGGGTCTGGGTGGAAGGGTCGTGGACCTGGGCCCGATAGGGCCCGATCATGGCCTGGAAGCCGGCCAGACCGGACCCGGTGAAGGGATGACTCTCAATCAGGTCGACGGTGGCGTGCCAGAGATGCACTCTGGTGACCAGGGAGTTGGCCGGGTTGCTGGCATTGAGCTCGTTGGTGATCCGATGCCGTACCGGGGGCAGCACCACCGCCACCACCAACGCCGCCAGGCAGAGAGACAGCAGCACCCGGCGGCGGGGATGGAGAGCGGCGGCCAGGACGGCCAACACCACCAGTGCCAGCCAGGAGCCTCGGCTGAGGGTCAGGATGTCGCCCGCCCCGAGCAGCGTCAGGGCGGCCCAGTGCACTTTGCGGTAGCGCACCCCTCCGAAGAGGGCCAAGCCCAGCGCCAGACCCACCACCGGATCGAGGAAGATCCCCCCGAAGTTGTTGTTGCTCCAGAGCCAGGTTGGAGTCGGAGGTGAGAAGTTGAGGTTGACCGCGTGGCTGCCCAGGGCCTCGCCCATGGCCACCATCTGGGAGACAGCGACCACCAGGCCACTCACGTAGAGCCCGTAGACAACCCGCTCCCAGTCCCAACTCGAGCGCAGCACGTTGACCGCCACAAAGAAGAGGACCATCGGCTCGACGATGTAGTCCTTGGCGACACCCAGAGCTGCCAGGTGTTCGCGGCTGCTGGCGACCCCGATGACCGTCGCCAGCAGGATCACCGCCATGATCACGCTGAAGGGGGTGTCCAGCCGGGGTATCCGTCGCTGCAGCGAGCTTTCGACGATGAACGCCAGCACGGTAAGCCCCAGCACGACCTCCAGACCGGTGAAGGGCAACCGCCCAAACAGGTGGCCGCGCAGGACATAGGCCGGCAGTGCCGCGGCGGTGAGGAAGACGCCTATACGACTCCACCGCATCGGCGGGATTATAGGCCCGACCCCCTACGCTGCCGCCCTCCGGGCTCCCCTTGAGCCACTTCCAGGTGACTTCGAGCAGACACCGCTCTCGGCTGCGGCCACCAGCGGCGGCGCAGTGGGGCACGGCTTCCCCTGCGCTGGTCCGGTGCCCCCTGTCCCCCCGGAGTCGGATCGGCGCCATCGGAGCGCTCGGACTCCTTCTACGTAAGCCCGCCTAGCTCAGTCTGGTTGCTTGCCGCATTCACGCACCTGACCGTGGTAGCCGCCTGGCCAAGGTGCACCCTCTCGGGAATCGGCATCATCGCTGTGACGGTGATGACCTCCGGGAGTCACTTGGAGTCGCACAGAGGTCCCCTTCTGGCGTGCGCCGCCGTCACCCGGGGAGTCGCCAGCTTCGGACCGGCCGTGGGTCAGCTGGACCCCGCCAACCAAGACCGCCTCACCAACCCCCTGACGCCCGGGTTAGCTGCCTGATGACTCTATGCCTAACTTCCGGCTGAATTTACACCAAAGATGGGACATGACTTTGTTCTGCCCTTTGACGACGTGCCTGGATCCTGGCTTCCCGCCGCGCCCAACTACCTGGTGCTTGCTCTGGTCGCGCTGGCCGGGTGCTACGGCTACTCCAAGCGGCAGCCCTTAGGGTTGGCTCCCACTCTCCCGGTCTCGGCCGCGCCAGCGCCCCCCAGAACTCCTTGGACTCCGAATCAGTAGGGCTGCGGTCGGGCCCGGGTGGTCCTATTCGGACCAACCGCCTGCTGGCCCGCGGTCCGTCCGCACAACTCAGTCCGCCGCCAGGCAGTCTCCAATCTGAGTCACTTCTTCAAATGGCTCGATCCGGGAGCGCCAGGGAGTGCAACCAACACCAGTCCACCCCGCCGGCCAAGGAGTCGTGCTCCAGAACGGATTGAACGCAGCGCCGCCAGCTGACCAGCGTCGGTGATGAGCCAGCTACCGCGAGCCTTGGCTGCGGACTCCACACTGGTGTAGACGGCGACCTGGGAACGGCCGGAGTAGAAAATCAGGGTCGGCGTGGTGCTGACCAGCAGGGCCAGAGGAACTGAGGGGTCGCGGGCCGCCAATTTGGCGATGGCAGCCTCGGGGACTGCTGCAGGCTCCGGCTGCAGGTTCTCCGCGAACCCTGGTGCCCCCGGGCTGAGAGGAAAGATCAAGGCTCGACCCATCGCAACCAGGATCACGCCAGCCAACCCGTATGCCGCAAGGCGACGGCGACCCGCCGGCGGGGTCGCGCCGCCTCCATGTCTCGCTCCGCTGACCTCCACCACGATCGCCGCCGCGCCCACCACGGCGCACACCAGGAGGGTCCAAGCCGGCCTAGGCACAGGCCAGAGGCCGAGCCCGACACCGACCAGGGCGACGACTCCGACCACGGCCGCGGAGCTCCGTCCACCAGCTTCTTGGCCCTTGCTTGGGGCGAAACCCAGCTCGGCGGGCAGTCGGCGCAAGTAGGCGACCACCAATAGTGCGAGGCCCGGGTACACGGGTCCCACGTACCAGGGCAGCTTGGTGGTGGAAAGTGAGAAGCCCACCACCCCTACCACGACCCAGGTCACGGCCAGCCGTTCTGGAGAGTCGGCGCTGTGCCAGATCTGTTTCCAAGACCGCACCACGGCCAGCGCGGCGAGCGGAGCCCAGGCTCCCATTCCCGCCGCCAACATCGGCGGGTAGTAGTAGATCGGGCGTCCCCCCGTCTCGACGTCAGAGGTGACCCGGGAGACCACGTTCTGAAAAAAGTACTGGCCCCAGAACTCGCCACCGAACCGGAATGACATCAACAGCGGCCACCACAAGCCCAGAACCAGAGCCGGAGCCAAGGCCACCACGACCTGTCGCCAGGTCCAGGACGGGCGCCGTCCTCGCAGCGCCGCGTCGACCGCGATGACGGCGAGGGGGAGGGCCACCATCGCGCTGTAGTCGAGGATCAGCAGCCCCAAGGCGCAGCCTCCTACCAGGGGCGACCACCAACCACCCTGACCCCGGGTCCAGTGCCAGCCCGCCAGGATGGCGGCAGATACCAAAGCGGCGGCCACGACGGCGAGCATCGCCTGGCGGCTGAGCAATAAGAAGTACGGCATGGTCAGCAAGCAGATCCCCGCTAGGCCGGCGAATGCGACTGACCACCGCAGCTGTCGGCGCAGGTAGACCACGAGGCCAGTTGCCAGGAACACCCCGGCTAGAGCCGACGGCAGTCGATAAGCCCAGGCCGAGTGCTGATGGCTGATCAAAGCCACCATCCCGGACAGCCAGAAGTAGAGTGGCGGCCGGCGAAGGCGGGTGGTGGAATCAAAGACCGGCACCAGCCAGTTGCCGGTTCGCACCATGTGGTCGACGATGACAGCGTTGAGCCCCTCATCGAAGTCGACGAGGGGGCGCAGGGCGAGCGCATGCAAGGCCAAGACCAACCCCAATCCACACACGATCGCGGCCACCGGCCAGATGGAGAGGTTCGCAAGCCTCCACCATCCAGTGGGGGTCGGCTCCGACCCGGCCGTTCGGCTCACCGGAGACTCTGTCTCACCGCGCACCTCTCGAGTGCGCCTCCAGCGCGGTTTGACGCGCGGCTGGTCCTGGCGTCGCCGCAATCGCTGACTGCGGTGCCCAGATGTCGGGGTCTGTCACGCACCTGCCAGGGAACGCAATGAATACCCCGGACTGGACTTCCGCTCGGGGCCGCGCCGGAGAACCAGCACGGGTTGCGTCGCAACCAAGGTGAAGTGCGAGTACACGTACGAAGTCAGCTTCCGATCCCATGGGATCCGCACTGAGCTGGCGGGCGTCAGCAGCAGGTACTGGGCAGAGCGGAAGTAGCCCAGCCAAGTGTCCACGGCGTCCCGGCTCCGAGCAGCTCCGCCGTTCGCCACGAGACCGCCGGAAAGGGCAATCGTGGCCCCGTAGGGATCGACCACCGGGGGACATCGCGGTCCCCCTTGATAGCGATCAGAGTTGATCAGGTAGGCGGGATTGTCAGTAACGACGCACGCACCTGCCGGGATCAGGCGGTCCAGAGCGGCCGCCGGATCAGGCGTAGGACCCACCCCCCGAGCTACCAGCGCAGCGTGCATCAGGGCCCCCAGAAGAATGAGCGCAGCAGCTCCGTATGCGATCTCGGGGAGGACCGGCTCCACCCGTCCTGCAGCCATTCCCAGGGCCAGCACCAGGAAGGGACCTAGAAAGGTGGCGTAGTGGAAGTAGAAATCGTCGGGTATCATCAGCGCCAGCGCCGTCAGCACCAACGCCCCCAGCGCATACCGTTCCAGCTCGGTGGTTCTCCGGCTTCGCCGCCATCCTCGGCTAAACCCCGACTCAACCCCGGCTGGTCGCGGGAAGAATATGAAGGCGGCCGCGAGGAACCCTGCCAGTGCAGCCGCTACAGCCAAGCCCATCCATCGCTGGAGCGGAGTTACCGCGGTCACGTTGGTGATCACCACTCCGGTCATCATCACTAGGCGCACCGCCAGCGGGACCCGGGTCACATCCACCCGCTCAGCCTGGGAGACGATCACCTGGTGGACAAAAGGCCCTGCCGAGACAAGTAGGAAGGGCGAGCAAACCACCAGGAACGCGACCGCCGAGCCGGCCACCAGGATGAGGAGCCGCCCGGGGGAGCGCCAGAGCAGCAACACCAGGATCAGAACCGGGAAAATCGCCCATAGCTTCACCGACCCGGCCAGTCCGAATACAACTCCAGCCCACCACAGCCTACGTCGGGAGAAGGTGAGGGTGTCTGCCTGGAAGATAAGTGCCGCACCGAGGAGGCAAAACAAGTTTAGGAACGGCTCCTGGTACACGGTCTGCGCACTGAGGAGGTCGTCAGGGTAGGCGGCCAGGGCGAAACACGCGACCCCCACGACCAGCGGGGAGCGGTGCCGCAGAAGCCATCCCAGGAGCAGCACGTCCAGCCCGGCGACCAGCGGAACCAGAACTCGGGCCCCAGCCATGGCCCCTCGGGCTCCTAGCCAATGCGATAGGGCGGCTACAGGTGTGAGGAGTAGCGGGAGCCCCGGGGGCTGAATCAGGATGAAGTCGCGGTAAGGGATGGCGCCCGCCAAAATTCGCAAAGACGCGCCCAGATACACGGCGTCGTCGTACTGGTCAACTCCGAGCAGATGGCCGGGGCGTAGGAGCTCCACCACACGAAGACCGATGCCGACAAGTGCTGCGACGACCGCCAGCGTCATCACCAGCCGGCGTCGTGGTATAGCCACTCCCGCCCAGGTAATTACGTCAGGATGAGCCGGGGCTCCTTCAGGCGAATTCACCACCTACTGATTGCCCGCCTGGCCGACGACCTCAGCTTTGCGGGGGGAGGCGTAATCGGGAACTCCGATACTCCTTGGGTGCCGGGCGGTCCTCCGGGCAGCACACCGTGCTGAGGGTCCCGTCCGCGCAGTGTAGCGAGCGCTCCCACGCCCTCTGTAGCCCTGGGATCCGTCCGACCCCGGGTGGAGCGGCGCTCTGAGAACTGACCGGCCGGCAGAGCGTTGAGACACCCTCCCCGCGAGGCGAAATTGTCTAAGACTCTGCGACCAGCGCCAGCGCTGCCTCAGTCCGTGTCCATCCGATAGGTTTCTCCGAGCGGCCGAGGTCCCAGCCCACACCAGGAAGTCTCAGTCACCCATCGGGCGAGGGTGGTCGAGGCGCTAGCAGGCCGACCCGCTCGCGGACGTCCGCCATGGTCGCTCCCGCAACCTGGCGCGCCGTGGTCGCCCCCCGCGCCAGGATAGAGTCGATATTGGCGGGATCGGCCATCAGCTGCTGATAGCGCTCCTGGATAGGGGTGAGGGCGGCGACCACGGCGTCGGCTACCTTGCCCTTCAACTCGCCGTAGCCCTTGCCATCGAACTCGGTGGCAAGCTGTCTGAGCGTGCAGTCGGTCAGGCTCCGATAGATATCCAGCAGATTGGCCACTCCAGCCTGGGCGTGAGCCACCTCCACCGTGCTGCCGCTGTCGGTCTTGGCCCGCATCACCTTGGACCGGATCCGGTCCGGGGGGTCCAGCAGGGCGATCAGCCCGGCGTCGCCCTCTGAACTCTTGCTCATCTTGGCCTCCGGGTCGTCGAGCGCCATCACCCGCCCCCCGACCCCCATCTGGGCGATCCGGGGCTCAGGGAGGACGAATGTCTCGCCGAAGAGGCGGTTGAAGCGGGCAGCTAGGTTTCGGGTCAGCTCCAGGTGCTGACGTTGGTCCTCCCCCACCGGCACGAAGTTGGCCCGGTACAAAAGGATGTCCGCCGCCATCAGGACCGGGTAGGTGAATAGCCCAGTGCTGATCCGCTCCGAGTCCCGCTTGCGGGCCCGATCCTTGAACTGGGTCATTCTCTCTAGCCAGCCTGTCGGGGTGAGACAGCCCAGGATCCAGGCCAGCTCACTGTGCTCATGCAGTTGGGACTGCACCAGGATGGTTGAGACCTCGGGGTCGATCCCGGCGGCGACGTAGAGAGCGGCCACCTGGCGGGTCTGGTCGGCGAGCTGCTTGGGGTCGTGGACCTCGGTGAGCGCGTGCAGGTCCACCACGCAGAAGTAGTTGCGGAACTGGTCCTGCTCCAACACCCAGGGCCGAAGCGCCCCCAGCAGATTCCCCAAGTGCAGGACCCCGGTGGGCTTCATCCCGCTGAATACGATCGGGCGGTCCACCATCGCCGGAATTGTACTTGGGGCCCTGCGGCTAACTCTTCTCGGTGACCCGATACTCCAGGTGGGAGCCGAAGAGCAGTCTGGTCTGGGCCTCGAGGGCCGGGATAACGCTGAGCAGCACGAACACCACCGGGTAGGTCAGCGTCTGCATGTCGACCAGCCGGCGTCGCCACCAGGGCCACCCTGCGGGCCTCGGCTGGAGCCGGTTGTCCAGCACCGCCACCGCCACAATGTTGAGCAAGGTGGTGGTCAGGATGATGCTGGCGGTGGTCTCCAGGATCGCTCCCATGTTGGAGAGGGCGTAGTCGTAGTTGAAGAGCGACGGCAGGGTGCCAGAGATCAGGATCAGCATCGGTACCGTGGCCCAGCTGAGGTGGTTGAACACCAGCATCCGGAAGCGCTCCACCCGGAGCCGCAACGGGATCTCCGGATGGGAGGTCATCCTGGAGGCCACGTAGGGAACGTCGGTCACCCCCCAGGCCCATCGCTTGATCTGGTTGTACTGGCTGACGATGGTGGTGCCATAGTCGGAAGCCCGGGGGGCGTCTCCGTACATCGGCAGGTAGGCGGGACGGACGTGCAGCTGAGCCCCGTACCTGAAGAAGGCCTTCCAGAAGAAACGGGAGTCTTCCGGGATCACGTCATCGTCCCAGTAGCCCACCTCGGTGAGCATGTTCAGTGACATCGAGTAGGCCGAGAACATCACCAGCCGCTTGGGGTGTTGGTGCAGGTACAGCTGCCACTGGGTGCCCAGGGTGGCCATCGAGCGCACCGCCGACGGCACCTTCCAGAGGTTATTGAGGAACATGGGCACCGGTTGCCAGATCGAGGTGAGCCGGTCCTCCGACTGGCAGAACTCGTAGGTGGTGTAGGCCAGGTACTGGGGATGGACCCGGTAGTCGGAGTCGAGGTCGGTGACTATCACCCGGTGGGGGTCAAGTCCCAGACCGTCGCAGGCCCGCCGCAGGACTGGGCCGCCATAGGCCATGGCCGCTGACTTGCCGACCACGATCCCCGGCAGCAGTGGGTCCTTGATGTGCCAGAAGGCTCGGAAACTGCCCCCGAATTTCTCCTGGAGCCGCTCCACATTCAGACAGCCCTGAAGATCGGTCTCCCGGGTGATGATGGCGCAGATCTTGTTCTCGCTGGGGTAGTCGGCAGCCGCCAGGGCCGAGACCGTTGCATGAAGCGTCTCGTAGCGCTCGGTATAGGTCGGGATCAAAAAGGCGTGGATGACCTCGTCCGGGCCGGGCTGCCCGGGGCTGACCGCCAGCGCCCGCAGCCTCTCCGCCCAGTCGATCGCCTGGGCCCCTTCCAGCAGCCGGATGCCCCTGAGCACGTAGCGGAAGGTGTGCACCAGCTTGATCAGCCAGTAGGTGTCGAGCACCACTGCGAAAAGCCCAAGCAGCCAGAGGTACTCGAAGTTGGTGAAGGTGATGATGAAACCGATCGTCAGGGGGGTGACCAGGATCAGCCACACCGTCAGGCCGGGCGTCATCTCCCAGAGGCGCTGCTCGATCCGCTCCCGGCGCGGCGGCCGATCCACCCGATCTCGCCGATCGTGGGGGACGAAAGAAGGCAGGATGCCTACCCGCGGGGTTCTCTGGTTAGCGGTTTCAACCGGCGAAAGAGAGGTCAACTGAAGCAAATCCTAAGCTGTGGGCGACGGGGGTGAGACAAAGTGTTCGCGAACGGCGGCATCCGGCGGAGCTTGTTGTATCGTGCCGAAGCGTGGGTAAGCGCACCGCCCTCAAGCTCTTGGCCAGTATCCGCCTTGCCCTCGCCACGCCCTGGGTGAGGGTGGGGATCACCCTCCTAGCGTTCGGGATCTTCGCCCACTCGGTGAATCTCGGCTCGGCGCTGCAGGCCTTCTCTCACCTCCACTGGCAGTGGGCTCTTCTGGCCCTCGCTCTGGCCGGCCTCTCGGTGCTGGCCAGCATTCTGGAATGGGGAGCCTTGATCAGGGGTGCCGGCAAGATGCTGGGCTGGCGCTTTCTGGGCGGCTGGTACATGAAGGGTCTCTTCTTTAATCAGGTCCTCCCGGCCGGGGTCGGCAGCGACGCCATCCGAGCGGTTCAGGTTGGCAAGGTCGCTGGCCACGGCCCGGTGATCGCCTCACTGGTAGGGAGCCGTATGGCCGGGACTCTGGGTATGGCCCTCTGGGGGCTCCTGGGCGCAGTCGTAATGCACAACGTCTTCCGCGTACCGGGACTGATCGGGTTCGCCTCCTTCAGCGGGGTGATGCTTCTCTGCTGGGGACTGGCCCTGGGGGCGGAGAGGCTCTTCGCCAAAAAGCTGGGGAAGGCGACCGGAGAGCTCGGCTGGCGGGTCCACCTGCAGCGGATCGGCCCCTTCCTTCGTTCCTTGGCGAACTACAAGGGAACCCCCTTGGCGCTCATCTACTCGATCGCCGCCGGCGGACTGGGCTGGGGACTGAACCTCCTCTCCATGGAGGCCTTCAGCCGGGCTCTCGGCTACAACATCTCCTGGGAGATCTTCGCGCTGGCGTTGCCGGTAGCACTGCTGGTGACCTTCATCCCGATCTCCGCCAATGGCATCGGGATCAGGGAGGGAGTGCTGGTCTTCCTGCTGGTCCAGTTCCACGTCCCGGTTGGAATCGCCGCCGCCATGGCCATCTTCGTCGACTTCCAGTTGCTCCCGTTCGCAGCGGTCGGGGCGGGCCTGCACGCTGCCGAGTCGGCCCTCCGCCATACCCATGCTCAGTTGGCCCGGGTGGGCACCCTCGGACGGGGATTCCGGGCGGCTCACGCCACTTTGTGCTGGGTGGTCGCCCCCGAGGTCGTGGGCCAGCTGACCTCGCGCTTGGACCGGCCGCCCCCGAACTACTAGCTCCCGTCCGCCTCCGCCGCCAACAGGCGCCGCTTGCGGTCCTTACCCCAGCGATAGCCCCCCTCCCCTCCAGCCGCCGGCACCACCCGGTGACAGGGGATCAACAGCGCCACCTGATTGGTGGCGCAGGCCCGAGCCACTGCCCGGGCCGCCGTTGGCCGGCCGATCGCGCTGGCCAGTTCGCCGTAAGTCTTAGTCCGGCCCCGAGGAATCCGCTGAATCTGCCGCCAGACCATCCACTGGAACATGGTTCCGTGCACATCCAGCGGCAGATCCGGGAAGCCCCGCCTCCCAGCCGCCAGGCTCAGCGCCGCCTCTCGAACTTCACTGAGGCCGGTCTCGTCTCGGTTGAGCTGCGCCGCCGGGAACTCCACCCGAAGCTGGGCCTCCAATCGCGACGCCTGGTCGCCGATCTTGACCGAGCAAACCCCACGGTCGGTGACCCCGACCAGGAGCAAACCGAGGAACGACTCGAACAGGGTGTAGCGGATCTCCACTCCCACCCCGCCCTTTCGGAACTGGCTAGGAGTCATCCCCAGCGCCGACGGCACCACCTCGTAGAAGGCCCGGCTGGATCCGAACCCGGCGTCGTAGAGCACTTCGGTGACCGGGGCCGGGCCAGCCAGCGCCGCCCGAGCGCGCTGGGTGCGAAGGGCCCTGGCGTATTCGGCTGGGGAGACTCCGAAGGCCCTCCGAAAGGCGCGCTGTAGCTGACTTGCGCTGAGTCCGACCTTGGCCGCGAGAGATCCGGTAGCCCAGCTCGCCGGCGCCCGCTCCAAAAGCTCTCGGGCGCGGGCCACGGCCTCCTGACCGAGACCGGGGCGCTCGGGGCAGCAGCGATGACAGGCGCGATAGCCCGCCGAGCTGGCTGCCTCGGGGTCAGCGAAAAACCGCACCCGGTCCCGATTAGGGGTCCGCGCCGGGCAGCCGGGGCGGCAGAAGACGCCGGTCGATGTGACCGCGAAGACGAAGTCGGCTTCCGCGTCCCGACCGACCACCGCCAGCCAGCGCTCATTCGGTCCGATTCCTGCAGCGACCATGGCCTTCACCTTACCCGGCACCTCAGCGCTTCGCCATCCGATTTTGGCGCCGCATCCAGTGACGCTTCGGAACCGGAAAGGTCAGAGCCCGGACCCCACCCTAGGCAAGCTCCCAGACCGTCTGGATGGGAAGGTGCGCCGCCACAGGGTCACGAAGTGACCAAGGGCGGTCGCCGCCACCACCGCTCCCAGTCCAATATCGGTCTGCCAGGCGGGCCCACCGGCCAAGACCAGCAGCGAGGAAACCCCGATCGTGACTGCACTGGCCAGAGTGTTGACCTTGCCGAACCTGGTCGCCACCAAGGCCGGACGCCGCCGCAGCCAGGGATAGAGCAGCAGGAATCCCACCCCCGGTAAGCCATATCTGGCCAGCACCAGCACCGCTAGCCACAGGGGGATGAACCCGACGATCAGGCAGGCCACCGCGCAGAGCGAAAAGAAGACGGTGTCCATGATCGGATCGATAGCCCGGCCCAGGACGGTGAGCGGCCCAGCCCGACGGGCGATGTAACCGTCTACCGAATCCAGCGCCGCAATGGGGGCCGCGATGACCAAGAACAGAACGCGGGCCAGGCCCAAGGGCGGGAGGGCCGCATAGAGGACTACCGGCAGGGAAAGGTAGGCCCGGATCGCGGTGATCCCGTTGGGAATCCCGAAGCGATTTACCGGAGTCTGGTCTGGGTACCGGAGCAGCAGAGAGATCCCGGCGAAGAGACACGCCGTGGTCGCGACCCACCAGGCGGCGCCGGAGAGGAGACCCAAATCGACCTGGCCGCCGAGTTGTCCGGCGCTAGCCCCCGCCCCCAAGGTGAGGGCTAGCCCGAGGCCGCTCCACAGGGCCAGAGAGCGGCGCAGTGAGCGCGATCCGCTCCATCGATCCGCTGCTCCGGTGAAAAGGCGGCCCATGGCCGCGACCGGCCCGATCGCTTCGGCCATGGCGCTGGGAGCCGCAGTCCCCAAATCCTTGTCCGAAGGGCCTTCCGGATTCTCAATCACCCTTCAGAGGGTAGAGCCACCTGGGTGGGGACGGACGTGCCGGGCCGGGATCGGTAGTCTTGACGATCGGCACCATCTCATCTGGACCTGTGCCTTGGCCCTCGTAGCTCAGGGGATAGAGCAGCGGTTTCCTAAACCGCGTGTCGGAGGTTCGAGTCCTTCCGGGGGCACCACAAAATGAGATCAGAAATGGTCCCATCGACAGCTCCTCGAGCTGTCACGCCGACCGGGTCAACACTAAAAGCTGGACCCGCTACCTTTCAGCCGGCGCTAGCGCTCCTTCCGGTTCGCGAGGGTCAAACGCATGACCCAGCGCCACTTGGCGATGCGGCGGTCACGGACGAAGCCGAACTCCTCGAACAGGCTCTCCGGACCGGTTTGCAGATAGGCGCCTCGCTGCGGGCCACGCCCGTCCAGCTGCTCGGGATAGGCCTCTACCACGCCTCCTCCCGCCTGCCTGATCGCGCTCAGTGCCGCCGCGAGTCCGGCACGCGCCACGCCTTGTCGCCGGCATCCACTTCCGGTGAACACGCAACCGATCCGCCAGTCAGGTAGGTCGACGAGGTCCTTCTGATAGGCCTTGACGTTCTTGATCGTGGCCACCTCGGCCCGCGGGCCGTACTGACACCAGCCCACGCACGCGTCGCCGCGGTAGACGAGGACCTGATGGACGGACCCGTTCTCGACGTGTGCAAGTTTGGCCTCGCGGTTGCCCGCCGCCGTGCTGTCCTTGCCAATGCCCTCGCGGTGGAACCCGATGCACCAGCAACCACCCCATATGCCGTTGTTCGCCTCCACCAGTGCCGCGAAGTCAGCCCAGGTATCGGGTGCGAGCCGCTTGGTCGTGTACTGGCCCGACGGTGATCTCACAGCCCAATTGTGCCTCAGCACGCGCCGCCGCGATCGGACTCGCTCACGCAATCCGTCGGCGAGCAGCGGGGCGCGGCACTATTCGTGATCGCCCACACGGCTCGGGAATCCGATGGGAATCAAACGCCTATAACTGGTTCCCACAGGAGGCTACTAGACAGACTGAGCCGCCTACCCTGAACTACGAAACGCTACCGGATAGCACCCGGTGGACGGACGCACGCGGATTCCTAAACCGCCTGTCGGAGGTTCGAGTCCTTCCGGAGGCACCAGCTTCTGATCTCAGCGCGCACCAGCGAGACACGCTCGGATTCGATCCGGTTGCAGCGCCAACTGCAGCGGGTATGGCGCCGAGACGCGTGGATGGCTGTCACCTGACCCGTCTAACCTCGCGGCGGAAGATGCCCACGAGTCCCAGATCGAATGATGGCTGGCGCAGTCGTCGGTCACGCCAGCGGGATAGCGGCCACGCGCCCCCCGGCCGGCGTTAGGCATCACCGTCAGATCACCGAGGTACCAGGCATTCGAGGACACTCCGTAGACGACAGACGTCGCCGCTCTCTGGAAGTCGGAGTCGCGGTCTTGACTTCGCGGGCCCCCATTGTGTCTCGTCGCTGAACTCACGCCTCTCGCGGAGCGCCTCTGGTTGAGCGACGCGGACGTGGAACGACGACGTTCATCACCCTGACTCGCCTGCCGCCGGTCGGGCGATCTTCGTTGCGCCTACGCCCCCGGAATGGCTTGAGCACTGCTTCCAGCTCCCTTGCCACCCTGTGGAACTCTTCGGCGGTCAGCCAGAGGTCGGAGTTATTCAAGACGGCATCGCGCCACTCCTCGGGCTCTGTGTGGGCACCTTCGGTGAACGCAGCGGCGATGGCGCGGGTCGTGTCCATGTAGGCACCGCCCACGGCTGCAGCTGCTGCGGATCCAGCTGGCGTCGAGGTATCGAGATCGACCTGGATGGGGCGCCCACTCGTTCGCCACGGCCGCTCTCGTCGGTCCGGACGCGGAGGTGCCGCTTCGGCGAAGCCGTAGCGTTCCAAGAAATTGAGGTGGTAGGCCGTCGCGCTCGGGCTGAGACCGGTCAGCTCCGCGCACTGGGTTGCGGTTAGCTCCTCGCCTGAGGCCAAGGCGTCGATGATGGCGAGCCGCGCGGGATGGGCTAATGCGCGGATGCTCCGGGGATCCTCGACGCGGAGCGCGGGGGCGTCTTCCGGTGAAGGGTGCTGGGCAGGACGCTTGGGCATCGCTCTCAAAGGTTACCACTTGACGCCAAGATGTTCAGTGAATACTATTCAGTGAATGCTGAACATCGCTTCCCGCCGGAGGGACTTCCTGATCGCCCTGGCCGGGCGGATGGTGTCGACGTTTGGCGACGAGGTGGCGTTGGTCGCCTTGATCCTTCGCCTGCAGGCCGACGGTGCCCGGCCCTACGAGGTCGGCGTCCTGCTCGCCGCAGGCACCGTCCCGCTGCTCCTCCTCTCCCATCTGGTGGGCCGCCTAGCCGACTCGTACGACTCCCGCCACCTCCTCGTGGGCGCGGGGTTGCTCGAGGTGGCCTGCACCGTTCCTCTCATATTCCTGCACTCCGTCGTGGTCATGGTGGTCCTGGTCGCCCTCCTCGGCGCGGCAGCGGCGGTCACTGCCAGCACCTGGTCGGCACTCGTCCCGCGCATCGTCGGCGAGGACCGAGTGGCCAAGGCGGTGTCGACCCAGCAGTCGCTGAACGCTCTCGTGGCGGTGGGCGCCCCTGCGGTCGGGGGCCTGCTCGCCGGGGCGTTCGGGAGCGGCGTCCCCCTCTCCGTTGATGCGGCCAGCTTCGTCGTCCTGACCGGGGCGGCGGCGCTGGTCCGGACCCGGCGCAGACCAGGGTCGCTCGGACCGGAACCTGGCCGGGAGCGTCCCCGCGGCGGTTTCGAGATCCTGCGCACCGATAGCGTGCTGGCCCCGCTCACGGGCGGTCTGGGGGTCGTGGTCCTCTTGGTCGGCATGGTCGACGTGGTGCTCGTCTTCTTGGTTCGGGCGACCCTCCACGCCGAGGCCGTGTGGTACGGGGTCGCAGAGGCCGCGTGGATCGCCGGGATCGTGGTCGGGTCACTCGCCGCCGCAAGGCTAAGAATCGAAGGTAGACAGATCTGGGCGACGATCACTGGCGCAGGAGTGGCCTGTGCTGCCCTTGCGCCGTTCGCCGTGGTCCCTTCCGTCTGGATGCTCGTGCCGCTGTCGATTCTCGGTGGCATCGGAAACGGGTACGCCGTCGCCTGTTTCTCGACTCTGCTAATCACCCGCACGGCGGAGGCGGAGCGCGGACGGGTGTCAGCAGCGGCCAACGCAGCCATTGGAGGCGCTCAGGGTGTCTCGCTCATCGTCGGTGGCGCGGTCGCGGTTGCGCTCAGTCCTCGGGCCATCTACGCCACCGCCGGTTTGCTCGGAGTCGGAGTCGCAGTCGCGCTCGCTGTGTTGCATGGCGCCCGAACGACCAGGGCCGGCCGATCCGCGGTCACTCGGCCGGAAGAAACGCTCACCGGTTGAACGGGGATCGGCGCCACGGGTGATCCTCGGTGTGTTCCTGGAAGAACGCACCCCAAGGAGTCCACCTGATGGCCCCGGAGAGGATCGATGGCGGCCCGCTACACACCGCAGCGGACGGCGCTGCCCATCCGTGACATCGAGATCCCGGTCGTGTTGGCGCTGATCTGGCAATCCTCAACCACCCCGGCCAGCCGAGAATTGGTCGTCCAATGCCAAGCCGCATTTCACCTGGGCGCGCCTGACTTGGCAACGCCGTAAAGCAATACCAGCCTGGGAGTGTCAAGGGTCAACCGAAGTCGGTGCGTGAGTCGTCAGCCGAAGTCAGACACGGGCACGAATTTCGATCTCAAACGAACACCCGCCACCAGCGACTAGCTCCAAGTTTGACCGATGGAGTATGGGTCAAAAGAGCGGACTCACTAGAACGAGGGACGGGAAATATGTACGGTATCTGGCAACATCTCTAGTGAGCAACTGGTACCCGCGTACGGCGGCATGAGCCCCGATGTAAAAGTCCGGAAGCGGAGAGCGGCGCTGGCCGCCTCGCTTGCGGTAGGCGAGGAAAACCTTGCCTGCGAGGAACCCAGCCTCGTAGGGTAATGGCTCGCGCTCGAAGTCGCTAACGGCAACAGCGTCGTCCAGATCTTCGATCGTGTCGAATCCGGCAGAAACCTCTGCATACACGATCGGGTTGATCGCCAAGCGACCCGCATCCCGGGCCCGGGCAACGGCCTGCTCAGACCACCCCGCCCATTGAGGGTCGTCAGTCAAGATGTCGAGCAGGACACTCGAGTCCACCAGGGTGACGGAGCTCTGAACTCCAGGAGCCACCGCGACGTGTGGCTCACTCACCACGCAGCAATTGGAGCAGTTGGTCCGTAGTCATGGTGGTCGTCGCCCGGCCGCGCATCCTGTGCACGAGGCGCAGCCCCCGAGTCTGGCTGGGGTCGATCTGGACGATACGTAGAGCACCCGCCTCCTCGACGACGTTAACCTCATCCCCCTCTCTCAGCCCGTGCTTCTCCCTAAGGGGAGCAGGAATCGTCACTTGGCCCTTGCTGTTGATTCTCATCTCGCCTCCTGACACGTAATACCTGTAGTACACCATACCGCAGCTTATCGCCATGAGCTCGATCGCTGAGCGGACCGGCCGGGGTCCAAGCCGACGCCTGCACCCCGAGCCTTGGGAATGAAGTGGGAACCAAACGCTCATAACTCCTTGCCACAGGAGGCCACTGGAGGGACCCAGACGCCTACTCTGAACTACCAAACGGCACTGGATGGCAGCAGATGGACGGTCGCCCACGGATTCCCAAACCGCCTGTCGGAGGTTCGAGTCCTTCCGGGGCACCATTATGATCTCAGATGGGGACGGATCGGACCACTTCAGACCGTTCGGGTTGGGTCAGCATTGGGGTCAACCCGAACCCGCTAGGAGGCGCTGAAACACAGTGACGAGGTCACCCCAGGACTCTTTTATCAACGCTGGATCAGAGCTTCAGGTGCTCCCTGAAGCGATCCCGGCACGCAACGTCGCTTGCCCGCGGAGTCCGCTCATTCCTGACCGTTGCAGCAACGGCTCTGATTCAGAGTTCGGGGAAGCGAGTGTCCACCATCCCGTGTTTCGGCTAGATTTCGCCGCCAGCTCTCCGCTAGAGCCGTCGTGACCATCCCGGCCATCTCGGCAAACCACCTGGCACGCTCCTTCGGCTCCACCCGAGCTCTGGTGGATGTCACCCTCGACGTTCCCGCGGGAACTGTGTGCGCGCTCTTGGGCCGCAATGGCGCCGGCAAGACGACCGCGGTGCGCATCCTCACGACCCTGCTCCCCGCTGACGGCGGCAGCGCCCAGGTCGAGGGTTTCAACGTGGCCACCCAGGCGGACCAGGTGCGGACCCGGATTGGGGTGACCGGCCAGACCGCCACCATGGACGAACTGCTGACCGGGACCGAGAACCTCGAAATCATCGGGCGCTTCTGCCACCTGGGAGCCACTGTCTCGCGCCGTCGCGCCCAGGAGCTGCTCAACCAGTTCGATCTCGTCGACGCCGGCAAGCAGCTGGTCAAGCGCTATTCGGGTGGCATGAGGCGGCGCCTCGATCTGGCCGCCAGCCTGATAGCTAATCCCGGCGTGCTCTTTCTCGACGAGCCGACCACGGGATTAGACCCGATAAGCCGCACCGAGATGTGGAACTACATCCGCAACCTGGTTTCCGCCGGCACCACGGTGCTCTTGACGACGCAGTACCTAGACGAGGCCGACCGGCTCGCCGACACTATCGTGGTCATCGACCGGGGTTTGGTGGTGGCGCGGGGCACGCCGGAACAACTCAAGGCGTCGATCGGGCGGCCGTTTGTGCGGGTGATCCTGCCCGACGCCGACGCCGCCACCGTGGAGCAGGTCCGCCAGCTCCTGGGGGAGGAGGCCGAGGTGCAGGGACGGTCGGTGAGCGCACCGGCGACCAACGGCCTGGCCACCCTGGGCGAGATAGTCGCGCAGCTTCGCGAGCTGGGAGTCTCCACCCAGGAGGTAGGGCTGGAGTTGCCCAGCCTGGACGAGGTTTTCAGCACCGTCACCGACAGCTCCGGGGACGGGGATCGGTCGAACACGAACAAGACGAGCGCCGTATGAGCCAGCCGTCCGCGCCGGCACAGGGACGACTCAGCTCGGGCTTGCTTGACTCCTACACGGCGACGCTGCGGTTCCTCATCCGGGGACGGCGCCAGCCCGACGTCATCTTTGGCAGCATTCTGATTCCGGTCATTTTCGTGGTGCTCTTCGGCTACGTCTTCGGTAGCTCGATCAGCATTCCAGGCGAGAACTACCGCTCCTACCTAATGCCCGGCCTCTTCGCGCTGGCCATCCTCTTCAACTCGAACAACGTCGCCGTCGCGGTGGCCACCGACATGAGCGAGGGTGTCGTCGACCGCTTCCGGACGCTCCCGATTGCCCGCTCGGCGATCGTCATCGGGCGCTCCTTGTCGGGGATGTTGCTCGGAGTTCCCGCGCTGGTGGTGATGATCCTCTGCGGCCTGGCGGTGGGCTGGCGACCAGTGGACGGCGTGGGCAACGCGGTGCTCGCCATCCTGCTCTATGAGTTCTTTGGCTTTGCCATCGGCTGGCTGGGGATATTAGTGGGGTTGCTGGCGGGCTCGGCCCAAGCGGCAGACGTCATCATCAGCATCCCCACCTTCCTTCTCGGGTTCATCTCCAGCGTCTTCGTCGACCCCGCCAAGATGCCCAGCTGGCTGCGGGTGATCGCCGACTGGAACCCGATGTCCGCGGTCGCCACCGCGGGCCGCCAACTCTTCGGCAACACCATCGGACCGCCGCCCGCCGGCGTGTGGTCGTTGGACCACCCGGTCGTCACCACGGTCGGGCTGGCACTCATCATCGTCGCCATCGTCGCTCCCATCTGCGTGCACCTCTACAGCCACAGCATGCGCTGACAAGCCAGACCAGTTTCTGTCGCGGCGCGCCGCGCGAATCAAATCGGAATCGAACGCCCATAACTGGTTCGCAGAGGACCGCACTGGGCGGACTGAGCCGGCTGCTCTGAAGTACAAAACGGTACTGGATAGCACTCCAGGGACGGACGCACGCGGATTCCCAAACCGCGTGTCGGAGGTTCCAGTCCTTCCGGGGGTACCACTCACCCGGTTCACTTTCGTTGCCACGGGCCGACCTGTGACCCAGCGATCACGGTACCTGATCACAGTCGGCGAGGCCACGGAAGGGCAGAACACCCTGGTCGTCGCCTCCCACTCCGCTCCGGACCAGGCGCTCTGTGCGCCGGCACGAGTTTCGTCGGTCCGGCGTGGGTCCTCGCATCCACCTCTTGACGCGCCAGCGATCCAGTGATATAGTTATCTATCTACCTAGTGTAATGGAGCTATCATGATCGAGTTTCACCTGGACACCCGCTCGGGCGTCTCTCCGTACCTGCAGATCGTCCACCAAGTGCGGCAAGCTCTCCGCCTGGGCCTTCTGCGCGAAGGAGACCAGCTTCCCACCGTCAAGGATGTGGTAGCGCGGCTGGCGATCAATCCCAATACTGTCCTAAAGGCGTACCGGGAGCTCGAACACGAGGAGTTGGTGGGAGCCCGTCCGGGGATTGGGACGTTCGTGACCAGGACGCTGAGCGATGCCCCGCTGGCAGAGCTTGGTCCCCTCCGCCATGACCTCCGGCGCTGGCTTGCCAAGGCGCACCTGGCGGGGCTCGATGAGGAGAGCATCGAAGCTCTCTTCCTCGACACCTTTCGTTCCTCCACCGAGGAGGGGGTAGCGTGACCGCAGCCGTAGAGACGGCAGGATTGGGAAAGCGCTACGGCAGTCGCTGGGCGCTCTCCGACTGCACTCTCGCAATTCCCACCGGGCGGGTCGTCGGGCTGGTCGGACCCAACGGGGCCGGGAAGACGACCCTGCTGTCTTTGGCCGCTGGCCTGCTGTCCCCGACGTCGGGCTCAATCACTGTCCTCGGTGCTGAACCCGCCACCACTGGCCGGCAGATGGAGCGGGTTGGTTTCGTCGCCCAAGACACACCCCTCTATTCGAGCCTGAGCGTTGCCGATCACCTCCGGCTTGGGGCGCACCTGAACCCGGGCTGGGACAACGACCTCGCGCAGGGCCGGCTCGAACAGATCGATCTCGACCTGAGCCAGTCCGCTGGGTCGCTCTCAGGTGGACAGAAGGCTCAGGTGGCTCTCACGCTGGCCACTGCCAAGCGCCCGGAGCTGCTGATCCTCGATGAGCCGGTGGCGAGCTTGGACCCACTCGCTCGGCGCGAGTTCCTCCAAGTTCTCATGGAGATCGTCGCCGAAAGCCAAGTCAGCGTGGTGCTTTCCTCCCACGTCGTCGCTGATCTCGAGCGAGTCTGCGATTACCTGATCGTGCTGGTTTCCTCACGCGTGCAGGTAGACGGCGAAATTGAGAAGTTGCTGGCGTCGCATCGCCGCTTGATCGGACCCCGCCGCGACCCAAGCACCCTGCCGAAGAATCAGCAGGTCATAGAAGCTAGTCAGACCGACCGCCAGAGCACCTTGCTGGTGCGCACCGAGGAGCCCATCCTGGACCCGGCTTGGACCGTGGAGCCGGTCGGCGTGGAAGACCTCGTGCTGGCCTACATGCGCCAGGCGCCCGCAGCTAAACGACTTCGCCTGGCCACCTTGGGTGTCCAGCCATGATGTGGCTGACTTGGCGCCAACACCGAATCCAGATCCTGGTCGCGTTGGGCGCTTTGGCGCTACTCGCCATCATCCTGCTGGTCACCGGGCTTAACCTGGCTCACCTCTACACTACGACCGTCGCCACGTGCAAGACGCACAACGACTGCTCGACGGCGAAGAGCTCATTCCTCCTGAACGACGCCGACCTGCAAACGACACTCGACGTCCTGGTCGTCGTCGTTCCGGGTATTCTCGGGGTCTTCTGGGCGGCGCCGCTAATCGCCCGCGAACTGGAGACCGGCACCTACCGACTGGCCTGGACCCAGAGTGTCACTCGCACCCGGTGGCTGGCGATAAAAGTCGGCGTCGTGGGCCTGGCCAGCATGGGCGTTGCCGGACTCCTCAGTCTGATGGTGACCTGGTGGTCCGCGCCTTTCGGCCAGGTCACCATCAACCCCTTCGGGTCGTTTGACGAACGCGACATCGTCCCCGTCGCCTACGCCGCGTTCGCCTTCGCCCTTGGGATCACCATGGGGACTCTGACCCGGCGCACCGTGCCTGCCATGGCTGCGACCGCTGTCGGCTTTGTCGCCACTCGGGTCGCTGTGATCTTATGGATACGGCCTAACCTAAACGCTCCGCTCCAGCTCACCGTACCCGATACCCTCTTCTCCGGCAGAGCCAGCGCGGGGACACCGAATCCCGGTGACTGGATCACCTCGGACCAGACCATCAATGCCGCTGGACGAGTGATCGGCGAAAATGGAATTGTAGGCAGTGGACTGCGCATTGGCTTCGGGAAAACGCATGGAGTCACCCTCAGCGGAGTCGGGTCATGCCCTAACCTCACGATCCCGCCACTACCCGGTAGCTTACGTGGCCCCGGCCCCAAAGGACCGCTCCTCCTCGCGCAGAAATGCGCCGACCAGCTTGGGGTGCGCGAGTTACTCACGTACCAACCGGCTGGGCGCTACTGGGCGTTTCAATGGTACGAGCTGGCGATCTTTATCGTCTTTGCCATTGTCTTAGTGGCGATCTCCTTTTGGTGGGTTCGCCGCCGCCTAGCCTGACGGGCGGACCTCCCACGATCAGCTCCTCACACTCAGGTATCCCCCAACTAGGCACCCGAGGCTCTTCGGCTAGGGAATCAAACCCTTAAAACTGATTCCGACGGAACCTCACCAGACGGACTGCGCCGCCGACTAAGCTGGCGCCGATGTTTCACCGATAAGCGTGACTGGCAGCAGACTTAATCGATGAAATTCCAGGCGACTCGTCAAGGCTGGCTCACCGCAATGAGGAAATCGAGATGCGCCGCCTGATCCCCGACAACCTCAGGCAGCTTCTGCGGGTCCGGGAGTTTGTCCTGCTCTGGTCGGGATCCACCGTCTCTCTCTTCGGCGACGGAGTCTACTTTGTGACGATTGCCTGGGAGGTGTATCGGATCTCCAATGCGCCGACCGCTTTGGGGGTCGTCTCCGCCGCCTTCGCGCTTCCCCAGGTGTTGCTGTTGTTACTGGGCGGAGTTCTCAGCGACCGCCTCGATCGGCGCTTGGTGATGCTGCTGGGTAACCTTGCCAGTGGCCTAATGATCGGCGGGCTCGGAATCCTGGTGCTGCTGCACCAGATCCGGCTCTGGGAAATCGTGGTGCTGGTGGCCGTCTACGGGGTCAGCCAGGCGTTCTTCCTCCCCGCTTCTCGTGCCATCGTCCCCAGTCTGATCCACCCCGACTTGCTTCCCCAGGCGATGGCCGTCGAGCAGTTCGTCCAGCCGCTGACGTCAAGCCTTCTCGGGCCCGCCGTGGGTGGGTTGCTGATCGCCGCGGGCGGAACCGGGTTCGCTTTTCTGATCGACGCCGGCACCTTCGTAGTTGCTGCTGCCGCCCTGGCCGCTATGTCCTCGGCCCGCCCTATACCGGCAGACGGGTCGGCGGGGGCAGCCACCGGTCGGTTCGCCATCCTGCACGAGGCGCGCCAAGCGCTCCACTTCGTGCGCGGCCTGCCCTGGATTTGGGCAGGACTCGCAGCGGCCGGCATCGCGAACATCGCCCTCACGGGTCCGCTGGGCGTGCTCATCCCCTACCTCATCAAGTACCGCCTCCACTCCGGTCCCCAGACCCTGGGCCTGGTCGGAGCCTGCGGTGGGCTGGGTGCGATCCTGGCGGCCGTCTACATCGGTTGGCGGGGGGTCCCTCGGCGCGATGTCAGTTGGATATTCCTCAGCTGGGCCATCGGCACCGCCGCCCTGGTGCCAATGGGACTGGTCGGGAGCGCCTGGGAGCTTCTGCCTCTGATGTTTGTGACGATCGGTGGGATCACCCTCGGCAACGTGATCTGGTTCTCCCGGATGGGAAAGGAGGTTCCTGGCTACATCCTGGGGAGGGTGGCCAGTCTGGACATGATGGTGTCCTTCAGTCTCACACCGCTATCCAACGCCGTCACCGGTCCGCTGGCGGGAGCGATTGGAGCGCGCCATGTGCTGATGGTCGCCGGGGCACTGGGTGCCCTGGTTCCCCTCGTCTTCCTGCTGACGGTCCCCGGGCTGACCCACAGGCGCGCAGTGGGCGCGGAGCACTGACCTCGAAGGGACGAAGACGACCAGCGCCACGGCGAGGAGGAGATCGCGGAAGCCTCGATAAGTCACCAATTCCTTGTCTCGACGGCTAGGTGATATGGACCCGGGCACCTACAGATTCGGCGGCTGTGGTGAATGCGGTCGAGTTGAGTATCCCCCAGGTCAGGTCGGCGGTCAGGTGGGGCGCGCCCAAGGGGATGCGCAGCTCCATCGCAAAGCTGGTGCTGTGCCCCGGGCGCAACGTTCCAGCCAAGGCACAGTTGAGCTGGTACTGTTGGACCACCTTGAGGGCGGTCCCGGAGGCGGGTTCCCCCGCTAGGACCTCACCGTAGGAGGCGCATCCACGGGCGAAGTCCACCGCGACCTTGGACTTGTCGGTCAGCACCACCCGGTACCGAAGGACATTTCCCGCGCTGACCTGGGCCGGGGCCTCAATCCGGGCGGTTAGCCGGGGAAGATTTGTTGGCGGACTGGGGATCACCGCCTGAAATGGGCTGACCTCTAGAGCCCCATCACAGGGAGCAATCGGTGCTCCCGGCACTCCACTTGTGGGCACCTTCACCGAGACCTGCCCGGCATCGCCGGCGATCGAGAAGGTGACCGAGCTGGCTCCCGTAGCCGGCGGGGAGCAGTCCGTCCCCCCAGTGGCAAGGTCGAGCGTCGGCCAGTACAGGACCAGCGACGCCTGACCGGGCCTGATGGCGCGACGCTTGATGACGGTAAGCCCGGGCAGCAGCAGGACCGGGGCCGAGGGAACTGGGTCGACCAGGTCAGGGCTCACCTGAATCGAGACCTCCGTCCCGGAGGAGGCGAGCAGCTTGACCGTCGGGGTACCGTCGAGCTGGCAACTGGTAGCAGATGAGTCAGCGAACGCGAAGCCACTGGCGATCTGGCCGCCAGTCAATCCGGCGTTAGCTACGAACCGGCCCTCCAGCTGACTGGTCCGGCATTTTGAGGTTCCCGAGGGTACTGCCAGAGGCGTCAGCGCGGGTGCGGCTTCCGGCGCAATAGCCGCCCACGGGACCGGCTGTCCGGCGGCTCGACCGCTGCCCGGCGACGCACCGGTCCCAGCGCAGCCGGCTAGTACTGCCGCTAGAAGGACGGCAGGCGCGGCAACTGTAGTTCTCGGCTTCACTGGAGACTTATCCGGTTCATCACCGTCCGAGCCATCTTCGAGCTCCCCGTCAAGCCTCGATGGTCGGCCCCACCCGTCTCCCGGCCCGGGCCAGGCCTTGGCGCACACCCAATGTAGTCCAAACCAGGAAAGTCCTCCACTGCCCGTTGATCTTCATTTGGGATCTCGGTCTCCGATTGGACCTCGGCGCACCGGAGGATGCGACTAACTCAATTCGGAACTCCTCCCCTCGCACCCGCCAATATCTTCTGCCTCATGGCTACCCAGCTACCCGGCGGGCGGCCTACCGCCCAGGGAACCCAACTCTTTCTGGAGCAATCGTTCGATCAGCTTCCGCCCAGGACCAAGAGGTGGCTGGGGCTGTTCAAGATTGACCTGGCCCCGGACCATGCCCAACCATCACCGGCTCGCTGGCTGGCGGCTCTGGTCGTGGCCAACGCGAGCTCGCTGATCTCGGATGCGATTCTGGTGGCGATTGGAACGACCATATTTCCCTCAACGCGGGACTTTCCACACTTCCAGCTCAGCGACTACGGCAAGCTGACCCTGATCGGGGTCAGCATCGCCTGCCTCGCCTGGCCCTTCGTGACCCGAATCTCTTCCCGGCCCCGTTGGCTGTTCATTCGCGCGGCGGTGTTGGTGACCCTGCTTCTGTGGCTGCCAGACCTTTGGATCCTGGTTCACGGCGAGCCCATCCGGGGGGTCGCCGTCCTGATGCTGATGCACTTGTCCATCGCCTTCATCACCTACAACACCCTGGTTCGGGTTGCCCCCGTCGGCCCCTCGATCGGGTCGCCGGGGCAGCGAGTCCGGTCCCAGCCCCAGCCACCCTGACCAAGCGGGGCCTTCGACCATCTACAGGAGATCTAAAACCGGTCTCTGGAGCGGTTGATCGCTGGGTCTGATCTGATTGGTCCCGGGGGTCCAGGCGATCGACGCCGCAGCGAAGTCAGGCGCTAGTCGGATCGAAAGCAAGCGGATCTCACAGGAACCCCGGGCCGATCTGCCCGGCACAGCACAAACCCGCCAGGGGGCTAGCAAAGGCGAGGCAAGTCCGCGGCGGCGGTTCCACGGTGCGCACACCGGCGGCCCCCTTCGTGAACTTGTTGTTTCGGTGTCGTCCCGACGCCGTGACTTCGGCTCCGCGAAGTCAAGCCTAAGCTGACCTCGTGTTCAACACGCTCTCTCTGGCGCGTCGTACTGCTGAAGTGTCCAAGAGAGGTCGATCGCCGAAGCTGATCTGGATCGTCTACGGGGTGATGGCTGCCCTGATCGTCGCCTATCTCATCTCCCTGATCCTTCGCAACTACAAGTACTCCACTCCGCTCGACGGGTTTGGGGTGGATGCCTTCGAGTTCGCGGCCTCCTTGTTGTGCCTCGGCCTGGCGTTCGGAAAGCGCCGCAACCGGATCATCCCACTGGTCCTCGGGGCCGCCCTGCTCAGTTGGACTGTGGGGGATAGCGTCACCACATTCCAGAGCTTTAACAACGCGACCCCACCCCAGCCTTCGGTGGCAGACGTCTTCTACCTGCTCTTCTACCCCCTCGCCTACGTGGGGCTGGTCCAAGTCATGCGCCGCGACATCAGGCACCTGGTTCCCGCGACCTGGCTCGACGGGCTGGTGGCCGGACTGGGGGCCGCGGCAGTGTGTGCCTGCTTCATCTTCCGGCACGCCTTTGTCCAGTCTCTCGGGGCCTTCGGCCGCCACCCTCTAGGAGTGGCGGTCAATCTGGCTTTCCCGGTCGGCGACCTGCTGCTTCTGGCCCTGGTGATCGGTGGTACCGCCACTTTCCCGGGACGGCCCAAGGCTCAGTGGATCGTGCTGGCAGTGGCCTGCATCACGATCGCGGTGGGCGACAGCTTCAACCTGCTGCAGCTCGCCAACCACGACAGTGCCATCGCCGACATCAGCAACGGGATCGCCTGGCCAATCACCATCTTGCTGGTGTCCAGCTCGATGTGGTTGCGCAGCGGCCCCACCAACCTGCTCCTGATCCAGAGAACTCCGGGATTCCTCCTCCCCGGCCTGGCTGCGGCTGGCGCCCTGATCATCATCGTGGTCGACCCAACCGCGAAGATCGCGGTGGGACTGGCGATCGCAACATTGGCGATAGCTGGGATTCGAGCCGGTCTCTCGGCGGTACGGCTGCGGAAACTCACCGATGAGCGGCAGCGCCAGTCGGTCACCGACCACCTCACCGACCTAGGCAATCGCCGCCGACTGTTCGCCCTGCTGGACGCCTATTTCGCCGACCGGGCGGACCCCAGCACTCCAGATCGCCTGCTGGCCTTCCTGTTCATCGATCTTGATCACTTCAAAGAGATCAACGACTCCTTCGGCCACTCCGCCGGAGACGCCCTCCTCCGCCAGCTGGGCCCGCGCCTCAGCGGCGCTCTGCGCAGTTCCGACGCCCTGGTCAGAGTGGGAGGAGACGAACTCGGGGTTATCGTCACTGGCAGCGACCCCGGCTACGCTTCGGCGGTCGCCGAACGGCTGGTGGCCAAGCTCACCGAGCCCTTCCATCTAGACTCAGTGACCGTCCGGATCAGTGCCAGCATCGGCATCGCCGTCGCCCCCACCGATGCATCGGACAGCGCTAGCCTGCTCCGCTGCGCCGATCTCGCGATGTACCGGGCCAAGGTCAGTGGCAAGCCCTTCGAGGTCTACAACCGGGAGATCGACGACGAGGGCAGTCGACTTCGCCTGGTGGACGAGCTCAGAGTCGCTGTCGAGGATCATCAGTTCGAGCTCCACTACCAACCCCAGCTGGATCTGCACACCGGCGTGATCTCCACCGTCGAGGCGCTCCTGCGCTGGCCGCACCCTCGACTGGGCATGGTGGCCCCCATGGATTTCCTGCCGCTGGCCGAAGAGGTCGGCCTGATGCGGCCCTTGACGGCCCTGGTGCTGGACACCGCTCTGACCCAGTGCGCCGCCTGGCGCTCGGCCGGTCGAGAGTTGACGGTCTCGGTCAACATCTCCATCACCAACCTGCTCGATCCCACCTTCGTCGACCAGGTCCGGGAGCGACTCAGTCATTATCAGCTGCCCGCTTCGTGCCTCCTCCTTGAGATCACCGAGACCACCATCATCAAGGACTTTGATGGCTGCAAATCGGTGATCCAGGAGCTGAGGACCGAGGGGGTGGAGGTCTCGGTCGATGACTTCGGCGCCGGCTTCACCTCACTCGCCTACTTGGGCAACCTGGCGGTCAGCGAACTGAAGCTGGACCGCACCTTCATCGTCGGGTTGCAGTCTGGCCTGGAAGCAGACCAGGCGTTGGTCCGGGCCACCATCGAACTGGGTCACGCCCTGGGACTTCGGGTGGTCGCCGAGGGGATCGAGGATGACCCGACGCTCAACCTGCTCACCGGGATGGGCTGTGACCTAGCCCAGGGCTACTTCATCGGAAGGCCCGCACCGGCTCGCGAGTTCGAGGGCCGCGCCGGATTCGGGATCCCGGTCCGCGAGTTGGCGGGACTGCAAGCCTCCTGACCGACCACTAGGGCTGGCCCAGGGCCGGCCCGACCGTGTCCAGGGAGTCTCCACCGCCATCTCAGGGCAACCGCCTTGACGTCGGCAATCCCAGCTATCATACTGTGGTCGATATATCATGCGAAGAAGCTTGTGACCACTGACCTGTCGGGATTGGGACGCTTCGCCGACTCGGCACTGCTGGTCCTCGCCAGCCTGGCCGAGGGCCCGAAGCACGGCTACGCGGTGATGCGAGACGTCGAGCTCAAGGCCAACGTCCGGATGGGTCCGGGGACTCTGTACGGCACCCTCTCGCGCCTCGAACGCAGGGGCTGGATCCGTCCCCTCCCGGCGGCGGATCGGCGGCACCCGTACCAGATCACCCCGGGCGGCCGGCAGATTCTCCAGGAGGAGTGCACCCAGCTGCTGGCCTTCGCCGAGGCAGTCTTGGCCACCCGACCCACCGGATGACCCGGAAATGGGCGCGACTCTTCCCGTCCACTTGGCGGGCTCGGTACGAGGACGAGATGGCCGAGGTGTTGGCGGAGGTCCCCTGGAGTCCCCGAACCGCCTTCGACCTGCTCCGGGGAGCCGCCGACGCCTGGTTCGACCCGCCGGCACAGGGTCAATCGCCGTTGGGTGCTCCCTGGCTCGCCAGCTGGGCCACCGCTGCGGGGCTGGTGTCAGTGGGATTCGCGGTGTATCGGGCGGTCTCCATCCCGGAGATGGAACCGGCGGGGATCTTCGGTTGGTGGTGGATTTCGGTGGTGGCCAAGGTCCTCCTGGGCGCGCTGGTACTGCTGGCCGGCGTTTGGCTGGCCTGGCGCGAGCACTGGAAGGTGGCCGCGGTCGCGCTGACTGTGGGGACCGGCATCAGCATCCTCGCCGGGCAGTGGACCATCAGTTCGGAAGTTCCCTTCTCTCTTCAGCGACTGCTGGACCCGAGCAGCCAACTGCCACCCGCTTGGACCTGGATGGCCCTCTACTGGCCACTCCAAATCTCGGTTAGCGTCCTCGCGGTCGGCATCTGCGCGACAGCTGCCATCCCTACCAGGAGTCGCCGGTCGCGGCCCGCGACCCCGCCCAGCCGCCAGCCATGAGCACCAGCGGTTGACTGCCGTGGGTGGCGGGCTGTCGCCGATCGCGGTCCTGATATGCCTGGTGGCCCTGGTGGGGGTCACGGCAGTCCTCCTGCGCCACCACCGTCACTGACTTCGGCAGCGCGCCGGCGCCTCCCAGCATCACGAGACTGGACGCGGATAGCCCGCGGAAGACACTCGGTTAGCCAGGCGCGGCCCGCTCCCAGATTCACCCAGGAATTTCTGATCTCCATCTGACAGACTCTGGTGATGAAGGGTCCGGCATCGCCCTCAGCGGCTACTCGGGACGACGGTCTGCGAACCCTCAGGCGCTGGACGAGGCGCGCCATCATCGGCGCAACCGGCGCCATGTTCCTGGCGGCGGTCCTGGTCAGCCAGGCGCTGCCCGGCAGGAGCGCCACCTCCAACACGGCAGCCTCGACCCCAACTGTGGGCGCAACCCCCTCGCCTGGCGAATCACACCGGCCCGCGGCCAGCACCCCGGCGGCGGTGCCAACCAGCGCGCCCACGGCGGCGGCGAATTCTAGGCCCAGCGTCAGCTCGGGAGGTTCGTGAGGGTTGACGGGAGCTGGCTCCGGTCGGCTGGCCCCCGGTACCTGGCGCTCACCCGCAGGCAGGCTCTGGGCACCACCGTCGAGCTTTTGGTCCATCCTCCAAGCGGGGTGGCGGCAGCCGAGGCTGTCGTCGACTCGTTGCTGGAACAGCTCGATCGCGCAGCCAGCCGATTCCGGGAGGACTCCGAACTTTACCGGCTCAACCGGGCCGCCGGCACCCCGCATCGGGTAGGGGCCCTGCTGGCAGAGCTGCTCGCAGTCGCCCTGGAGGCAGCCCGGACCACCGATGGGTTGGTCGATCCGACGGTGGGAGGTCCTCTGACCGAGGCCGGGTACGCCCGGGACTTTGCCCAGATTTCGGGTGATCAGGCTGCCTCCACTCCGGCCGGCAGGCTGGAGTCGGATTGGCGGCGAGTTCAGCTCCAGGGAGACACCGTGCAACTGCCGGTGGGGATGCTGCTCGATCTCGGGGCCACAGCCAAGGCCTGGGCGGCGGACCGGACGGCCTCCGAGCTCGCGCTGGAGCTGGGCTGTTCGGCTCTGGTCAGTCTCGGTGGCGACCTGGCAACGGCTGGTCCGCCACCCCCCGGCGGATGGGTGGTGCGGGTGGCGGATGATCACCACCCTGGCTCGCCTGGTCTCGGCCAGAACGTCAGACTTACGAGCCCGGCTCTGGCTACCTCATCCACGACTCAGCGCCGCTGGACGAGGAGCGGCCAGCTGATGCACCACATCATCGATCCCCGCACCGGGAGACCTGCCCAGGGCCCCTGGCGAACGATCTCGGTGGCCGGTGCATCGTGTGTGGCGGCAAACACCGCCTCCACAGCGGGGATCGTGGCCGGGAGGGCGGCGCCGCAATGGTTGTTGCAGCGAAGCTATCCCGCGCGGCTGGTGTCCGCGACCGGGACTGCGCTCCACCTGGGAGGGTGGCCCGCAGAGGGTGACGAGATGCCCCTGTGCGAGGACGTCCTCGAATCGATGCCGAGAGCCGGCTGATGTTCGGCTTCTCCGCCTCGACCCTCTGGTATCTGACCAGGGGCAGCGGTTTGGTGCTGTTGGTAGTGCTCACTGCCAGTGTGGTGGTGGGAATTCTTAGCAGCGCCGGATGGGCTCCGCAGCAGTGGCCGCGCTTCGTGGTCACCGGATTGCACCGCAATCTGTCCCTCCTGGCGGTGGCGCTCCTGGTGGTCCACGTCCTAACTGCCGAGCTAGATCCCTTCGCTCCGCTGGGCTGGCTGGCGGTCGCTGTCCCCTTCCTCTCGCCCTACCGAGCTGTCTGGCTCGGGCTGGGTACCCTGAGCGTCGACATCCTGATCGCGGTGGTGGCCACCAGCTTGGTCCGGCCCCTGGTGGGGTACCGCACCTGGAAGACGGTTCACTGGCTGGCCTACCTCTCCTGGCCAGTTGCGCTACTGCACTGCCTGGGAACCGGAACTGACACCAGACTGGCGTGGGCGTTCGCAGTGCAGATGGTCTGCCTAGCGACGGTAGTGGTGGCAGCCGGCGCCCGGCTGCGGACCGCCAAACTCAACTCTCGAACTCTCAAGGTGGGGGCGGCACTGGTCCTGGTGGCCTTTCCCGTCGCGGTGGTGGCCTGGGCCGAAGTTGGACCGCTGCGCAGCGGGTGGGCCCGCTCCGCCGGCACCCCGAGCTCGCTGCTGGCATCCTCAGATACTTCCGATACCTCCAGCAGCGCCTCGGCCGGCACACAGCCTCAGGCCAAGTCCCCCGCCAACCGGGGGCTCCGGTGAGCTCCGGTGCGGAACCGCCAGTGACACCCGGCGACGCGGAGGGCACCGGGATCTCCGGACCGCTGCGGCTCCTGGCTGGCCCGGAGGGGACCGCACCGGAGGGGCTCGACCACCACCTGGCTCGGCTGGGCCCGGACGCCCGGCCCCGGCGCCAACTGATCGACGAGGTCCGTGCGGCCGGGCTGAGGGGTCGAGGCGGAGGCGGCTTCCCGGCTGGCCAGAAGATGGCCGCGGTGAAGGCGCAGGCCGACGCGGGAAGTACTGCAGTGGTAGTGGGCAACGGGGTCGAGAGTGAGCCGGCTAGTGCCAAGGACCGAGTCCTCCTCTGCCGGCGCCCCCATCTGGTTCTAGATGGGCTGCAACTGGCCGGTCAGCTGGTGCGCGCTGACCGGCTGATCCTGGCGTTGGGCAGGGACGGCCAGACCCTCCGGGTGATCCAACAAGCCCTGCTCGAGCGCCGCACTCGTATCGCCGACGAGATCGCCGTCGAGCTGGTGGTCAGCCCGGGCGGCTTCGTGGCCGGCGAGGAGACGGCGCTCATCTCCTGGGTGGCTGGCGCCCCCCCGAAGCCCCGGCCGGTGCCTCCGCGACCCTTCCAGCGAGGGATTGGCGGCCACCCAACTTTGGTACAGAACGTGGAGACCCTGTCCCACCTGGCCCTGATCGCCCGCTTCGGCGCGGACTGGTTTCGGTCCGGGGGACTGGCGGAGGAGCCCGGCACCTGCCTGATCACCGTGAGTGGCGCGGTCTCTCGGCCGGGCGTCTACGAGGTGGCCATTGGAGCCCCGATGCATGGCCTCCTGCGGGGAGCCGGCTGGGACGACTCGGCCCAGGCCCTCCTGGTCGGGGGGTACTTCGGCACCTGGGTCGACGCAGCGACCGCAGCCCCGATGCGGTTCTGTGGCGCTGACCTGGAATCGCTGGGGGCGGCCCCCGGTTCCGGGGTGATTGTCGTTCTCCCCGCATCCGCCTGCGGGGTGAAGGAGGCAGCCAGGGTACAGCGCTGGCTGGCCGAGCAGAGCTCGGGCCAGTGCGGCCCCTGCCAGCTTGGACTTCCTGCAATTGCCGGAGCGCTGGAGCGGCTGGCAGACCCAGCCTCGGCGTCGGACGGTCTGGTGAGCCAGCTCCTCAGGTGGTGCGACGACGTTCAGGGACGGGGCGCCTGCCATCACCCGGACGGGGCGGTCCGGCTGGCCCGAAGCGCTATCGGTACCTTCGCCAGCGAGGTGGCAGCCCACCTGGCCGGCCGGTGCACGGCCGGCCAGACCAGTCGGTTCGAGGCCCAATCGGCGCCTAACGGGACGCCCTGATGACGGCCGAGTACCTCCGGATCGACCCCACCGCCTGCGCCGGCCACCGGTTGTGCGCCGAGCTGCTGCCCGAGATGGTGCGGATGGACGACTGGGGGTACCCGATCATCGACGTCGGGCCCATCCCGCCGGGTCTGCGCCAGCACGCCCAGCGGGCAGTTTCGTTCTGCCCCACCCTGGCCCTGACCCTCCGTTCAGACCCGGCCACCGGAAGGCCGGCCCCCACCAGCCTGGCCCGCCAGCCGGCGGAGTTCGGCCAGGGCTCCGCGCCGCCTGCTCGAGGGCGGCGGTCAGAGCCCCAGTAAGACGGTGGTGAGGACCCGGATCCCCCGGGCGTAGTCGGCCAGCTCGATCGACTCCTCCGGCGTGTGGTCCAGCGCCGAGTCGCCCGGTCCGTAGACCAGGGCAGGGCACCTCCACCTGGGCAACACCACGTTGAGGTCGGAGGTGGCCAGTCGCCGCTGCCAGGTGACCTTCACTCCGTCGCCCGCAATGGCCCTGGCGAAGGCGGTGGGAAGGATCCCGACCCGCGGCACCAGCGCCGCCTCTTCCGAGCCTCTGACCAAGAACTCCCCGCCGAGGGCCAATCCCCGCAGCAGCTCCACCAGAGCCTCGGCACCAACCGACGGGGGCAGGCGGAATCCGAGCTCCAGACTGACAGTGTCCTGGAGACCATCGCTCCGGCTGTCGATCTCCAGGAGGTGGGCATCGATGGCATCGAATCCGAAAGCTGGGCCGTTGGTCGCCTCCACCAGGGACTGGATCGCGGTCCAAGCGGAAACGCCGAGCTCCGCGGCGGTGGGCTCGGGCCGGGAGCTGTGCCCCGCCGGGGAGCTCAGCTGCCAGCGGCAGCGGAGTCGACCGCGATACCCAAGCACCACCCTGGCCGACCCCGAGGGCTCGCCCACCACCAGGAAGGCCGGCGGAGCCAGGCTGGCCCCCAGTTGCCGCGCTCCCTCCGACTCTCCCTCCTCGTCCACCGCCGCCAGGATCCTGAC
Source organism: Candidatus Dormiibacterota bacterium (assembly GCA_049799515.1). Lineage (GTDB taxonomy): Bacteria > Chloroflexota > Dormibacteria > Aeolococcales > Bog-877 > Bog-877. The sequence continues at coordinate 56,369 of JBARIA010000028.1, read as the reverse complement.
CAGCCGGCGCAGCTCGCCGGATTCGCGGGCCCGCACAGCGGCCGCGACGAAGGCGGCCAAGGGACCTTTGGCGTCGGAGGCTCCCCGCCCCGAAAGTCGGCCCCGCTCCACCCGAGGCGGCCAGAATCCCTCGACCGTGTCGAGATGGCCCAGCAGGTAGACCTCGCCGCTGCGCGGCTCGGGATGGCTGGGCTCAACCACCGCCAGCACATTACCCACCGAGTCCACTTCCGCGGCCAGCTGTTGCTGACGAAGCTGGGCGACCAACCAGGCGGCAGCGTCCCCCACCTCTCCGGTTGGGCTAGGGATTGCCACCAGCCCAGTGATCAGCTCCAACTCCCACTGGCTCAGCTGCTCCGCCGCGCTCATCCGGCAGTCCGGGAAACCCCGTTGCGGCGGAACACGGTCCCGTGACCCAGGCGGGCCATCTCGACCGGATTGGGGATCCTACCGTCAGCCAGCACCACCCGCCGAACACCGCCCTGGAGCGCCTCCTTGGCGGCCAGGACTTTGGTCCGCATCCGCCCCCTGGCGATCTCCATCGCCCGGGGAATCTCGTGGCGGCGGACGTCCGGCACCAGGCTCGCCGGCTGGCTCAGGTCCAGCATCAGCCCGGGAACGTCGCTGAGGAAGATCAGGGTCGCTGCTCCCAGAGCGATGGCGATCTGGGCCGCGGCACGATCCGCATCCACGTTCATCGACCGCCCGGCCTGGGAGAGGGCGGGCGGGCTGAGGATCGGCAGATAGCGCGCTCCCAGCAGGAGCCGCAACAGCTCAACGTTCACCTCGGTGACCCGGCCGCTGCGGTCCCCCCGATGCAGTTGCTGGCGGTCGTCTCCCAGCCGGGAGCGCAACACCCCCTTCTCGGGACCCCGGAGCAGGCCGCCGTCGACGCCGCTCAGTCCCACCGCGGCCACCCCGGCGCGCTGCATGCACTCGACCCAGCTGACCTTGGCGCTGCCGGCGTAGACCATGTTGAAGATCGCCATGGTGGCGTCGTCGGTGAAGCGACTCTCGATCCCCGACATCGACGTCACCCGCACCGGCGGATGGCCCAACGCGGTCGAGACCTGATCCAGCTCCTTGGACGCTCCATGGAGCACCACCAAGGGCCGCCGCGACCACTGGCTCGCCAGGTCTCGGCAGACCGCCTCCTGATCGATCTCCCCACCGCCACCGATCTTCACCACCAGAACCGACTCGGTAGCTCTCGGCGACCTGGAGGCAGAGGGAGTCACAGGGGATGCAGCCCGGTGAAGCCGAGCCCCGCCCGCTCCTCCAGACCCAGCATGCAGTTGAGGGACTGGACGGCGTTCCCGGCGGCGCCCTTGCCCAGGTTGTCGAGGGCCGCCAGCAGGGTAAGACGCTCCCCGGAACCATCAAGCGAGAAGCCGACATCGCAGATGTTGGTGCCCACTAGCCAGCGGGGATCCGGATAGCGGTGCAGACCCGAGTGCTGGGCCACGATCCGGACGAAAGGCTCCTCCTGGTAGGTCGCCCGGAAGACGTCCCAGAGCTCCGCCTCAGTGACCGGTCGCTGCAGAAAGCAGCGGACCGAGACCGAGATGCCCCGGACCATCTCGACCGCCACCCCGGAGTAGCTGAGCTGGGCCGGGTCCCATCCCAGCGCCTGGGTCACCTCGGCCTGGTGCCGGTGACCCTCGGGTGCGAAGACCCTGACCGCCCCGCTGCGCTCCGGGTGATGTCCTCCTGGGCCGGGCTTCGATCCCGCTGCCGAGGAGCCAAACCTGGCCTCGACGAAGGCGGGGGTGGCCAGCGGCCAACCGGCGCGCGCCAGGGGGAGCAGGGCCAGGATGGTCGCCGCCGCCGAACAGCCAACTCCGCTGGCTAGCTTCGTCTGGCTCAAGGCCGAGCGGTTGATTTCGGGCAGCCCGTAGACCGCCTCGGCCAGCACCCCCTCTGGCTCGGGATCGGTTTGGTACCAGCTGCGATATTGGATGGAACTCCGCAGCCTTAGCCGGGGGCTGCAGTCGAGCACCACCGGTGCCAGCTGGCGGAGCTGCGAAAGCGATGGCTGGGCGCTCACACCGGTTCCCGTTGAGACGACTGCGTCGCAGCTCTCCAACTGGTGGTGGTCGGTGAAGCGCAGCTCGGTGAACCCGCGCAGGTTGGGGTGGACACTGGCCAGCGGCCGACCTCGATGGGATTGGGAAGTCACCTGGCCAAGCTCCAGACCGGGATGGCCCAGCAGCAGCCGCACCAGCTCTCCGCCCACGTAACCGGCTCCGCCGACCACGCTGACCCTGGTCAACTCCCCGCTACCAGCGCCAGCGCATGGTCCACCAACAGCGAGGGAATGTCGACCCCGGTTGGAGCCACGCTATTGCGGAACTCCATGGTCGAGTTCACCTCGTTCACCAGCAGGCCGTCGGCGCTCTCCAGCAGATCAACCGCCAGCGCCCCTCCTCCCACTGCGGCCGCCGCTCGCGCACAGAGGTCTGCCAGCGCCGGGGAGATCACTACCGCTTCGGCCCGGGCACCCCTGGCGGTGTTGGTGATCCAGTGCTCAGAGCGCCGGCCGATCACCGCGACGGTCTGGCCGTTCAGCACGAAGGCCCGCAAGTCCCGTCCGGGTTTGTCAATGTACGCCTGGAGGTAGAGCACCTTGTGCAACGGACCCCCGAGGAGCACTTTGTGCTCGAGCACCGCCTCCGCCGCGTCGTGATCGTTGAGCCGGGCCACCAGCCGCCCCCAAGACCCCACCGTGGGCTTGACCACGCAGGGGTAGCCGAGCTCCTCGATCGCCGCCAGGGCGGCCTCCACTGTGAACGCCACCCGGGCCGCCGGAGTGGGGACTCCGGCGGCCGCCAGGGCCAAGGTGGTGCTGAGCTTGTCACCACAGATGTCCACCACCGCCGCGGGATTGACCACCGACAACCCCCAGGCCTCGACCAGGCGGGCCAGGGCCAGCTGGCGGTAATGGCCCAGACCACGCAGCAGCACCACGTCGCAGCCGTGCAGATCGGCCGCCGGGCCACCCGGCTTGACCGGGCCGACCAGGGGCGCCTGGATCAGCTCGTCGTCGATCCGGACCACCTCCACTCCAGGGCGCCGGGAGAAGGCTTCCAGCAGCATCTTCTCCTCCACCCGTACCCGAGAGCAGACCAGCCCGACCCTGATTGGGCTCACTCCCCCCAGTCCTCCTCGACCTCAGGAGCCAGGGCCAGGCTGACCGGCGCGAGCGCGGTCACCTCCAACTCGGCCAGGCACTCTCCGCAGGGGAGGATCTCTCCGGTGACCGTTCCCCGGGGAACCCCCAAAAGGGCCGAGCACTCCGGGCACTCGGCCACCCCGATCGAAACCGCCGTGCTCATGGCATCCTCCTCTTGTCTATTCCGCATGGGTGGGGGCCAGCACCGGCTGGCAGGCGGGTCCACAGTCCCCGTTCAAACTTCCGTGAGCGCGCACCAGCTCCAGGACTCCGCCGTGGCGGGCGATCCTCTGGGCGAACAGTGGGAGGGGCCGGGTCACCAGCTCCCTGCCGCCGGTCCGGTCCACCACCCTTCCCCGGGTCAGGTCCAGATCGACCTCAGCCCCGTCTTCAACTTCAGAAGCTTCTGCGGACTCCAGCACTGCCAAACCCCGGTTGATGGCGTTGCGGTAGAAGATCCGGGCGAAGCTGGGGGCCAGGACCGCGGTGACCCCGGTCGCCAGAATGGCGATTACAGCGTGTTCCCGCGAGCTGCCGCAGCCGAAGTCCTCACCGGCCACGATCAGATCACCGGGGCGCACCGCCCCCGCGAACTCTGGCCGCAGCTCAATGAAGCAGGCCCGGCCCAGCTCCTCCGGATTGGTGGTGACGTTGTACCGGCCGGGAATGATCTGGTCGGTGTTGACGAAGTCGCCGAACCGCCAGGCCCGGGCCATCAGGCAAGCTCCCGGGGATCCGCCAGCCGACCCAGAAGGGCGGTCGCCGCCGCGGTGGCGGGGCTGGCCAGGTAGATCTCGCTTGTGGGGTCACCCATCCGGCCCCGGAAGTTGCGGCTCATGGTTGTCACCGCCCGCTCCCCGGGACCGAGAACGCCCTTGTGCCGCCCGAGGCAGGGTCCGCAGCCGGCCGACTCGACCGCCACCCCGGCCTGGACCAGGGTCTCGATGTACCCGGCCCTGAGCGCGGCCAGATAGACCTCACGAGATGCCGGCACCGCGACCGTCCGAACCGCCACCTGGCGCCCGGCCAGCACGGCTGCCGCGGTGGCGAAGTCGGCCAGCCGACCATTGGTGCAGGTCCCGATGAAGACCTGATCCACCGCCATCCCGGCAAGTTCACGCACCGGCCGGCCGGTGTCCACCCTCGGTGAAGTGGCCACCATCGGCTCCAGCTGATCGAGATCGAATGTCTCCACCCGCTGGTAGTCAGGGTCGTGGGCCTGGAGCATCCGGGCGGGCCGGGAGCCTCTGCCTGCCAGCCAACCCAGAGTGAGCTCGTCGGCGGCGAAGAGACCGGCCTTGCCACCCATCTCCACGGCCATGTTGCAGAGGGTCATGCGGTCGCCGATCGAGAGTTCTCGGGCGGCCGCCCCGATGAACTCGACCGCCTGATAGCGAGCTCCGTCGCTGCCCACCCGGCGGACCACCTCCAAGATCAGATCCTTGGCTTCGACCACCGGCGGGAAGTGGCCCTCGAGTCGAATCGCCAGGGTGCTGGGCACCCGCAGCCAGCTCTCCCCGGTGGCATAAGCGACCGCCACGTCAGTGGAACCCATGCCGGTGGCGAAGGCGCCGAAGGCTCCCAGGGTCACGGTGTGGCTGTCAGCCCCCACCACCACGTCGCCGGGGGCAACCAGGCCGTGCTCGGGAAGTACCTGGTGGGAGATGCCGTCGGTCAGCAGATTGGGAATCCCCTGCTTGGCGACGAACTCCCGGGCGCGCTGCTGCTGCTGGGCGGCGGCGACCGTGGCGGCCGGGGTGATGTGGTCGAAGACGACCACCCCGCGCTCGGGGTGGGCCACCATCCGGTCCAGGTCATCCATGCCCTCGGCCACCAAGGCGGTGGTGGTGTCGTGGCTCATCACCACGTCCACCGGAACCACCACGGTCTCCCCCGCCTCGACCGCCCGGCCCAGGCGGCTGCTCAGAATCTCCTCGGAGAGAGTTCCCACAGCTACTCCCTCCCCGGAGTTGCCAGCGCCGCCCGCACAACGCCGGCAGCGGCCAGGGGTCCGAGCCGCCCGGTGGCGGCGGCGGACCTGAGTGCCAGAGTGGCGGCCTGGACCTCCCCACTCTCGACCTCTCTGCCCAACAGCCGGCCAGCGAAGTCGGCGACTGCGTGGCGACCGGTCAGGCGGGATCCGACCGAGATGACCCGGGACCGGCCGACTACCGCGGGGTCGATCGCCTCGTAGGTGTCGGGAGCTCGCAGCACCGCGTGGGTGTGGACCCCCGCCACGTGAGTGAAAGCGTGCTCGCCGGTCAGCGGCTGGTTGAAGGGAATCGCCATTCCGGAAAGCTGGGCGACCTGGGCGTCGAGCTCCGGCAGCTGGGCCAGCTGGTAGCGCGAGACCGATGCCGGAGCCAGGGTGTAGAGCCGGGCCATCAGCCCGCTCAGCGAGGTGATCCCGACACGCTCCCCGATTCCGAGGACGGTGACGTCCAGACACTCCGCCCCCGCCCACCAGGCCGCGACCGAGTTGGCCACGGCGCAGCCGGTGTCGTTGTGGCCATGGAACTCCTGGCTGATCCCGGGGTAGCGGCGACCGACCCGCCGCACCGTGCTGGCCACCAGTTCGGGGGTGGCCACCCCGACGGTGTCTGGCACCCCGAGCCGCTGCGCCCCCGCTTCCACGGCCACGTCGAAGGCGGCGAAGAGCCGCCGGATCGGGGTGCGGAAGGCGTCCTCGGCGCTGAATCGGACGAAGGCGCCTGACGACCTGGCCAGCGTGACCGAGTCGCGGATCTCCCGGGCCAGCCGCGGCCACGAACTAGCCCGGCTAGCGGCCCTCGCCGGTGATGTCCCCAGATATAGGTGTAGCCCGGTGGCGCCAGCCGCCAGGGCCGCCTCGATGTCCCCCGGATGGCAGCGGACGTGCACCCTGACCGCGGCTCGGAGCCGCAGTCCGACGACCGCCACCACCTCCTCGGCCGCCGCCGGGCCGAGCGCTGGCGAAGGTAGCTCCAACTCGTCGACCCCGAAGGCGTCCAGGGCCCGCGCCAGCCGGATCCGGTCCTCCGGATTGAATTGCGCCTGGGCGAACTGCTCGCCTTCCCGGAGGGTGCTATCGACGACCCTCAAGGGTCTGACTTCGGTGCTTCGCGTTCTCATCGTTGCCTCCAGGCCACCCGGCCACGCCTACTCCAGCCGACCTGATGCGGTCGGCCAAGAGGGCGGGGCCTAGCCCGGGGCTCCGGCCACGCGATACCACCTCTTTTCGCCAGCGCCTCGCGGCACTGGCCTCTTCGGGTGCAATCACACCCTGCCCCCATCACGGCGGGGCTCCCGGCGGGGTCTACTTCCGGTCATCGGACCGATTTCTTCCCGCGGCTCGGAGGTCTTTTTCTGAAGGGGTTCCCTGCGGCCTTTCCAGCTACCAGCCGCTCTCTTGAGGGAGCCGGGTCTCCGTACTCTTCCTCGTCGTCGCCTTTGCTATTCGGTTGTGTGGGGAACTTTCTACCACAAGCCCTGGCCGCACCGCAAGCCCGAGCGCCCAGCAAATTCCTCTTCCAAACCTGGCCCAAGGCATGCCGACCTCAGCCCAACAGCTGAACTGCCCGGGACCCGACCAGCCTGAGCTCGGGACGGCTAAGGAAGCCTCAGGAACTGGCCCACAGACCAATTCTGGCCGTGGGCGGCGCGAAGCCGGCGGCCGCCACGATCTCACCAGCCAGCTTGAACCCGGCGGCTACTGTGGAGGGATCGTGGGCGTCGCTGCCGACCGAGAGCTTCCTCCCGCCCACCTCCCGCCACCATCCGATCACCTCCGGGCTTGGACAGAGCGCTCGGGCCGGGTCTCCCCCACGACTGGTGTTCAGCTCCAGCGCCAGGCCTCGGCCGGCCGCGACCTCCAGCACTGCCCGGATTTCGAGCTGGTACTCGTCCGAGTGATAGGGCGGCCATTGCGGGAGCCAAAAACGTTTGGGGTATTCGAGATGGGTGAGGACCTCGAACGGCACCGGCCCCTCAATAAGCTGAACCAGTTCTTCGCAATATGCACGCATCATCTGCCGCGGGTTGACGGTCGCCAGCTGGTCCGGCTCGCTCAACTCCAGCACCGCGTTGTTGGAGATGACCGAGTGCACCGAACCCAGCACCAGGTCGAAGTTTCCCTGACTGAGCACAGCTGACGCCTCGCTGGTAAAGCGGTGCGGCTCGCCCAGCTCGACCCCGCTCCAGACCGCCAGCCGAGGAAACTCGCGCTGGCAGTGGGCGACCGTCTCCAGATATCCGGCCACGTCCAGGCGACTGCCGGCGGCCAGCGCCGAATAGTCCGCGTGATCGGTGAACGCCACGGCCTGGAGACCGAGGGCGATCGCCCTACGACAGCTCTCCTCCATGGCCCCCCGGGGCGCGTCCCAGGACCATTCGCTGTGGACGTGAAGGTCCCCTGGGACCGTGATCGAGGAGGGGACCGTCGGGGTGACGGTCACGCCTCGGCCTGTGCTGGAGCTACCCCGCCTGCGGCGACGATCGCGGCCGACAGGGTGATGGTCCCGTCGAGCAGGGCCCGTCCCACGATCGCGGCCTCGGCCCCGCCGTCGCGAATCTGCTCCAGGTCCTGGTAGCTGCTCACACCCCCCGCCACCATTACGGGAACCCCCAGGTCCGTCAGCTCGCTGAGCCCCCCCAATCCGGGACCGGACAGCATGCCGTCGCGCACCACGTCGGTGTGGATCAGACGAGCGACGCCGGCGTCCACCATTCGCCGGGCGGCTTCCCTGAGCCCCTGGCCGGTTCCGACCCTCCAACCCTCGGTGACCACCTGCTCCGAGCGAACGTCCAGGCTGACCACCAGTTGGGATCCGAACTCTCTGACCAGCTGTTCCAGGACCCTCCGGTCTCCCATCGCCGCTGTCGAGATCACCACTCGATCGACCCCGAGCTTCAGTGCCGCCCGCACCTGGACATCATCCCTGGCCCCTCCCCCCGCCTGAACCGGCACACCGGCCGATCTGGCGACCTCCCCGATCAGCTCGAGGTTCTGCCAGCTACCGATCCGGGCGCCGTCCAGATCGATGAGGTGCAGCCTGGCCGCCCCAGCTCGCACGTACGTCTCGGCCAGCTCCAGCGGCGCCTGTCCGTAGCCCAGTACCCGGTCGTACCTCCCCTGCACCAGCCGGACCAGCCTTCCCTGGAGCAGGTCGATGGCCGGCACTACCTCCATTGCCGGTCAATCCCGGCCTGTCGACCGCTGCTCTGTCATGCTAGCATGCTAACATGGCAAAGTCACCGCCCAGCCCCACAGCCTCTCCCGGCGCCCTCTCGTCTCCCGAGATAACCGACCTCTTCCAGGCGATCACCCAGCTGAAGACCGTGGACGAGACCGCGGCCTTCTTTCGGGATCTCTGCACCATCGCCGAGCTGAAGGCAATGGGCGGTAGGTGGCAGATGGCCGTCCTGCTCGACCAGGGCCTGCACTACCTGGAGATCGCCCAGCGCACCGGTGCCAGCACCGCCACCATCACCAGGGTCAGCAACTGGCTGCGCTTCGGCAGTGGCGGCTATCGGACCATGCTGGACCGGCGCCAGCGGACAAGGGCTCGGTGATCAACCGGGAGGACCCGAGCCGGATCCGTCTGGCCCTACCGAACAAAGGCCGCCTCTCCCAGCCAGCGGTGTCCCTGCTTAGCGAGGCAGGGTTCGGATTCGAGGCTGATGATCGACGGCTGTTCGCCTCCTGCTCCAACTATCCACTCGACCTGCTCTTCGTGCGAGCTGAGGACATCCCTGAGTACACCCAGGATGGGGTGGTCGATCTCGGTATCACCGGCTCCAACCTGCTGGTGGAGTCTGGGGCTGAGGTTGATCACTGCATCTCCCTGGGATTCGGGCGGTGCCGGCTGCAGGTTGCGGTGCCGAGCCGAGGGACGCTCTCCAGCCTGGAGGAGCTGGCTGGTCGCTTGGTAGCCACCTCCCACCCCCGGGCCACCACCGCCTTCTTCGCCGAGCGGGGAGTGGAGATGCGGCTGGTCGAGATCAGAGGCGCGGTCGAGATCACCCCGCTCCTGGGGGTGGCCGACGCGGTCGTGGACCTGGTCTCCACCGGGACCACCTTGGCCACCAACGGGTTGCGCCCCCTGGAGACAATCCTTGAGTCGGAGGCCGAGCTGGTCGCCAGGCCCCATTTGGAGTCCGAGCGTCGTCAGCTGGCCGACCACGTCCGAATGGTGCTCGCCAGCGTGATCGCGGCCAGGGACCGCAAGTACCTGATGCTGAACGCGCCCGGGAGTGCGGTGCCGGCCATCCGCGAGCTGCTCCCGGGAATGGGTTCACCCTCGGTCCTTCAACTCGCCGACCCAGCCATGGTGGCGGTGCACGCGGTGGTAGACAGCGGGGCCATCTGGGAGTTGCTCAGCCCACTCCGCCAGCTCGGGGCCTCCTCAATCCTGGTGCTGCCGATCGAGAAGCTGATCCCTTGATCGAGATTCAATCGCTGCCCCCCCGGGGAAGCCGCGCTTACCGGGCCTTGGTGGACCGGACCCTGTCCTCCCCCACTGTGGACCTGGAATCGGCCGCGGTACTGGAGCGGGTCCGCCAGGGCGGGGACGCTGCGGTTCGGGAGCTGACCCTGCAGTTCGACCATGTCGACCTGGAACGGACCAGGGTCGACTCCCGAGCGCTGGAGCTGGCCCTGGAAGGCGCCCCCCCAAAACTGCTCCGAGCCCTGGAGACGGCCGCCCGCCACCTGGCCAGAGTGCACAGCGCCCAGCGATTCGCCGAGGAGTTGGTGGAGGTGGTGCCCGGAGTCACGGTCGGTCGGATGTGGCGTCCGCTGAACCGGGTTGGCATCTATGTGCCGGGGGGCCGGGCCGCCTATCCATCTTCGGTCCTGATGATGGCGGTCCCGGCTCGCCTTGCCGGCTGTCGCGAGGTCGTCCTCTGCTCACCGCCTGATCTGTCTGGCCGGGTGGCTGCCTCAGTCCTGACGGCGGCGGCGGTGGCCCAGGTCACCGAGGTACACGCGATTGGCGGAGCCCAGGCGATTGGGGCGATGGCCTTCGGCACCGAGTCCCTGGCCAAGGTCGACAAGGTATTCGGGCCGGGAAACCCTCACGTCACCTCCGCCAAGCGCCAGGTTTTCGGCGAGGTTGCAGTGGACATGCCGGCAGGGCCTTCCGAGGTAGTGGTCATCGCGGACCGCTCCGCTCCTCCGGAATGGGTCTGCGCCGATCTGGCGGCCCAGGCCGAGCATGCGCCCGACGCCCTCGCGCTGCTGGTGACGGCGGACGCCGCCCTGGCCAGTCGGGTGCAGTCGGACATCGGCGACCACTACCTGCACCAGATCCGGATCCTGACCACCGACTCCCCAGCGACGGCCATCGAATTTGCCAACGAGTTCGCACCGGAACACCTCGTCCTTGCCCTCCAAGAAGCGCACCGCTGGCTGAAGGAAGTCTCCAACGCGGGCTCGGTCTTCCTCGGCTGCGGCACTCCGGCGGCGGCCGGCGACTACGCCACCGGCGCCAATCATGTCCTGCCCACCGGCGGTTCGGCCCGTCGCTTCAGCGCCCTCGGACTGGAGGCCTTCGGGCATGTCATCCAAGTCCAGTCCACCTCGCCCGGGGGATTGGCCCACCTGGGGCCAGTGGTCCACGAGATCGCCAGCGCAGAAGGCTTCACCCGCCATTGGGAATCGGTACGGCTCCGCGTCGTCGACCAATCAGCCGCCCTGCCAACGCCACCCCTCCCCCGCGCCAGCGTTCGGGCGATGCATCCCTACCAGTGGGAGACGTCGACGGCGGAGGCGGCCCGGACGGCCGGTATCGAGCAGGGCCAGGTGATCAGGTTCGACACCAACTCGTCGCCCTGGCCCGGCGCTGACCTGAGCGGCCTCGGACCACTCGACCTGAATGAGTACCCGGACTCCAGCTACGAGGAGCTGACCCGGTCCATCTCCAACTACGCCGGGGGCGGGACGGAGAACATCACCGTGGGCGCCGGGGCCGACGAACTGCTCGACCTCCTGGTCAAGGCCTTCGTCGGCCCCTCAGATCCGGTCCTCCTCTCGGACCCCACCTACTCGATGTACCGGACCCTGAGCGAGCTGGCCGGGGGGCAGATCCTGGAGGTCTCGGCCCAAGACTGGCAATTGGATCGCCAGCGGTTTCTGGAGCTGACGCCACAGGCCCGGGTCACCTGGATCTGCAACCCCAACAATCCCTCCGGGGAGTTGCTGCCCTTGGAGTTCATCGGTGAATTGGCCAGCAGCACCGCCGGCTTGGTGGTGGTCGACGAGGCCTACTACGAATTCACCGGGACCACGGCGACGGCTCTCTTCGCCGAGCTCCCCAATCTGGTGGTGGTCCGCACTTTGAGCAAGGGCTTTGGTTTGGCCGGGGCCAGAATCGGCTACGCCATCTCCGACCCTGAGGTCGCCGCCTCCCTGGCACTGGTGCGGCCGCCCGGCAGTGTCAGCTCGATGGCGGCGGCGCTGGGTGCCCGCGCTCTCGCCGACCAGGCGGGGATGCGCAGGAGGGTGGAGCAGCTGAGACTCCTCCAGGAGCGTTTAGCTGACCAGCTGGAACTGCTGGGCCGGCCGGTCCGGAGAACTCCCGCCAACTTCATCCTGCTCGGGGCGACGCCGCGACTGAGGCAAGAACTGGCCGGGCGGGGGTTGGTGGTCCGGACCTTTGCCGCTGGTTCCTCGATGGCTGACTGGGTACGGGTCACCGTGCGGTCGGCCGAGCAGAACGACCGGTTGGTGGAAGCTGTGCGGCTGGGGGGCCCGGCTAATGCCAGCTGAGCGGCGATCGACGCGCAGCCGCCAGACCCGGGAAACCAGCGTCACGGTGACCCTCGATCTGGATGGCCGCGGTCTGTCGACGGTCTCGACCGGAGTGGGCTTCCTGGACCACATGCTGACCTCGCTCTCCACCCACTCCGGCTTTGACCTGGAAGTGTCTGCTCAGGGAGACCTCCAGGTGGATGCCCACCACACCGTCGAGGATGTGGCCCTGGTCCTGGGCGAGGCCCTGCTGGAGTGCCTGGGAGACAAGCGCGGCATCGAGCGCTTCGGCCATGCAGTAGTACCGATGGACGAGAGCCTGGCGGCGGCCACTGTCGACTGCTCCGGGCGGGCCCACGCCTCAATCGACATCGGCTTCGTCAGTGGCGAGGTTGGTGGAATCCCCACCTCGCTGCTCGAGCACTTCTTCGAAGCGCTGTCCAGAAGTGGAAAGCTCACCCTCCATCTGGCCGCGTCGGGAGCCGACAATCACCACATTGCCGAAGCCAGCTTCAAGGCCCTGGCCCGAGCCCTCCGCCAAGCCTCGCGCCGGGACCCGCGCCTACAAGGACGGTCGGCCAGTGCCAAGGGATCCCTGTGATCGGGGTGGTCGACTATGGGGCCGGCAACCTGGCCAGCGTCACCAACGCCCTGGACTTTCTGGAAGTGCCCTGGCAACACGCTAGCTCCACTCCGCAATTGCTGGCGGCGGACGCGGTGGTTTTCCCCGGAGTCGGCGCCGCCGGTCCGGCCATGGCCGGACTGCGGGCCAGCGGCCTAGACCAAGGACTGCTCGAATTCCTGCGCTCGGGCCGACCGTATCTGGGAATCTGCCTCGGCTTGCAGCTGCTCTTCCAGCGCAGTTCCGAGGATGACAGCCCCTGTCTGGGCTTTCTGGGAGGCGAAGTGGAGCGCTTGGCCACTTCCCAGAAGGTCCCTCACGTCGGTTGGAACACCGTCGCGGTGGTTCGACCCAGCCCCCTGCTGACGGGACTTGACGGCGCCTACTTCTACTTCACCCACTCCTACGTGGTCCGGCCAACCAGCCAGGACGTGGTCGAAGCCGAAACCGATCACGGGGGCACCTTCGTCAGCGCGATCGGGTGTGAGCGGGTCTTCGGGGTCCAGTTTCATCCGGAACGCAGTGGCCGCGACGGACTACGACTGCTCAACCAGTTCTGCCTCCTGGCACCCGTCACAAGCGACTCCCATGCTGGCTAAACGGATCATCCCCTGCCTGGATGTCGCCCACCGCCAGGTGGTCAAGGGACGGCACTTCCGCAGGCTGGTGGACCAAGGCGATCCGATCGGGCTGGCGGCGGCCTACGGTGAGTCCGGAGCTGACGAGTTGGTCTTCCTCGACATCGAGGCCACCGTCGAGGGTCGGGCCACCCTGGTCGACCTGGTCACCCAGGTGGCCCGCCAGGTGTTCATCCCGCTCACCGTGGGAGGTGGCGTGCGCACCACCGAAGACATCCGGGAACTCCTGCGCGCCGGGGCCGACAAGGTCTCCATCCAGACTGCGGCGGTTGCCGACCCGCATCTGGTTAGCGCTGCGGCCAGCACGTTCGGATCCCAGTGCGTGGTGGTGGCGATCGACGCTCAGCGCCGCCCGGATGGCTGGGAAGTACTCACCCACGGAGCCAGGACAGCCACCGGGATCGACGCCATCGCCTGGGCCGGAGAGCTATTCCGGCTCGGTGCCGGCGAGCTGCTGGTGACCAGCGTGGACGCCGATGGGACGAGGACCGGATATGACCTGGCCCTGACCTCGGCCATCGCCGACACCGTCGGCATCCCGGTGATCGCGTCGGGAGGGGCGGGCAGCCCGCAGGACATTGCCGCGGTCCTGATCGACGGACACGCCGACGCCGCCCTAGCGGCGTCTATCTTCCACAGCGGGCAATGGACGGTGGATGCCCTCAAGGGCGAGTTGGCGGCGGCCGGGGTGCCGGTCCGCCGGTGAGCCTCGCGGTTCCCGCCCAGGTTCGATTCGATGACCGGGGCCTGGTGGTGGCAGTCGCCCAGGACTGGTCGACCGGAACAGTACTGATGGTCGCCTGCATGGACCGTGAGGCGTTGGAGCGCACCGTTGCAACCGGAGAGGCGCATTTCTGGAGCCGGAGCCGGCAGCGGCTCTGGAAGAAGGGCGAGACCTCGGGCGCGGTGCTACTGGTCGAGCGTCTCCAGATGGACTGCGACGACGACGCCGTCCTGCTCTCGGTGCGTCCCCAGGGCCCCACCTGTCACCTCGGGCGGCGCTCCTGTTTCGCCGAGCCCGCCACCGTGACCGACCATCTCCAGGCGACGTTGGCCAGCCGACGCCAGGGGGCTCCCGAGGGTTCCTACACGGCCGAGCTTCTTCGGGCTGGCACTCCGGCGATCTGTCGCAAGGTCGGCGAGGAGGCGACCGAGGTCATCTTGGCCGCCCACCAGGGCGACTCATCGCAGCTGGTCGCCGAGGTCGCGGATCTCTGGTTCCACACCCTGCTGCTGCTGGTCTCCGCGGGACTCAGATCCGACGATGTATTCCGCGAGCTGGCAGCCCGGGTGGGACGGCCTCGGCGCGCTCCGGGCGGCTGAGGTAGCCCTCGGCTGCCGTGCCGAGGTGCTCCGAAAGCAGGGGCGGGGAATGCGCCTGACTGAAGAGTGGCGGCGTCAGGTGTTGGGCAACCAGTGCGACCGGGGGCTTTCTAACCGCGGCAGCGAGCCGCGTTCAGACCTTCCGGGCATCCTCGCCTGGCTCGAATAGGCAGCTTGGCTCCAACCCTGAAGGCGGTCGGTGGAGCTGCACCCTGGCTCGGGGAGGGCTGGTTGTCTCACCCAACCTCAGCGGGCAGGGCCCGCCCGCACCTGAGCCAGCGGTCGGTGGAAGCCGGCGGCCAGGGTGCTGGGGCGAGACGGAGGGCTGCCTACCCGACCGGATCGGGGATACTGGGTGGACCGGCGGCTGCGCCCGCCGGCCGGGATGGCGGCGACGCGCCGAGACGGAGTCCCACTTGAGCACAGATGCGGAGTTGTCGACGGTGCCGGGGCAGATGACCGCCCCCACTCTCCAGGTGCCCGCCACCGGGCCGGCCTTTCAGCCCGCCTTCTGGACCGATCGCCGGGATCCGGCCGCCCTCAACATGCGCCAGATCGCCACCCCAGAAGAGATTCAGGACCGGGTTAGGGCCATCGCTGAGGAGATCGCCACAGTGCACCACGGGACCCCGGTGGCGCTGGTGGTGGTGATGCGCGGCGGGTTCGTCTTCGCGGTCGACTTGATCCGCCAGCTCTGGGAATACGAGGTCGACGTACTGGGTATGGAGTTTTTCCAGTCGACCAGCTACCGAGGTGAGCGAGCAGTCTCCGAGCCGGTGGTGAGCGCTCTGGGACGGGTCAACCTGCCCGAGACGGGCCCGGTGATCATCGTCGACGACATAGTGGACGCCGGCCGGACAATCCAGGCCATGGTGCAGACTCTGGCGGCTCCCGACCGAACCCTCGAGATCTGCGCCCTCCTGGACCGCCCGGCCGCCCGGGTGATGCCGGTCCACCCCCGCTATCTCGGCTTCACACTGGTGGGCCCAGGATTCGTGGTCGGCTACGGCCTGGACCACGACAGCCGGCACCGCGAGCTCCCCTACCTGGCCCAGTGGTTGCTGCCCCCGATTGACCCGGTGCCGGGCGTCGGCTGAGCCAACCCAAGGGGAGCCGCGCTTAGGCGAACAGCTCAGCCGCTGCCCGTAGCTGGGGAGGGGGTCCGCCCACCAAGAGCAACGTCGGGAGCGACGACCTCCAGAGCGCTGCCTCCTCGCGGACCTTGGCCAGGGGACCCACCAGTGCCACCTCCTCCACCAAGCGCGTCGAGACGGCCCGGATGGCCGCCTCTCGCTCGCCCTTGAGGAAGAGCTCCCGAACTCGGGTCGCGTCCTCCTCCAGCCCGATCCTGGCGAAGAGATCGAAGTAGAAGTTCTGCCGCCCCGAGCCCATTCCCCCGATATAAAGGGCCAACAGGGGCCGGAATCGATCGGCGGCAACCTCAAGATCGTCATCGATCGCCAGAAAGAGGCTGGCAGCCACCTCAAAGCCGGTGGGGTCGAGCGATTTTGCTCGCCTCCTAAAACCATCGGCCAGGGCCTGTCGCTGCCAGCCGGAGGCCCGAGGCGCGTAAAAGCCAGCCAGCCAGCCGTCCGCGATCTCAGCCGCCAGCGCCGTGTTTCTGGGCCCCTGGGCAGCGAGCCAGATGGGCAGGGTGGGTCGGCGGGGGTGGACGGTAAGGGTCAGAGGCTTGCCCCGGCCTCCCCGACGCGGCAGCTGAAACCGGCTGCCCGAGAACTCCAGCGGTCCCTCGCGCCGGAGGATTTGACGGACGATCGCAAAGTACTCCCTGGTGGTTTGGAGCTGCTCCTGAAAGCTGGCCCCGTGCCAGCCCTCGACCACTTGGGGTCCAGAGGCGCCCAACCCGAGGATGAAGCGACCGCCGCTGAGGTGGTCCAGGGTAGCGGCAGCCATCGCGGTGGCGGCCGGGGTGCGGCCATGGATCTGGGCCACCGCCGTGCCCAGACGCAGCGTCGCTGTTCCCCTGCCCCACCAAGCCAGCGGGGTCAAGGCATCAGAGCCGTAGGCCTCGGAGGTCCAGACCGAGTCGAAGCCGAGCCTCTCCGCCTCGGCGACCAGCTGCTGGACATCAGCGGGAGGTCCGGCGCCCCAGTAGCCCAGGGTCAACCCCAGCTTGACTCGGTCCCGGGCCCGTTCGAAGGGAAGTGCGTCAGACTCCATCTGAGATTGTCCAGGTTAGCGGGCCGTTATGCTCCCGGGCGAGATACCTGGCTCGGAGGGCGCCCCGTTCAGCACCATCCCGGTCCCGCAATCTGCGCGTCTTGAGGCGAGGAATCCAGATGCCGTCGCCGTTTAGCTGGAGCCGGCCGGCTGGTCAAGTCCGGGGGAGAGAGCTGCGCCAGACGTGAGCGACCAGGGACCTGAACCGAAGCCGGGCGACTCCGGCACCGAGCGGCCCGCCGGTCAGCCACGTCCCCGCAGCGACCTGGAGCAGCGCATCGCGCGCCAGGGTCAGCTGCCCGGCAACCGGTATATCGCCGTCGAGCGCATGGACGAGTTCCGGCGCAGTCGCGCGGGCATGCTCGTGGCCACCCGGCAAGCCGATGTCCCGCAGGCAGGATTGGCCAAATTTCAGTACCTGCTGAAGCGCGTGGTGCTGGGGCCGCGACTCCCCACCTCGGCGATGGAGGGGGAGCGGCTGCCGATCTTCAAAGCCCTCCCCACCCTCGCCTCGGACGCTCTCTCCTCGGTGGCTTACGGCCCGGAAGCCGGTCTCACCGTCCTGGTGGCGGCCGGGGTAGGGGCACTGGTCTTCGAGCTACCGATCGCCATCGCCATCGCGGTACTGATGATTTTGGTAGTGATCTCCTACCGCCAGGTGGTGATCACCCGCCAGGCCGACGGCGGGTCCTACGCGGTCGCCCGCGACTATCTGGGACAGTGGCCGGCCATGGTGGCGGCCGCCGCCCTGCTGATCGACTACGTACTCACCGTCTCGGTCAGCGTTTCGTCCGGGTCGGATGCCCTGGCCTCCGCCTTTCCCGCCCTGATCCCACTGCGACTCCCCCTGGCCGTGCTGCTGATCCTGGTGCTGTGCGCCGGCAATCTTCGCGGGGTGCGGGAAGCGGGCGCCTTCTTCTCACTCCCGACCTACTTCTTCGTCGGCGCGATGCTGGTGTTGATCGGGGTCGGATTGTTCACCGGTCTGACCGGCGGCGCCCACCATGCGATAGGGGTCTACCCCCCGATCATCAATCCGACCGAGGCGCTGACCCCCTTCCTGGTGCTGACGGCCTTCGCCTCGGGCTGCTCCTCGATGACCGGGATCGAAGCGGTGTCCGACAGCGTGCGCAGCTTCCGCGACCCTCCCGGTGACAACGCCGCCAAGACTCTGGTGCTCCTGGGCGCCCTGTTGGTCCTGCTCTTCATCGGGGTGACCTTGCTGGATGTGATCTTCGGGGTGGAGCCCAAGCCGTCGGGAAGCCCCACCGTGCTGGCCCAGATCGCCTCCGACACCTTCCGGGGTCCCGGCCATTTCTTCTTCTACGTGATTCAGTTCTCGACCACCATGGTGCTGATCCTGGCGGCCAACGCCAGCTTTAACGGCTTCCCCCGGCTCTGCGCCTTCCTGGCCCGCGACGACCGTCTGCCCCACCGTTTCGGGGCCTTCGGCGACCGGCTCGTCTACTCCGCCGCCATCCTCTTCCTGACCGCGGTGGCGGTGCTGGTGGTGGTGACCTTCGACGCCAACACCGACCATCTGATCAACCTCTACGCCATCGGCGTCTTCACCGCCTTCACGCTGGCTCAGGCTGCCCTGGTTCGTTACCAGCTGCGCCATCGCAGCGGTCACTGGCGACGCAACGTCTTCGTCAACGGCCTGGGCGCCTTCGTCACCCTGGTGGTCGACATCATCGTGATGGTGGTCAAGTTCCGGCTGGGTGCCTGGGTGGTGCTGATCATCGTGCCCCTGCTGGTGCTCCTCTTCTGGTTCGTGGGCCGCCACTACGTCGAGATCCGGCGTCGGGTCCGGGTGGCCGCCGTCGGGGACCAGCCACTGGATCCATATCGGACGGTTGTTCCGATCTGGGCCCTCGACCCACCCACCCGTCGCGCCCTCGAATACTCGGCAACCCTGGGACGGGACGTGGTTGCCATCAACCTGGGCGGCGACCCGGCGCTGGCGGATCGGATTCAGGAGGCGGTGGCCGGCACCCATCGCCGGGTTCGGGTCCAGGTGGAGACCTCCTCCAGCGGTCAGCGCTTGAAGCCATTGCTGCAGCTGATCGACCGGCTATCGCGCGAATCTCGCCCCGGCCTGGTCACGGTTATGGTCCCCGACTCCGTCACCAGTTCTGGCTTGCTGGGGCTGCTCCGGCGTCCCAGGGCGCTTCGGCTCAAGCTGGCGCTCTTGCGGCGAGAGGGGGTGGTGGCGGTGAGCTATCCCGCCGAGTGGCGGGGTGAGTCGCTAAGCCCGGAGATCACCGGCACCAGGCGCCGGGTGGCGATCGTCCCTGTCTCCGGGCTCGACGTGCTCGCCTTGCGGGCCCTCCACTATGCCCAGGCGATCGCCGATGAGGTGATCGCGCTCCATATCGCGACCGGACAGCCTGGCGATGTCGCCCCCAAGGCTGAGCGGGCCCGGGGCGAGATCAAGCAGGACGAGCTCGGGGTGCTGCCGGATGAGGAGGCGCGCGAGCTGGCCGCCAGCTGGGAAAGCTGGGTGGAGAACCAGCTGGGATGGGACCCCGAGCGCCCCCGCCCCCAGCTGGAGATCCTGGTTTCGCCCTACCGAACCGTGGTGCAACCGGTACTTCGCTACCTGGCCGCCTATCGCGAGAAGAATCGTGACGCCCTCTGCACCGTGGTACTCCCGGAACTGGTAACCCGGCACTGGTGGAATCAGATCCTCCACAACCATCGGGCCTTCCACATCAAGGCCGCCCTGCTCGGCCGTTCCGACTTCGCAGTTGCCGACGTGACTTATGAATTGGCCGACCTCTGAGCCGGAGGATCGACCCCGCTAAACTTCGCCGGATGCCCAGCCGGCCCACCTCCCTGACCCAGTCCGAGGCCTGGGAGCGGGCCCAGCTGATTGGGACGATCGCCTACTTCATCGAGTTGGATCTGACCAGGGGCGAGGACCACTTCGGATTCGAGGCCCGGCTCGAATTCTCAGCCCAGCAGCCAGGAGCGCTCACATTCCTGGAAACGGAGGTGGCCCGGGTCACCCAGATGGCTTGGAACGGCAACGTCCTGCCCGAATCCGCGTACGACGGGCACCGAATAGCCCTTCCCCCGCTCGAGAAGCGCAACGCCGCTATGGTCCGAGGTGAGGCACTCTTTGACCAGACTGGGTTGGGCCTTCATCGAAGCATCGACCCGGTTGACGGCTGTGTCTACATATACAGCGACTTCGAGCCCTACGAAGCCCACCGGAGCTTCCCCTGCTTCGACCAGCCCGACCTCAAGGGTTCGTTCCGCTTCCGGGTCCGGGTGCCCGAGGACTGGGTGGTGGTCTCCACCGACCCGGGCCAGCCGGAGGAGCTCGATCCACTTGATCGCTGCCGGTGGTGGAGCTTTCCTCCCACCATGCCGCTGTCGCCCTATGTGATCGGGCTGGCTGCGGGCCCCTTTCACCGGGTCGAGGGCAAACGCGGTTCGACTCCGCTCGGCCTCTACTGCGCCAGGTCGCTAGCGCCCTACCTGGACGCCGAGGAGCTGTTCCGGATCACCTCGCAGGGTCTGGACTACTACGAGAAGGTCTTTCGCATCCCCTATCCCTTCGCCAAGTACGATCAGGTCTTCTGCCCGGAGAAGGTGAACGGGGCGATGGAGTCACCCGGCTGTGTGACCATCGCCGACGACATCCTCTGGCGGGGTCAGGTGACTACCCGGCAGCGCTCGATCCGGGCCGACTTGATCATGCATGAGATGGCCCACATGTGGTTCGGGAACCTGGTGACCATGCGCTGGTGGGACGATCTCTGGCTCAACGAGAGCTTCGCCACCCTGATGTCGGTCTTCGCCGTCGATCGGGCGACCGAGTTTGACGATGCCTGGGTGGCCTTCGCCACCGTGAACAAACAGCTGGCCAGTGAGCAGGACCAACTTCAGACCTCTCACCCGGTGGTGACCGCGGTCCCCGATGTGGAGTCGGTGCGCGCCAATTTCGACCAGATCACTTACGAGAAGGGGGCGGCCACCCTGCGCCAGCTAGTGGCGTATGTGGGAGAGGAGAACTTCTTCGACGCGCTTCACTCCCACCTCACCGATCACCGTGAGGCGAACGCGGAGTTCGGGAATCTGGTGGAGGCACTCCACACGTCCTCAGGACGCGATGTCCAAGGTTGGGCCCGGGCCTGGCTGGAGACGCCGGGGATCAACCTCCTGCGCTGTGAGATCGAGAGTTCGGGGTCGGAGGCGGGCGGGGTGATCTCGCAGGCAGCAGTGCTTCAGACCGCGAGCGCAAGCCAACCGACCCTGCGGCCCCACCGAATCCGGCTGGGTCGCTTCGACTGGGTCGGTGACCAGCTGGAACGGGTTGGAGTCGTCGAACTGGACGTGGAGGGACCGCGGACCGAGGCGGACGAGCTGGTGGGTACCCGGCGGCCGGCACTGCTATTGCCCAACGACGGCGACCTCAGTTACGCCAAGATTCGACTGGACCCACTCTCTCTCGCGACCGCTGAGCGCCATCTCAGCTCGATCAGTGACTCACTGGCCCGAGCGCTCCTATGGGATCGCAACTGGGACACCGTCCGAGACCTGGAGCTGCCCGCCCACCGCTACGCCCAGATGGTCACGGCCCACCTAGCCGCCGAGTCCGACACCACCTTGGTGGCTGTGGTACTGGGCAACTTTCGGGCGGCCACCAGGCGCTACGGCGCGCCCCGCCGGGGGCGGAACCTAGAGGAGCAGATGGCCCAGGCGGCCTGGGAGGCGATGACTCGGTCCGAGCCCCACGGTGACCAGCAGGCGGTATGGCTTCGGGCCTTCATCGGACTGGCCACCACCGCCGAGCAGGTGGACCGCTGTCGGGCGTTCCTTGACGACCGCGACCTCCCGAACGGGGTCTCATTGGACGCCGAGCTGCGCTGGTCATTGGTGGGTTCCCTGGCCGCCCGCGGGGCTGCTGACCAGCCGGAGATCGACGCGGCCATGGCGGCCGATCCCAGCTCCACAGGACTGGTGCGCGCAGCGGCAGTTCGGGCCAGCCGACCCACGGCCGCCGCCAAGAAGGAGGCCTGGGCGCGGATCGCCGATCCGGATGTCTCCCTCGAGGAGGCCCGCCTGATTAGCGCCCGGCTGGGAGGTCTCAGGCAGGAGGAGCTGCTTACGCCGTACCTGCCCGGGCTACCTAAATTTTTCGACCAGTTGCTCGCCAACCGGGGAGCCGAGTTCACCGTTCAGCTGGGTAGCTGGCTGCCACCCTCCCTCTCCCCGAGCGTTCAGCTCACCCGCGTTTGCCGAAAGAACTTAGCCCGCCAAGACCTTGACCCTGTCCTTCGACGGATTTTCTCCGACCTCTTGGAGGACACCGAAAGGTTCCTGCGGGCACGACTCCAGGACGAGGAGGACTCCAAGCCCGAATGAGCCGGGCCGCAGCAGCTGGCCTTCCTCGAGCGAGCTCACCACTCCACCGCCGCACCCAGTTTCCCATTCAGTGCGGCATCGTAGACCGCCCTGGCTACCGCGGCGTCCTCCACTCCCAGTCCGGTTGACTTGAAAACGGTGACCTCCTCGGCAGACAACCTCCCCGGTTGACTCCCAGCCAGAACCTCACCGAGTTCAGTGACCGCCTCGGGGTTGAGCCCCTGCAGTTCGGTGGCTCCCGCCGGAGGTGGGGTGCTCACCGCGCCCCGCCACTCAACGAAGAGGCGGGCTTCCCGCAGGGTGTACTCGTCCACCTCAGGCCCCATCCCGACGGAGACTAGGTGCGCCCCCCGGCTGAGCCAGGAGAGCCGCACCACCGGCTCAGGTGAGTCGGTGCAGCAGATCACCACGTCCGCCCCCCTCACCGCCTCCTCGAACGATGAGAGAAATTGGCAGTCGGAGAACTCCGCGGCCAGCGCTTGGCCACGTTCCCGACTTCGTGCCGAAAGCCGCACTTCGGAGAACTGACGCACGGTGGGTACCAGCTTCAGGTGCGATCTGGCCTGCTCCCCTGAACCGAGCACGGCCAGCACCCGGGCTCCCGGGCGAGCCAGCTCTCTGACCGAGAGGGCTGATACCGCCGCGGTCCTCAGCGCGGTGATGTGGCGGGCGTCCATCACGCAAAGTGGCCGCCCGTCCTCCGCGTCGAAGAGGGCGACGATCCCCTGGTGGGAGGGTCTCCCGGTCACGGTGTTGCCTGGAAACACCGTGACCAGCTTGGCCGACAGGGTGAGTTCGGGAAGATAGGCCGGCATCGCCCCCAGCCACCCTCGAGGCGTCTGGGCTCCGGCGCGGGGAGGCGAGGCAGCCGCCCCGGCGCTGTAGCTGACCAGAGCGCGGGAGATCGGTTCCAGCAGTTCCGGGCCGCAGAGGACCGACGCGACCTGCTCCCCACTGAGCAACAGCAGCTTGGCGCCACCGCCCCGGTGGCCGCCCGTCATCTGACTAGAGCCCAAAGAAGTCGAGACAACTCTCAACCCCTTGGACCTGCACCGCTGGCCGCTCGGTCAGCTCCCACCGCTCCCGGGTGAGCCGGAGGCCAACCTCCACCGCCGGCAGGCCCCGTCGCTCGACCACAAATTCGCCATTCCCCAGGTAGCCGAGAGAGCGGGAAACGGCCAGCGATGCCAGGTTGTCCCGAAAGGCGGTGCTCTCGGCAGTCTTCGCTCCCAGACACACGAAGCCGAAGTGGAGGATCGCCGCCCTCATCTCTCGACCTAGCCCGTGGCCCTGATGGTCGCGCCCCAACCAAGACCCCGTCTTGACCGTGCGGGTGACGGCGAAGCGGTCGGCCGAGATCCCCTGCGTGCCGACCACCTTGCCCGCCATCAGCACCACCGGGTTGAAACTCCAGGCCTCGGGCCGCCAGCCGCCCATCTGGAGCAGGTTCCAGCGGATGGTGCTTCGCTCCAGCTCGGGCGAGGGCAGGTCCGTCCACGGCGCTCCGAAGGGCATGGCCTCTGGTGGGTGAATCCCTTTTGCGGCGAGTGTAGCCAGCTCCTCCAGCAGTTCCAGGTCAGGCAGCCGCAACTCCAGTCTCTCAGTCCGGATGCGAATGTCGAAGATGGGGAGAAGGCGCACCTCGAGGACGCTACTGAGCGCAGCTGGTCCCGCGCAAGGCTACTGGTGCTCGCTAGCGGATCGAGAGATCCCCCGGCCACCGTACCAGCCATGGCCCAGTCGGTCGACATCCCCGCGCGACCTAGCGGCAGAGGTGCGGCTCCAGACCGAAGCGCTCGACGACGTCGGTGTCGGGAGCTACTGACTGACCGGTTCGGGGACGGCGGCCGACTCCGCCCGCAACGCCCTGGCGGCGGGGCTCCAGATGTCGGCGCAGGCGACACAGACGTCAGAGGGGATCACCCCCAGCCGCATCAGCACCGCGAATATCTGGCAGCCGAGACAGAGCGCGAACACGGACTCCAGAGTCGCAGCCAACACCAGAGCGGCCAGCAACAGGTAGGTAACCGTGGTCAGCCCCAGCCCGAAGTAGGTGATGGTGGCGGCGACGGTCAGGACGGCTCCGATCCCCTGGGCGAAGCGCTTCGGTGGCCCTGCCACCAGCTTGGGATGAGCGAGTCGCGGAGCGATCACCCGGGTGGCCACCTGCCCGAGTGGGCTAAGTGTTGGTCCGCTGGCTACCCGGGCCAGGAAGCCAGCCGCCAGAACCGCGCTCAGCCAAGGCAGGTGGGCGGAAATCGCCACCAGGCCGATCAAGGCGACGCACCCGGCCACCGTCCGAGCCGCCACCTCGTTCACCGGGTTCGGAAAGCTGAAAACCTGACTGACCCGACTCATGCTCTGGCTATCATGCCAAATTCCACTCACCCTGTCGACTTTCAGCGTGGCGGCTCCGCCGTGGTTAGGCCCGAACTGGATCCCCGAAGTTCAGTCCACCGCCCGCCCAGAGGGCGGGCGGTGTCGCGGCCAAGTCGGCCGGTGCTCCCCTCTCAAGCGCCGCAACCTGCGGGCGAACCACGCCCGAGCTCGGGCATGGCGGAACAAGACGGCGCCCGCGCGCAAAAAGAAGATCAGCGCCAGCAGGCAACCCACCCCCAGGGCTACCAGCGCCGCTCTTTCCGTCTGCTGAAGGATTCCGACCAGCACCGCGGTGCCGAACAATCCAGTTCCGAGGGTCACGTTGAAAAACACCCGCGGGAATATCTCCGCCGGTGACGTCCCGAAGTCGGCCGATGGTTCCCGCGGGCGGGTCTCCGAGTGGAGCTTGTGCAGTCTCGCGAAGAAACTGGTCTTGGCAGCTGCCGTCTCCTCCGGCGGAGAAACCCCATCGACCAACTTGAACGGACCGACCAGCGGCTCGACTCGGTCGAAAAGGGTGGTCGGAAGGGAGGTCTGAAGCTGCTCCAGCCATCGGAGGCCCTGCTCCCCGCGCTCGGTCAAGGCCAATCGGGAGCTGGTTCTCGCCCGCCCAGGTGGGGTTCGGTGCACCAGCCGTCGGCGCATCAGGGTCCCCTTGATCCTGGCCGCCTCGGCTGAGGACATCCCCAGGCGGTGCGCGAACTGAGTGTCCAGGATGCCATCGGTAGAGATCTCGGCCAAGGCCATGGCCTGCTCGGGAGGGAGGTCAAATGGCGCATGGGTGCCCCCTCCAGGTCCGAGGCGGACCGAGGCGGCGACTTGAGAGGGTCCCGTCTCCACGCCTTCATCACGGGTCGGCTGGAAGCTCATCTTTGGTGATTAGGACAACGCGCCAGCTAACAGAATGTCACACATCCACGAAAAGCGATCCAGTCAAGACTGGCGTTGGGCAGCCGCCCGGCCACCATCGTTTCGGGGTCTCGTCTGGGCGGCGCCGACCACAGTGTCCGGCGCTCGATGGAGCCCGCTGGCTGAGCGAGATATAATGCTTGCCAGCAAGCAACTATTGGAAGATCAATGCCAACCCCGACTGAACCACCCGAGAGCCAGCCGGGCGCCCTTCTCCGGATTCTGATCGGCAGGCTCTCTCGCCGCCTCCGTCAGACCCAGGCTGGCGCCGGCCTGACCCCCACCCAGCTCTCGGTCCTGGCCTCCGTGGTCCACCACGGGCCCTTAGGCCTCGCCCAGCTCTCCCAACGAGAGGGAATCAACCCGACCATGCTCTCCCGGATGGTGGCCAAGCTGACCGGAGCCGACCTGGTCACCCGCAAGGCAGATCCGCTCGACGGTCGGGCCGCTCTGCTCCTGGCCACGGAGAGGGGCCGCCGGCTCCAGCGACGAATCCAGGCCGAGAGAAATGATGTCTTGAGTAAGCGCTTTCAGGAGCTACCCGCGGCCCAGCGCCAGCTCCTGACGCAGGCGATCCCCGCACTGGAGGCCCTGTCCGACTCTCTGCTGGTCCCCGATCCGTGAGCCGTTGAGCTCAGTCCTACGGGCGACGCGGGTAACCTTCGCGGCCCTCTCGATCCCCAACTACCGGCGCTACGCGTCGGGTCAGTCGGTCTCGATGATCGGCACTTGGATGCAGACCACGGCCCAGTCGTGGCTGGTGCTGACCATCACCCACTCCGCCGTGGTGCTGGGATTGGTGGTCGCCACCCAGACCCTGCCAGTTCTGGTGCTCGGGGCCTACGGCGGAGTGATCGCCGACCGGGTGGACAAGCGACGGCTGATGGTGATTCTGCAATCAATGATGGGGATCCAGGCCCTGGTCCTTGGCATCCTCACCCTCACCGGATTGATTCAGATCTGGGAGATCTTCATCCTGGCAGCCCTGCTGGGACTGAACAACACCTTCGAGAACCCCAGCCGCCAAGCCTTCATGATGGAGATGGTCGGCAGCAAGGATCTGCGCAACGCGGTCAGCCTCAACTCGGTTTTGGTGAACGTGGCCCGTGCGGTCGGACCAGCGGCGGCCGGACTGCTGATCGCATCGGTCGGGATCGGTTGGTGCTTCATCATCAACGCGGGAAGCTTCGTGGCCGTGGTGGCCTCCCTGGTCACCATGGACCTCTCCCAGCTCCGCCCCAGCCTGCCCACCGCGCGCGCCCGGGGGCAGCTGCGCGCAGGCCTCCGCTACGTGGCAGGGGTCCCCAACCTGGCCATACCCCTATTGATGATGGCGGTGGTCGGAACCCTGGCATACGAGTTCCAGGTGGTGCTGCCCGTCGTCGCCAGCCACACGTTTCATGGTGGCCCGAGGGCCTACGGGTTCATGACTGCCTCCATGGGGATCGGGGCCATCGGGGGCGGGTTGGTCACTGCGGCCCGCGGCCGCACCGGCTTGCGGACCGTGTCGATCGCAGCCGCCGTCTTCGCGGTGGTGCTGCTGCTGGCCGCCGCGGCGCCCTCCTTGACGCTGGAATACATCGCTCTGGCCATGGTTGGTTGGGCCAGCATCTCGTTCATCGCCCGGGGAAACACCACTCTCCAGCTCTCCGCCGAACCCCAGATGCGGGGGCGGGTGATGGCGCTGTGGGCAATCGCCTTCCAGGGCACGACTCCTATCGGGGGGCCCCTGATCGGCTGGATCACCAGCGCCGCCGGACCGCGGATTGGTCTGGCGACTGGCAGCGCCAGCTGCGTGGTGGCGGCCGGGCTGGGGTTCATGGCCATTCGCCGAGGACGGCGGAGGTCGGACCAGGCGGCGTCGTTGATGGAGGTGCCGGGCCTCGACCTCCCCGACCAGTCGTTGGGCTGAAGTTGGCGGGCTAAATCTGCCTCTGAAGACCGGTGGGCTCAGCCAGCGATAAGGGTCGAAATCGGGCGTCGCGGGGGATCTGGAGCGAGCGCAGGCTGACAATCCTCCGCGGATTCGCGTAAGGTTGGGGCCGTCATGCACTTGCTACGTCACCCCTTGATGGCAGTCTTCGTGGTCCTGCTGGCCCTCTTCGTGGTCTTCTTCGTCTTGCCGTTCGTGGTCGGGCTGGTACTCCACTTGGTTCTGCTGGCTCTGATCATCTGGGTCGTCTTGGCACTCCTACGGTTCCATCGCGACCACCAGCGCAAGCGCCAGAGTCTGTAGGCGGCGGGTTTGGCGGTAGGCTGACCTTGGGTCAGCGCGTTGAGCTGTCAGCTGCGGATTTCGCTGAGCTGATCGTCCAAGTCCCCGAGCCTGGAGTACCGCGGTCAGTTGCTGTGCCCGAAGGTCGGCTTAGACGATCTCGGCTAGGTGATGATGCTCTTGGAGGTACCGGCGCACCGCCAGGAGCGCCGCGATCCCGTCCCCCACTGCTGAGCCCAGCTGCTTGGTGGATCCTTCGCGGACATCTCCGGCCGCGAACACCCCGTCGAGCGAGGTGCGGAACATGGCGTCGGCCTGGATGAAGCCGCGGTCATCGAGGGCCACCCTATCCTTGACGAATTCGGTGTTGGGATCGAGTCCGATGAAGATGAAGGCGGCCGCCGGATTCCAGCGGAACTCCTCCCCCGTCCCCACATCCCTGCCCACCACTCCCTCCAGCCGACCTTGACCCTGCAGCTCCATCACCTCGACGTTGGGGTGGACGGTGAATTGGGGGTGATTGAACACCTTGTCCTGCAGCAGTCGGGAAGCCGTGAGCTCCGGCCCCCGCTGCAGGATCCGGATCCTCTTGGCGAATTGGGTCAGGAACAGCCCCTCCTCCAGGGCTGAGTTACCCCCGCCGATCACCATCAGTTCTTCCGCACCTTTGTAGAAGGGCCCGTCGCAGGTGGCGCAGAAGTGGACCCCGGCCCCGATCAGCTCATCCTCACCGGGGACCCCCAGTCGGCGGTAGGAGGAGCCGGTGGCCAGTATCGCCGCGTGGGCGGCGACCTCCTGCCCGGTCCCCAACCGAACCACCACATCCTCCCCATCCCTGCCGATCTCGGCCACCGACACCGCAGGGAGCAACTCGACCAGATAACGGCGAGCCTGGGCGATGAACCGATCCGCTAATTCGGCACCGCCGATGCCCTCAGGGAAGCCCGGGTAGTTGTCGATCCGCTCGGTGACCCCGGATTGTCCGCCCAGGGCGCTCCGGTCGATCACGATCGCATCCATCCCCTCCCGGGCCGCATAGATGGCGGCGGCCAGCCCGGCGGGGCCGCCCCCGACGATGGCTACGTCATAAAAGTCGCGGTCGGCCTGCAAGGAGAGGTCGAGCTTTTTGGCCAGCGCCTCGTCGGTCGGCTCCAACAGGAAGTCCCCTTCCCCAAATACGATCGTGGGAATGGTGCGCCCCCCCTGCTGCAGCCGCTCCACGTAGCGCAGCCCGTCCTGGTCCTGGTCAATGTCGACCCAGTTGAAGGCGACCCGGTGCTGGGCCAGGAACAGCTTGCTCCGCTTGCAGTCAGGGCACCAGGGAGCCCCGTAAAGAGTGATCTCGGGCATGAGCGCACCTCCCTGCTGCTTTCCGGACGGACCCCCAAGCCCGCCTACCCAGCAAATCTAATGCCGAGCAGCCTAGCCGGGTGCGAGTTGGAATTCTCGACGTCTTCCCAGGTTTCTCTCACACTAATCCAATCTGGAGGGAGCAAAGTCAAAGCCTAAGCACAGAGCAACCAAGCGAAGTTCCCGCCTTCGACCTGAGCCGGGACGCGCGCAAGATAGGTGCCAGACCAGTGGACAGCAACTCCGATCCCCAACCCGAAAACCCGGTCCCCCAGCCTCCCGAGGCTGCTCCCGGCTCAGTCCCGTGGACACCTCCGGCCCAGCCCGAGTCGTCGGGGCCGGTGCCCAGTCAGGGTCCCAACGCGGAGTTCGCAGGGCCCTTCTCCCCTCCCCCAGGCGGATCGGGACCGCCTCAGATCGTCGACGCCCTCGGTACGCCAGGCTCCGGAGGTCCCAGTTGGGGAAGGCGCGCGGGCGCCGGGGTGGCTGTGCTGGCAATCCTGGTGGGCGTGGGCTTTGTCGGCTACCGGCTCGGCAACTCCGGCAACGCCCCGCTGGCAAACCAGCCAATCCCCAAGCCGGCGGCGTCGTCAGGGGTGACGGCCAAGACCGGAACCCTGAATGTGTCAGCGGTAACCGCCAAGGTCGAGCCCGGGGTGGTAGACATCACCGCGGTCGACGGCGATCAGAACGCCACCTCGGCCGGCACCGGCATGATCCTGACCTCGAACGGCGAGGTGTTGACCAACAATCACGTTATCAACGGAGCCACCAGCATCACCGCCCAGGTCGACGGAGCCGGAACCAAGTACACCGCCAAGGTGGTCGGCTACGACGACACTCAGGATGTCGCCTTGCTGCAACTCGAGAACGCCTCTGGGTTGAAAACGATCCCGGTCGGTAATTCGTCGGACCTCTCCGTAGGCCTGCCCGTAGTCGCCATCGGCAACGCGCTCGATCTGCCCGGCAAGCCAACCGTCACCAGCGGGGCCATCACCAACCTCGACCGATCTATCACCGCCAGCGACGAGGGCAATGAGAGCAGCGAGAATCTCACCGGACTCCTGCAGAGTGACGCCTCGCTCTGCGAGGGGAACTCCGGAGGACCGCTAGCCGACTCAGCCGGTCAGGTGATCGGGATGAATACGGCTGCCTACACCGGCTCCTCCTCGAGCGAGTGTTCGACGGTGGGCTTCTCGATTCCGATCAACACCGCCCTGTCAATCGCCAGCGAGATCCAGCAGGGGCAAGGCAGCTCCACCGTCCACCTGGGCCTTCCCGCCTTCCTCGGAGTTGACGTCGAGAACGCCAGCAGCGCGAGCAGCAGCGGGCCGGGCGGCTACGGCGGAAGCTACGGCCAGTACACTCCTCCAGTCGATTCGGGAGCCTTGATCACCTCTGTCATCGCCCAAACGGCGGCCTCGTCCGCCGGCCTGGTGGCAGGTGACGTCATCACCGCAGCCAACGGCACCACCATCACCACCGAGGCCTCACTCTCAACCGTGATCGAAAGCGCCAAGCCCGGCCAGACCATCTCATTGACCTGGGTCGACTCCAGTGACACCAGCCACACGGCCTCGGTGACCCTGGGCACCGGCCCGGCAGGCTGATCCCCTCCATCCGGATAAGCTGACAGCATCTGGTGTCCCCCCGGTCAACGGACCGGGGGGACACTCCTTTTTCGGGTTCGCCGAGTGGGCGAGATGGACATCCGCCGATACCAGGCCGGCCACTTCTGTGGACCGAGTCAAACTCCAATACGAAGCTGCTTAACTGACTCCAAGGAGATGGCCAGAGTGGATCGCGAACCGGCGACTGCCCTCATTACCCAGGCGCCAACCACGGCTAGCCGACCGCGCGTGGTCGTCGTTGGGGCAGGCTTCGCCGGTCTCACGCTAGCCCGTAGCCTGAAGCGGGCCCGGGTCGACGTGACCCTGCTGGACCAGCGCAACTACCACCTCTTCACCCCCCTCCTCTACCAGGTGGCCTCCTCGCTGCTGAACCCTTCGGAGATTGCCCAGCCGGTGCGTAAGTTGGTGCGCCGGATTCGCAACTGCACCTTCCATGTGGCGGAGGTTTCGGATGTGGACCTTGATCACCACTTCATCGAGACTGACCAGGGCCGGATCCCATATGACTATCTGGTGATCGCCGCCGGCAGTGTCAGCAACTACTTCGGTAACCACACCCTAGAACAGCACTCCCTGGGGTTGAAGACGCTCCCTGACGCCCTCACCCTGCGCAACTGGGTCCTGCAACGATTCGAGATGGCCAGCTGGGAGACCAACCCAGAGCGCCGGGCCCAGCTGATCACCTTCGCGGTGGTCGGCGGTGGCCCCACCGGAGTGGAGTTCGCCGGCGCACTGCTGGAGCTGATCCACCTGGTGCTCACCAAGGACTTCAGGGGCGTCGACATCTCGGCGTCTCAGGTGCTACTGGTCGAGGCCGCCGATGAATTGCTGGGAGCCTTCAAGCCGGGCCTTCGCCGGGCCGCCACCCGATCTCTGATCCGTAGGGGGGTCCAGGTGCTGCTGAACAGCCCGGTCCAGAGCATCGAGAGCGATCGGTTGGTCCTGCTCGATGGCCGGGTCGTCCCCACCTCCTCGGTGGTGTGGACCGCCGGCGTCTGCGGAGCTCCCCTGGGGAAGAAGCTCGGGGTTGATCCGGACCGGGCCGGTCGAGTTCCGGTTAGCTCGACACTGCAATTGGCGGGACATCCCGAGGTGATGGTGATCGGAGACCTCGCCGTCTTGGACGACCTTCCGATGCTCGCCCAGGTGGCCATCCAGCAGGCCCGGCTGGCGGCCCGCAACATCGAAGCCATGACGAAGGGCCAGCCGGTGGCCAATCTCCGATACCACGATCGAGGGATCATGGCCACGGTCGGGCGGAACTCGGGGATCGCCCAGATCGGACCGCTTCAGTTCAGCGGCTTCATCGGCTGGGTGCTCTGGCTGGTGGTGCACCTGGTCAACATCCTGACCTTCCGGGCCAGGGTCGTCACCCTGATGAACTGGGCCTGGGACTACGTCGCGGTGGATCGCCCGATCAGGCTACTGGTTGGAGCAAGGCCCGCCGGCCCGGCGAGCCAGACCAACGATGCGGAGGAGTGAGCGGGGCAAGGCGCGCCGGCTTGTATTCCTGAACAGCGGCTGGAACCGGTGTTGCCTTGGCGATTGCCGCCCAACTCAGGGCGTGATTCCGTTGACCACCGGGGCCGGTCCGTTGACGATCGTCAACTCGGAACTGGTCCACTTGACTCCGGCGTTGCTGCTGGTCCAGAGCAGGTGGACACGACCTGCCTGAGCCAGCGCCACGACGTTTTCCGAAGAACTTAGGTCGAGGCCGGTAACCTGACCAGCGGAAATTGGGGTAGTCCTCACCGACCAGTAGTTGCCCTCACTCGAGGTGTAATAGGCGAGGGCGAGGGCACCGGTTGCCCGGGGCGCGACCACCACCCAGCCATCGGACGGGTTGGCGAACGATACCAGCACCCGGCCCGCAGGCAGGGACAAAGCTGGCGCCGCCCGCCAGCTTCCCGACGAGTCATCAAAGACCCGCAGCGACTCGGTGCTGCCGACAGTGGCCACCGTGGTCGTCAGCGCGCCGCCAGAAGGGGTGGCCTGTGGCGGGGCCACCGAGACAGGAGTGGAACTCCCGTAGGTACTGGACAGCACCTCCGATTGCCAGGATTGACCAGCATCGCTGCTGTGCCATAGCGCAGCGACCCCAGTACAGCTGCCAGTAACCCACCCACTGGCTGGCGCTGTGAACCAGATAGATGTCGGCGTGCATGTACCCGATGCCAGCGCCGGAAGATTCACAGTCGCCCACTGGCCACCCCCGTCGGTGCTGGCGACAACGGTCCCGCTCCCAAGCACAGCGAAGATCCGCTGAGCGCTGAGAGCGAAGATCGGGTCCGGCCCGGAGGATGCCCCATTGGGAAGGACGCCGGCACTCCATCGGGCGCCACCGTCGGTGGTAACGGCGAACGCGGAGTCGCGGATGTATTCGAAGGGGAGAATAACCACCGCCGCCGCTTCAGGACCCATCACAGTCAGGACGACGCCGCCGCGGCTCGCGTCACCGGCGGGGTTGACATCCTGCCACTTCCCGCCGGCATCGACGGTTCTCACCAGCTTCCAATAGGGTGAAGCTGCGACCAAGGCCCAGCCCACCTGGGGAGTTGGGTAGTCGATGGTCTCGATCTTCTCGACGAGCTTCCCCGCCGCGGTGTCGGGTAGGGTAGCCGTGGTGGGAGCCACAGGTGCCACCGGGAGAAGGCTGATCCCGAGAATCACCAAGCCCAGGCCCAGCACAGCGGGAAGGATCCAGGCGCGCCATGTCCGCCACCATGGCTTGCCCGGGCCCGAGGTCACTGACCACTAATGATCGACTTGACCTGCTGGTCTATCAGCGACGCGTATGAAGTTATGACGCTGGCCTGGCTGAGCGCCGCATCCTGAGCCAGGCTGACCTCCTGCCCACCAGGCTTGACGAAATAGAGCACCGTGGGGTGCTCCACCATGTCCAAGCGGGGGATCTCAATGGGTAACGAGAAATCGGACCAGACGCGCTCCAGCTGGGAGAGCGAGCCGGTGAGGTATTCCCAGTTGGGCAAGCGATTCACAAGCGTGGTCGAGTCAAAGTCCCGGACCACCGAAATACTGTGGTAAATGGGGTTCGCCACTACCGCGACGAACTCCACCTGCTTGGCAAGTGGGCCCAATTGCCGATCTGCCTGGGCGACCTGCTCGGCGACGATCGGACACTGGAAGTAGCACAGCGGATCCAGGAAGGTCAGCACCACCACTTTGTTCGACCACTGGCGCAGGTCAACCGTGCGGCCGTTCTGATTGACCAGCGTCAGATCAGGGAGGCTCTGATTGCTAACCGGGTCCAGGCTCCCGCCCGTGTTCAGGGCCTCGATGGTCGCCGACTGGGCCGCCGCCACCGGCAGCCCGAGCAGCACCGGAACCATCGCCACCCCCAGGGCGAGCAGCCCGCCCAGAGCCGCCGTCCGGCGTAAGCCGATCACCCGACCCGAGACCTTCTCAACCCGACTCACCGCCGGCTGAGGCCGGGTGCCGATCCAGGCGCAGACCAGCATCACCGCCAGCAAGGGAGAGAGATTGGGATCGGTGGCCGTCTTGCTGCCGAGGGCGCCAAAGTCTTGTCCGATCCACCAGGTGATCGCCAGCCAGACCAGCGTCGCGATGGTCCAGCGCCTGGGCGCGCGCCCCAGGATAAGGCCAGACCCGAGCGCCAACATCACGGCGATGAAGACGGAATTCAGGAGGATCGGCTGGGATCGAGCCAGGTGGGCGACGGCCAGCACCGGGCCGGACAGGAAGCCTGGTTGGGGGACCCCCGCCATCGCCAAGAACATCGCGCTGAGGCCGTGCCCTGTCCAGAACCCCTCCCAGGGGATCGCCTGCAGGAGTGCGCCAAGCAGAAGAACAGCCCCGACGCCGATGCGGATTCCCCGATAGGCTC
Source organism: Candidatus Dormiibacterota bacterium (assembly GCA_049799515.1). Taxonomy (GTDB): domain Bacteria; phylum Chloroflexota; class Dormibacteria; order Aeolococcales; family Bog-877; genus Bog-877. The sequence goes on along the minus strand of JBARIA010000028.1, from coordinate 21,980 downwards.
GACCGCTCTCCCAGATTCGCCGGGGCGCCAGCAGCAGGCCGGCCGCGGCGACATAGACCAGCACCGCCCCTGGAGCTCCCATCAGCTCAGTGGTGCCGGAGATCAAAATGCCTCCGAGCCCCTCCCCTCCTACCCAGACGAAGAGCCCCCAGGCGATCGAGGCCCACAGTCCGAACTTGCCCAGGGGAGAGTCGCCGCCCGCCAGGATGGCCACCCCAATGCCGACTTGAATGAACACTGTGGCAACCGCCAGGTCTAGGGGGTGAGCCTGCCAGAAGTAGACTTCCCAGTTCAGTAGGTTGGCCAGCAGGTGCGGCTGACCGGCGGCCAGCGGCGCCACCACGTTCTTGGCGAATCCCCCGGGCATCGCCGGTTGGGCCTGGAGCAGCCCATCGGCGATCCAGATGATCCCGATCGCCCGACGGAGGAAGAGTCGCGCCGGGATCAGAGGAATCGGGCTGGGAGTCGCCTGGGAAGCCTTGTCGAGGACTCGACCCTCGCGCTCGTCCAGGTAGCGGAAGCCGACCTGCACTCCCCAACAAACCCAGACCAATCCCAGAATGATCAGCAGGTCTATGAAGAGGTACGGGTAGAAGCCCCCAATGGTCTCTGTACCGTAGTTTCCCATCCCAGGCATTTCGGTCCCCGGTCCCTAGACTGTGGCCCCAGTCGGCACCAGCCATAATACTCTGGGCTCCAATTGGGACGATCGGAGCGACGGCCGAACTTCCGGCGTCTATCATTTCAGCGCCGAGCTGCGTGGAAGCGACGCTTCGGTGCTCTACCCCGATGGTCGCGTCTTGGCGATGACGTCGAGGGAGCGTGCGCCAATTGGGGAGAAGTGATCGATGAAAGCCGAGTGCATGCCTGGCATGGTGATGCCGGGGTGCGCATCGTCAGTTCCTCCATCACATTCTCAGTCGGGACCTCCCGTCATCGAGCTGGCTCTGATCATCGTTGTCATTCTTTCCTCCTACGTTCTGTTCATCTTCATCTGGCGATATCTACAGCGCGGACACATCGCCCGCTATCACACACTCCCCGATCTTTTGGGTCACACAGTCCACGCCGTGGGCATGATCGGCATGGCACTGCTGATGATCGGCACCATTCCGTACCTCGGTCCACTGCTGGGCTATGTTGTCGCATTCGCAGTGTTTGCTGGAATTTTTCTGATCCGGCTGATTGTTCGCTGGAATTCCTGCGATCGAAGCAGTGAGTGCTGGCATCTTTTCATCAACGCGTCGATGGCTTACATGTTTTCGGCGACTAGCGTCTCCGGGATAACCATCGCCTGCTTGGTCATCTACCTAGGCTTCATCGGCAGCACCCTGAGCGCGGCCCGCCGGGCCTCGGGGGCCCCCGCCGCGAGCCGCGGGGACCGCCCGTCGCTCAGGACTCTAGGCACCAACGGCGACTTCACGATCGCTTTCTCGATGATGCTGATGCTCACCGTCACCCAGTGGCCCCAACTTTTCACCTGAGCTCGGTGGCCAGCGGCGCTGGGGTCCTCGGAAATCTGCCGCCAGCGGGGCATTCGGTCGGAAGGGGGGGCCCAGTCCACGGCATAGGAGGTGCCACCACAGTCGACCGGCCAACTCTGCCCTCGTTAGAGTAGATCGCATCGTGATCGGAACCGCCGGTATCCGCTCAGCAGAGAACGGGTCTGGGTCTAGCCTCCGGACCTCGACCGGAGCCCCTGTGCTCAGCTGGTCGATCAGTTCGGCTGAGCTCTCAGACCGGGTGCCGAGCGCCTTGGCAGGTCGGCTATGAAGGAAATCTCCGAGAACCCCGGAGTTCATCCGGCAACCGGTCTCGCCGACCAGGCGGCCCCCCCTCAAGGCGAGGCGGTGGCGGTGGCCCCGGTCGGTGAAGAGCCAGGCCCGCAATTTCGGCAGCTCCAACTCACGATCCGCGGGATGAGTTGCGGCGCCTGCGCCGCCAAGATCGAGCGGAGCCTCAACCAGCTCGACCACGTGAGCGCCCAGGTCAACTACGCCTCGGAGCGGGCGACCGTCTCTCTCTTCTCCGAGGTACCGATCCCTCTCCTGATCAAGCGAGTGGAGGCGGTGGGGTACGGGGCAGAGCTGGCTGGCAGCAGCCACAGCGACGACGACGACGCGGCCGAAGATGACCGGCGAGTACGGTACCTGGGACGGCGACTGCTGGTGGCCGCTCTCCTCTTCATGCCGCTCGGCGAGTGGTCGACAGCCTTCTCACTGCTTCCCTGGCTGCGCTTTCCCGGCTGGCAGTGGTTGTTCATCGCCCTGGGCGCTCCGGTCGTGTTGTGGGCAGCCTGGCCGTTCCACAGGGCCGCCCTCCGGGCCGCGCGGCACGGAACTTCGACCATGGACACCCTGGTCTCGATGGGAATCATCGCCGCCACCAGCTGGTCGCTCTACGCGATGTTCTTCAGGGACTTCAGTGAGCCGGGCCGCTCCGGGCTCTACGTCCTGCTCCATCAAGGGGGCGGAGCCCTCTACCTGGATGTCGCGGCTGGGGTCACCACCTTCCTGCTCGCCGGGCGCTACTTCGAGGCCCGAGCTCGCCGGCGGGCCGGCAATGCCCTCAGAGCGCTGGCTGCCGTGGGGGCCAAGGACGTATCGATCCTCCAGGACGACGATTCCGAGCGGCGACTTCCGGTGGCCCAGCTCCGCCTGGGAGATCGGTTCATCGTCCGCCCGGGCGAGACGATCGCCACCGACGGACGGGTAGTGCTGGGCCAGTCGGCGGTCGACTGCAGTTCGATGACTGGAGAGTCGGTTCCGATCGACGTCCTCGAGGGGCGCCGAGTCCTAGGAGGGACCGTGGTGGTGACCGGCCGGCTGATCGTCAAGGCCACCAAGCTTGGAGGAGACACCCAGCTGGCACACATGGTCGAACTGGTCGAGCAGGCCCAGCTCCAGAAGGCCTCGGTACAGCGCCTGGCGGATCGGATCTCGGCTGTTTTCGTGCCGACGGTGATCGCCGGCGCGATCCTCACCTTCATCGTCTGGATGCTGCTCTCGGGATCCTTGGAGTCCGCCTTCAGCGCCGCCTTAGCCGTGCTGATCATCGCCTGCCCCTGCGCCCTGGGTCTGGCAACCCCGGCAGCCCTGCGGGTCGCCTCCGGGCGGGGCGCCCAACTGGGGATCTTCTTCAAGGGGCACCAGGGTCTCGAGACTTCCAGAACCGTTGACACAGTGGTTCTGGACAAGACCGGCACGGTTACCCAAGGCAAGATGGAGTTGGCAGGGCTGATCACGGTTCCCGGGGTCGACCGCGCCAGCGTGCTGCACGAGGTCGGAGCCCTGGAGCAGGCCAGCGAGCACGCGGTTGCGGCGGCCCTCACGGCCGCCGCTCGCTCCGAATTCCCGGAGCTGCCGCAACCAGCTGACTTCCAGAGCCTGGCCGGGCTCGGAGCTAGTGGAATGGTGGACGGCCGCTGGCTGCTGGTGGGCAGGCAAAAGCTCCTCCAGGAGCAAGGGGTCAGCATCCCGAAGGAGATCGCCGCCCAGTGCCGCAGCTGGGAGGTGATGAGCCACACCACGGTCCTGGTGGCCCGGGATGGTCAGACCGTGGGAGCGCTGGCGGTCGCCGACGTGATCAAGCCGTCGGCCGCTCCGGCGGTCCGGGAGTTGCAGCAGCTGGGACTCCACTGCATCTTGGTGACCGGGGACAACGAGGCGACCGCTCGATCCGTCGCCGCCGAGGTCGGGATCCACGATGTGGTCGCTGGTGCCCTGCCGACGGAGAAGGTCAGGATCGTCAGGGAGTTGCAGGCGCGAGGCCACTCGGTGGCCATGGTCGGCGATGGAGTCAACGACGGTCCAGCCCTGGTTCAGGCCGATCTGGGGCTGGCGATCGGCTCGGGGACGGATGTCGCGATCAACGCTGCCGACCTGATCCTGGTCCGCGACGATCTCAGAGTCGTCCCGGATTCCCTCCGACTGGCACGCCGAACCATCCGCACCATCCGCGGCAATCTGATGTGGGCCTTCGGATACAACGTAATCGCCATTCCTCTCGCCGCCCTAGGTCGGCTGGATCCCCTGATCGCCGGCGGAGCCATGGCCCTTTCCTCGGCGTTCGTGGTATGGAACAGCTCCCGGCTGCGACACTTCGAGGGGTCGCCGGGCCCACCTCGACCCCAACTGGCTGCCGCGGCGTCGGGGGGACCGGTTCGAGCGCTCCCTGACTTCGCGGAGTAGCCACCGGCCACCGTCCGGCGTGTGCCGAGACGAGCCGGCGGCAGCCCTCCCCGATCTCCAGACCCCTCGCCCTGCCCGCCGCTGCCGACTCTTCGTGGGAGGAGCACGGTGAGCACAGAGCGGAAACCGTCCTTGTCGTCTCCAGTGCCTGGCTCGGGGTCTCCCCCGCTCGGTCGCACTCTGCGCCGCTGGCGCTGGCTGGCAGTAGCGGTGGTCGTGATCACCTTGGTGGCGGTCGGTGCGGCGATCCTGGTCAGCCGACCTGCCGGGGCTGCCCAGCAACGATCCGATTTCACAACCATGGTGCGAACTCTCCGAGCCGACCTGGCTGGTTGCAACTCCCGGGCGGCGACCGCGATCTCGACTTGGCGGCTGACGGAACAACAGCCCGATTCTGCGATCCCGGCCGAGAGAGCGGCTCGGGCCACCGTCCGCGCCTGCTCACCCGGCACCGACGATGCCATCTTCGATCTCACTCTGTACGCGGTGCCAACTTCGCTTTCGGCGCTGCACCTCGGCTACGCGGTCAGCTGCCTTGGGGTGTGGGCCGAGGAGGACGTAGTTCCCGCCATGCGAAATGAGGAGGAGTTACTGCGCCGCCCAGGAGATCAAAGTGCCGCCACCGCCTACCTCCGGCAGGCGGGATGGGCCGCCCAAAATCTCGCGTCCGCCAATTCAACTCTGCGGCGAGCCGGCGGCCGGCTGGGAGTCACCGGCTTCTCCCCCATCCGACTGACCGCGCTGGACTCCGACGGACTGCCGCTGCTGCCACGCTAAAGGCCACTCTCAGAACTCTCCCGTCTCCAACGGGCCAGCTGGACTCATCCCCGGGGACCGTCGGCCAGCGCCGAGCTCTGCGCTGCTGCCGCTGCTTCACTGCGCACTAACCGAGCTGCCGGACCACCGGGCATGGCTTCGAGGGAGACGGGGTGCCGCCGCAAGTGCCAGGTCACCACGGCAGGAACTGCCAGTAGCGTCAGCAGAGGCGGACTACCAGGATCGGTTCCCATGCCCGAGAAGATCCCACCAAACGCCTGGCCCCAATACCACATGACCCCCAACACCGCCCCTAGAAGCAGGAAGCCAATAGCCTTGGGAGCCCGCCCGAAGAGAAGCAGTGCCACTGCCAACAGCGACGCGGCGAAGACCGCATTGAAGAGGACGGGATGGGCGTGGGTATAGGTCACCAGTGGGGTCATCGAGGCCACCATCCAAGAGGGTGCCATGCTCGCCTGCCCCTCGATCAACACGGCGGTGCCCCTGGAGCCCCAAAACCCAGGGGTGGCGATCTGGGCCGCCGCGCCGTACAGGAACACCAATGCGAGCAGGTCTCGAGGTAGACAGAACCGGCCTGAGAGCTGCCACCAACGATCGGGGAGCAGGTAGAGCACAGCGATCGCGACATAGAGCGTGACCGATCCCGGAGCTCCGGTGAGCAGTGTCCCGTTTCCGGTGAAGACTCCGCTGGTTCCCTCCCCGAATACCCAAACCCCGATTCCCCAGGCAATCGAGAGCAGAAGTCCAGCTCGAATCAGGCGGTGGTCGTGCCGAAGCAGGCCAGTAATCAGGCCCACCGCGATCGCCGCCTGCACGATGACGAACAGCCAGTTCCAGTCGGCGATGTGGGGACTGATGAACTGCAGGGTCCAGGTCGAGAGCGCCCCCAGCGCTGAGGGGGAGATGGCGATCGACGGCTTCATGATGTTGCTGACGAAGTCGACCGTGAACATCGTTGGCTGCGCCTGAAGGGCGGCATCGAGCAACCAAAGCAGGGCCACGCCCCAGACCATGGTCAGCTTGATCCGGCGGATCACCTCCGGCGACGTCACCCGTGCCGTCATGGCTCACGTCCTCGTGCCGTTCGCCCACCCGCCGAATTCGACCGGCACTCAGGATATCGGATTCCGAATGGGGCCTCTACCGGAGCATTTATGAGCCGCTGGGCCCGGCGCCTCAGCGCCAGAGGGCCCGCCAGATGCCCGCCCGGCCCAACGCCCGGCCCACGATCTTGTTCCGGGCTCGCCGGGCAATCCGGTGGGGGTTCCCGGAGGCCAGGGTGCTGAGGTCATTGGTGACCCTGGCCGCCCGGTACATCTGGGAGACCAAGCTGCGCCTCCTCATGCCAGGGCCTCCGCGGAGAAGGCCTGGGCGTCGGCGGCAAGTTCCTTCTGCTCCGCAGTGTCGGTCTCGATTAGGTCAAGCAGCCTCAGCGCCTGTTCCGGCTGCTGGGTTCCGATCGTCATCCCCAAAGAGAGCCAGTAATCAGCCGTCTCCAAGAGGAGGTCGTGGAACTCCTCCGGGATCTCACCGGTGACCTCCGCCATGGCGTGAATCAGGGCCCGCCCGTATTGCTTCCAAGTGGCCTCTCGGGTGCCGCTTCCCTCACTGGATACCATCACTACCCTCCGTGATCGCTCCGGCTGCGCCAACGATCGGAGTCTAGCCATGAGAGGTCTTCCCGGACGGCGGCAATTACCCGCACACCGCCGACAGCAAGACATCGAGTGGCCGGCCCGCTCTACCCGATCCGTCTGCCCTTCTGGGAATCACCACTTAATGAAGGTCCGCGATAGACTCCGTCTCGATCACCACTTGATGCTGCCTAAGGAGGCTGAGATGGGTTTCAAGGACTTGTACAAGTCGATCGATGACAAGAGCAAAGCGGTGGCGGCCGATCTCCAAGCCAAGGCAGCCGAGAAGGCGCCGATGATTGACGCCAAGATTGCGGCCGCCAAGGAGGCCGCCGCCAACGCGGCGGCGCGGGCCAACGAGTACGGCAAAGATCACGGCCTGGGAGGCGCTGGCGCCTCGACCGCCAGCACACCGGTACCCTCTCAAGACGCGAACCAGGCGGGCAGCTCCAGCGCCGACTCCTCGTGGGTGCCACCTGGGGTAGGCCAGCAGGCCGAAGGAGACGGCGCCGGAAAGTCCAGCTGACGACGAACGCGACCCTAGTTGTCGCTACCCCAGGCTCCGCCTAGATCGGCGCTCGGGGGTCGGCAGGGGACTCGCTGGAGCGGGAGTCGGGGTCGAACCCGCTACCTTCTCCTTGGCAAGTATTTGAAGCTATGCGCTATGCGGCCGAGATCGGCGGGGTCACCACTTTGTCCACTTATCTGCTCCCCGCAGGCGGCAATACGTTACTTACAGCTTGCCTCCGGGCCGTAGGCACTCCAATTCGGGCTTCGGTGAGGTGCTGAATCGGCTAGCCGGTACGGAGCGTCGCTCACGCACCGCGGCAAACTCATGCTCGCGAACCAGCCCACTGTCACCGACCCAACGACCCGTTGAGAGGTCAGTCGGTCGCTTCGCCGCAGGTGCCGTTGGCGATGACGCCAGTCATCGACGACGCGAGGTCGGAGGCAGCCAGCACAGCGAGGTTGGCGATCTCACGCAGCCGCGGCATGTGCTTGAGCATGGTACGTTCGGCCATACGCGCCTCGAACGCGTCGCGGGAGATGCCCTCGACCTCGGCGAGCGCGGTGAGGGCGGCATCGACCCCGGGCGCGTCAGGCGACCCGGCTGACCGGATGCACACCGCCCGCACCCCCTCGGGACCGTAGTCCGTCGCGATCTGACGGCAGAGCGCCTCGATGGCGGCCCCAGCGACGGAGAAGCTGCCCTGGTGGGCAAGCGGCCGGCGACAGGAGCTGGCGGTGAGCCCGAGGACGACGCCGGTGTGGCGCGCCGCCATCCGTCGCGCAGCTCCGACAGCGGTGAGGTAGTTGGTGCGCATCCCATCGGCGATACCCCTGACGAAGTCGTCCACGGGGATCTCGTGAAGCGGTCCTCCGAGGATGTAGGCAACGCTGATCGCGTTGAACGAGATGTCGATGCCTCCGAGTTCGGAGACGACCCCGTCGAGGTGCGCCTCGACCTCGCTCTCGACGAGCGCGTCGACCCGGGCGACCTGCGCGCTGAGACCGCGCTCGGTGAGTGGTTTGACGACCCGCTCGAGCGACGACGGCGTGCGCCCCGCCACGATGACGTGCGCCCCCTGCTCAGCGAACGCCTCCGCGACCGCGCCGCCGAGCGCGCCGCCCCCTCCGTACACGACCGCGGTCCTGCCGTCCAGCAGCACGTCCGACCCTCCTCCCAAGCCAGCGCTAGCGGGATGATAGCCGCCTCATCCTCCCGCGCGCCGGTCGACCCCCGGCGGCTCCGCGCATGGGCAGACCGGCCCAGAGCGCCCCTGGTATCGGTCGGTTGGGGAAGGGCGTCTGGTGCGGCTGTGCAACGTTGTGCGTGTGGGAGCGGCGGTCCGTTTGTCCACTTATAAGCTCTAGCTGAGATCAGTGGAGCGGGAGACGGGGGTCGAACCCGCGACCTTCTCCTTGGCAAGGAGACGCTCTACCACTGAGCCACTCCCGCGATCTGGCCCCGAACTCCGCGTGAGATCAGGGATTTAGCACTGATTCGTGTCGACTAGGGAGATCACGCTTCTTACGGCTATTCCTTGCGGATGTCGGGACCGTACCGGGAGAGTATAGGGAAGGCGATAAGCCCCAGCCCGTCCATCTCGGACCGAGCGGTGGCGAGGCAGGATACCGGCCGCCCCAACTGCCTCCATCGCTGGGGTGCTCCGTTGCTATCTCGGTTGCGTAGGTCGCTGCCCCAAGGCATCACGGAATTGCGGGCTACCCTCATCCGTTGGTAACCCGACGGGCCCCCTTTTTCCGGTTTGGTTCGAGGCGGGCTTGGGGCCTCGCCGATCATCAAGGCGTAGGCCGCTAATTGGAGACTGGTGAAGTCCGGGTTGGTGAGGGGACGTCCCCAGCGGCGGTCGATCTACTACGGCAGCGTGGACCCTCGGGTGCAGGAGATCGTCTCTCTCTGCGTTCAACTCGCCAACGGCCATCGCCGAAGGGTCTCAAAGCCACCGCAGCTCGCAGCACTCCCTCCGGCCTTCAGCTGCTTCGCGAGCACCGTGATCGCGCCACGAAGAGGTCAGCGGTCCTGGAGCGCAGTCAGTCCAGCGTCAGACTCCGCAGCTTGTCCGGGTCGGCAATGAGGTCGATTTCGACGATCCGCCCATTGGCCACCGTGAAGGCGGCGAGGAGTGATCGCGCCGGATACCGAACCACCAGCCCCGGAGCGCCGTTGACAATCACTGGCTCGACCTTGGCCCCGGCATCCCGGAAATTCTTTACGCCGTTTGCCACAGCCACGGCACCGACGATTGGTGGTTGCGCGAGCGGTCGCGGTGCATTCGGGCCTCCGTCGATGCAGAGGACGGCGTTCGGATCCAGCACCTGAAGGAGAGCCTCGAAGTCGCCCTTGCGTGCGGCGGCCAGGAAGGCGTCGACTACCCCTCGCTGTACTGCAAAATCGGCGTCCGGGTCCGGCGCCTCGGCTCTGACCCGTCGCCGGGCTCGGCTGGCGAGTTGCCGGGTCGCCAACGGCGAGCGCTCCACCAGCGGGGCGATCTCCAGGAACGGAATGCCGAATACATCGTGAAGCACGAACGCGAGCCTCTCCGATGGGGTCAGCGACTCGAGGACCACCAGCAAGGCCAGCCCGACCGAGTCGGCCATAACTATGTCGCGCTCTGGGTCGTGGTCGGCCGCGGTGCAACTGATCGGCTCCGGAAGCCACGAACCAGCGAGCTGCTCCCTGCGTGCCTTCCGCCTGCGCAGGGTATCCAGGCAGATCCGGCCTACCACCACCGTTAGCCAGCCCCGCAGGTCATCAGTCCCGCCCGGGTCGCCTCGATCGAGCCGCAGCCAGGCCTCCTGCACGGCGTCCTCGGCCTCGGATACCGATCCGAGCATGCGGTAGCCGACCGCGCGCAGGTGCCGACGGTGTCGCTCGAACTCCGCAGCAAGCCAGTCGCGTCTGGTCACGTCGTCGTCCTGCTCCGGGTCGTCATAATAGGAACACGGATCGAATCCATCGAGTGTGACATGGTCGCGGAGCGATCCTGGCCGTCACATCCGGGTGGTTCGGTTCGTGCTCTGTTCATGAATGATCGTCTCGCTTCCCCTCGGCTGGATGTCCGCAATCGGGTGGCCGGGCGAATGCTCCGCCTACTCAACCCGCTGGCCCGTTGGCTGATCTCGGCCGGGCTACCGACGGGTGCCCCAAACGTGCTCCTCACGACCCGCGGTCGGCGGTCCGGCAAGCTTCGAACGGTACCGGTTGGCATGCTCGACCGCGACGGTCGCTGGATCGTGCAGGCTTCCTACGGCCAGACCGGATGGGTCGCCAACCTTCGGGTGGACGCCGAGGCCATAGTCACCCATCCTGGAGGCCGTCGGGTAGCGATCCATGCCGTCGAGCTCTCGCCCGAGGAAGCGGGAGATGTGCTGCAGCGCGCACTCCAGCCGTTCCGGCGGTCGCGCGTCTTCCGTGCGCTGCTCGGGTCAAGATTTAGGCCGCCCATCGGGGTCCTGTGGACGTTGCGGGTCCGCGTCGATGACACGCTCGAGGACTACATCACCGCAGCTCGACTCAACCCACTCTTCGAGCTTCAACCGAAGGATGGGGCCGTCGCAGGAGAAGGAGGATTCAGGTGACAGCTCACATCGGCCCCGCGGCGGCCACCGTGGCAAGGAGACGCTCTACCACTGAGCCACTCCCGCCGCGCAGCGAGGACACCAGCGACGGCCAGCGACAATCGATCTCGCCTGGCCGCCACGATCAGCGGGCGAGCGCCACCAGGCAGATGGTCGGGAGCAGCGCCAGCGGACCCAAGATCAGCCCGAGCCTCCACACCTGCCCCCACGGCACCAGTTGGCCCCGGGGCCGGAGGGCGCTGAGGATCAGGATCGTGGAGAGAGACCCGAAGGGGGCCAAGTTGGGGCCGAAATCTGCGCCCACGATCGCTGGCAAGGTGAGGGCGCCGAGGTGGTGAGCTGCCTGCAGACCCGCGGTGACCAGCAGGGCCGCGGGCAGGTTGTTGATCACCCCCGAGACGACCGCCGTGACCAACCCGGTGGCGACCCCACCCACCCATATCGAGCCTGAGCCAGCGAACCACTCGGCGGCCCTTGCCAGCCACGGGGACTGACCGAGCCCTGACGCGAGGACGGAGAAGCCCGCCACCAGAGCTAGGATCGACCAGCCCAAGCCTCGAGGACGTTCGCGGGATCCGGCGGCGGACCAAATCATCCCAGTCGCCAGTGCTCCCGCAACAAGCGTCGGCGGACCGATGGGGAGGCGGGCCACCGCGAACCCCACGTCAGTGAGTGTCAGGACGGCCAGCAGGGCGGCGACCCATCGGGCCCGGAGGCGATGGACCGCGGGCTGCTGAGGAGTCTCCGCCGCCGCGGGCTGACGGTGAGGAATTCCCCTGCCGGTCAGCAGTAGGCAGCCAGCCACAGTGATCAGAACGCCGACGACAGCCCCGGGCGTGACCACCGTCAGGTAGCTCGAGAGAGCCAGGTTGGACCGGTCCAAGATCAGCAGATTGACGGGATTGCTGATGGGCAGCAGCGCGGACGCAGCGTTGGCGCTGAAAGCCATGGTCAGTACGAAGGGCGTCAGAGGAAGTCCTCGCCGCTGGAGCCGGTCAAGGACCTCGGGAGCCAGCAGCAACGCCGCAGCATCATTGGAGAGAAGAGCGGTAACGGCCACGGTGGCGAGCGCCACTACCGTCAGAAGACTGCGCGGGTCATCCCCACTCCAACCTTCCATCCGATCCAGCAGACGGACCATCGACCCCGTCGCCCGCAGGACCCAGGCCAGTAGGAGCAGACCCGCGAAGAAGGCCAGGACATTGAGGCTGCTGCCCAGCCCTCGGGCGGCGGTCGCCTCCGGGATCGCCCCGACCGCCAGGGCGATCACAACCGCGGCGATGGGCCACCAGCCCTCCGGAATCCGCCACAGTCGGAGCGTGACCGCGGCCGCAGTCAAGAGGAAGAGCGCGAGCAGAACCAATTGGGCTAGCACCAAAGGGGACGTTATCGACAACGGCTAGTCGACCAGGTGAAACCATCGTCGAGATGGTGGGTCAGCGCTCCCGATTGACCCCCCTGGCCAGGGACACCCTGCGGGTAGCCACCGGGCTGGCGGCGCCCATGGTGGTGGTCGCTCGGCCGACTCGACCACGCTTCAGGGTCAGCCACGCCTCGTAAGAGGTTCCGCCCGGCAGCCAGGCGGCCCAGGGGCGCCGGGGGGCATCCGGTGCAGGCTCGGCCAGCGTTGGGAGGTTCACCTTCTCCAACAGGCCTCTGCTCTCGAGCCGAGCCTGGAGTCGCCAGATCCGCTTGGCGAACCTACGATCCCAGCCCACCGCTGCAGTGGCGAGGGCCTCCTGGGCAAGCGCCAGAGCGCCCGCCAAGTCGCCGGTCCGGCGCTCCATGTCGACGCATAGCGCCTCGGCCGCCTCAGGATCGCGCCACCGATCCCAGATCGCCTCCCAAGCGGCGCGGGCCTCTCCGTCGAGACCCTGGCGCCGCAGCATCCTGGTTCGGCGAAGCGCGGCGGCCCGATCGAGCGGTGGCGGGGACTCGGACTCGGCGCCCAGGTAGAGAGCGTCAGCCCGCTCCAGGTTGCCCCGGTCCTCCGCATACCGCCCCAGGCTGTACCAGTCGGAGGGGTGGGGCCGCGCTACTTCGAGGTGTCGTTCCAGGTGGTCGATCAGTCGGATCAGCGAGAGGAGGTCCAGACGGTTATGCCGCAACACCGGCTCCAGTGGCGCCGGGTCTCCGTCTCGGAGAAAGCCTCGATAACGCTCGGGAGCTTCACTGCCGGGGACATCTCCCTCTCGAGGGCGTCCCAGCAACTCCTCCTCCGCCCTCCTCAGACTGCAACGGCTCAGCCGGTGGCGAAAGAGGCGACGCACCAGTGGCAGAAGGTCGAGATGAGGGGTGGCCGGCCAGGGTCTCTCCAGTCCCGTCATCACAGTGCGGGTCCTGAGGAGGGGGAGGTCGAAGCTGGCACCGTTGTAGGTGACCACGAGACCGGCGCGCCTGATCATCTCCAGCCCCGCCGCAACCAGGGGGCCCTCCTGGCCCAAGTCGGGAAGGAGCCACTGCTCGACCTCGACCCGGTCGCCAGAGACCAGCGCCCATCCGTAGAGAAACGGCACCGTGCCGGTCCCCCGCTGGAGGCCAGTCGTCTCCAGATCGAAGCAGACGAGCGGACCGTCCAGCTGACCACCTACCAGGGGGGAGAGCGACCGGAGAGCGGCTGGCGCGAGCGCCCTCAAATCTATCTCCAGCTCGTCGAGTCGGAGGCTGTTGCGGCGCACCCAGAGGGAGCGAGACCCGTCCCAGGTGAAGCCAAGCTCCGCCACGGCGCCGTCGGGGGTCCGCCCGCTCCGCGGCGGGATAGCCGGTCCGAGCGCCAGCCAGCGGTCATCGCTGCCTGACGGAGCTGAAGCCCAACTCCGGCCCCGTTGGAGCGCCTCGATCTTGAGCCGAAGTTGCGTGGTCACCAGCCGCACGATTCCAGCAGGGCCAGTGCCGTGGCCTTGGCCTGTGGCTCCACTCCGGACACCGGACCGACGCAGGCTGGGCAACCCGCCTCGCAGTCGCAGTCCCGGAGCAAGCTGGCCGCCGCCTCGAGCAGCTGGGCATGCAGATCGAAGAGACGGGCGCTGAGCCCAACTCCACCGGGATGGACGTCGTAGATGAACACCGATGGTGGGTCATCCCGACTACTGGCCGGCGCCTCAGGGATACCGGCCGGCTGCACCGGCGGCCGGTCCCCAGGCATGAACTCCGACTGCGCGGGGACGATCCGTTGAGCAGTGATGGAGCCCAATGAAGCTCTGACCTGGGCCACCACGCCGAGGTCGCGGCGGTCACACATGGCCAGGAAGCAGGCCACCTGCCCCAGCACATGACCGACTGCCTCCACCCCGACCTCGAGCGTTCCGGTCAATGCGGGCGTCGCCGCCGCGAACGAACACCAGTAAGCGGTGGTCTGCAGATCACGCTCAGGCACCCGGATCGGCCCTGCACCAACTGTTTCATTGGTCAGCAGGCGAATCTTCCGGTACATGGCAGCGAGGACGCTGACCCGGACCTCGCCATGCGCCCGCGAGGTGAGCCGTCCCTGGTCCGAGACCGGACCGGCCATGCGTTCTAGAACCTGCAGGCCGACCCGCAGATCGGCGTCGGTGTAGTAATCCACCGAGACCGGATGCACATAGGCACGCCGCTCCTCCCAGTCCAACCGCTCGACGTGGTACTGCCTTCCCTGATGCATGTAGATGGCGTCGTCGTGGACCAACAAGGGAGCCGACCACTCGTCCAGCTCTCCCACCACCCGTGAGCCAGCGCCTGAGTGCCCGCCCGAGCTCCCCGAGAAGGGGCCCTGCGGCCCCTGCGAGGACGCTTGCGCGTCAACCGCGGTGTCCAGGATCACCACATTGCTGGCGGCGGCCGTGCGCAGGTTGATGGCGTCAGCCGGGAAGGCGTCAGCGGCCCAGTGCCAACTGCCACCGGAGTGGTGGATAAGCCCATCCTCCTGGAGTACCTCGAGCAGCTCGCCATCGTCGCTTGGGCCAAACGGTTCACCGTCCCGCAGAGGAAGCTCGAAGATAGCCGCCTGAAGATGGCCCGCCAGAATGAGCAGGTTGTCCGGGTCGACGAAGGCATGCTCCGGCGAACGGTCCAGCAGAAAATCGGGATGCTTGGCCAGGTATTGGTCGAGTGGACCGCCACCCGTGATCAGCATCTGCAGAGCGGGCTCGTTGCGGCGACCCGCCCGGCCCAGACGCTGCCAAGTACTGGTAATGGTTCCCGGGTAACCGACCAGAACTGCGGCATCGAGACGGCCGATGTCGATGCCTAACTCCAGGGCGCTGGTGGAGACCACGCAGCGCACCGCACCGGTGCGGAGCCCGGACTCAATCGCCCGCCGCTCGAGCGGCAGGTAGCCCCCTCGGTACGCCCGGACCTCGTGCTGAAGAGTGGCCTGGCTCGCCATTCCGGGACTCTCCAGCTCCCGGCGCAGGTAGTTGAGCAGGAGTTCGACCTGCAACCGAGTCTGTCCAAAGACAATCGTCTGCGATCCACTCCGGACCAATTGCGGCACCAACCCGGTGGCCTCGCGGCTTGCACTCCGTCTGATCCCCAGCCGTGGTTCGACGATCGGCGGGTTGAGCACCACCACCCTCCGGGCCGGAGCCGGTGCCCCGTTCCGGTCGACGCACTCAACCTGGCGACCCAACAACCGCTCGGCCAGCTCCTTGGGATTGGCTATGGTGGCAGAGCAGCAGATGTAGGTCGGCTTCGCACCGTAGAAGGCGCAGATCCGATCCAAGCGTCGGATCACGTTGGCGACATGGCTGCCGAAGACGCCTCGATAGGTGTGGAGTTCATCCAGGACCACGTAGCGAAGGCCCTTGAAGAGACGGACCCACTGGGTGTGATGGGGCAGGATCCCGGTGTGGAGCATGTCGGGGTTGGTGAGCACGACCTGGCCAGCCTGGCGCAGGGCGCTCCGGGCGCCCGGTGGGGTGTCGCCGTCGTAAGTGAAGGTACGCAGCTCCAGCTCCGCGGCATCACTGAGCCCGCGCAGCTCGGTGAGCTGGTCCTGAGCCAGAGCCTTGGTGGGGTACATAAGGATGGCGGTGGACTCGGGCGCCTTGGCGATGGCGTCGAGGACCGGGATCAGGTAGCAGAGCGACTTGCCAGATGCCGTGGGGGTAACCACTGCCAGGCTCCGTCCGGCCATGGCCAGTTCAATGGCCTCCACCTGGTGCGTGTACAGGGCCGCGATCCCATGACGCTGTAGCCCGTCGCGCAGCTGAGGATGAATATCACCGGGAACGGGTCGGTACTCGGCCTCCTTGGCCGGGATCAGCCGGTCCAGAACTATTCGCGACCTCAGCTCGGGGTCGTTCAGGATCTCCGACCAGGTTGAGGCCGGGCGCTCCGGAAGGACGGTTTGCCGCACCCTCTGACTCATCGAACAAACATACCAAACACTTGTTCGTAGCACAAGGAGTGCGTGGGATACCAAATAGGCCGGGCCCGGGAGCCACCCAGCGCTGGCCCCTCCCAGCGGACCCGGCTCCTACGCCCCTCTCCCAGCTGGCCGTCACCCAGGAGCCCCGCGCGTCCGCAGAGTGCCTCGACCTCCCAGAGAACGTGCGAGGAATGGAAACCGAATTGAGCAGAGCAGCCGAGGGAACTCTGCGGGGCTAGACGAACTCTCGAGCAGCCCTAGGCGCTTGTGGGCTAGTCACGAGCGCGGGAGAATAAGGCAACCAGCAAGCAGCGCTACAGACCCCGATCCGATCCCCGACAGCGCGGGGCCTGGCGATCCAGGAGGGTGACATGGCTCCCGTGATCCCGAGCAGGCCAGTCAAAGACCGAGTTGCCCTTGTCGCAGGAGCGACTCGGGGTGCTGGCCGAGCCATCGCCGTGGAGCTGGCTCGCGCGGGTGCATTCGTGTACGCGACGGGGCGCAGCAGCCGCATGACCGGGCCTTCCGAACTCGGCCGCCCCGAGACGATAGAGGAAACCGAGGCCCTGATGAAGCAGGCAGGGGGCGAGGGAAAGTCGCTTCCAGTGGACCACCTCGAACCTCGACAAGTGGAAGCACTTGTTGAGCTGATCGGGCGGGAGCAGGGGGAACTCAACATCCTCGTGAACGACATCTTCGGCGGCGACCGCTACATGCAGTGGGACAAGCCACTTTGGGAACACGATCTGGAAGGTGGCCTGCGGATGCTCCGGGTGGGAGTGGACACTCACTTGATCACGATCACCAAGGCGATGACCTTACTACTCAAGGGAAAGTCGGGCATGGTGATCGAGGTGACCGACGGCACATCGAAGTTCAACGCGAACTTTCGCCGCAATGTTGGGTTTTACTACGACCTCGTGAAAGGAAGCATCGACCGCGTCGTGAAGGGGCTCAACGTCGAACTCGCCGATCTGCCCGTGGTCGCGCTCGGCGTCACGCCCGGCTGGCTGCGTTCTGAGAGGATGCTGGAGGACTTCGGTGTGCGCGAGGAGAACTGGCGCGACGCGTGCCGAGAGAGACCAGGATTCGCCATCTCGGAATCTCCCACTTACATCGGTCGTGGGGTCGCAGCCCTCGCGGCGGATTCTGACGCCCGTCGATTCGCCGGGCAGGTCCTGACGGCGAGACAGCTGGCCGATACCTATGACGTCACCGACGTCGATGGTTCGCGGCCGGACTGTTGGGGCTTCGTCGACAAGTATGGAATCGATTACGCGGGCTCGGAGGGCATCGACGACTTTCGATGATCCTGTCCGGGTTGCCTCGCAACATAAGGTCGAGTTCGGGCCAACGCGTTCTGAGGCAAGACCCCGAGCGCAGATCAAAGCGGGTTAGCCTGGACGGCACTCCTCAAGTACTCGGCGGGCCGATTCGGCGTCCCCAGGCCGGCTCACCAGCACCCGGACGATCGCGCAGTCCAACCCTCGGGTCAGGTCGAGGAACCGCTGGCGCACCGCCCCAGGCGCACCGGAGGCGCCAACCGCCGAGAGCAAAACCGGGCCGGGTTCGGACTGGGCGCTCTCTACTCCGGCCAACTCCCCGGCGAACCCCATCCTCTCGAAGTGCCGGCGGTAGGCGCTGGGGCCGAGGGCATACCCCAGCATCGCCTCCCCCAGAACCTGGGCCGCAACGTTCGGATCGGGGTCCACGGCGGTCCTGATGTATTCGGCGATCGGTGGAGTTGGCCGTCCGACCCGAGAGGCGGCCAGCGCCACCTCGGCCCGGGACCAAGCCACCTGGTCCGCCGAGCACCAGTTGAGCGCGATCCCATCAGCGAGCTCGCCACCCAGCTGAAGCATCCGAGGACCCAGCGCCGCCAGGTAGATGGGTAGGTCGGGCGGCAGCAGTCGGCGGAGCGTCGTGATGTATGGGACCATCTCGCGAGAGGCGTGGGCCATCTGTCCGCTGCCCACTCCCAGTACGAAGTTCCCTCGGCACGCGTCCCAGACTCTCCTCGCTAGCTGGGCGTAGAACTCCGGGGGCTGATTCGAGGCCGGTACCACCGCGACCCCGGTCGCGAGGCCGGAGGCTCGGTGCCAGGCCAGGCACCGATCAAATGCCGAGGCGTCGCCGCGACTGGGAGTCCAGGCGGACCGGTACCCGAGCTCAGCGGCCAGGCGGACGCAGTCCAACTCGTCGCCGGGGCTGAGGGCCTGAGCAGGGTCGATGCTGAAGGCGAATTCCACCTGGTCATTGTCCTGGTTGAACGAAAGCTAAGCTGACTCCGCCATCCACCCGGACCAGAGGTGCCGATCAGCTGTCGGCCACCCCCCGGAGATGGACCACCAGCTGCTCCAGAGCCACCAGATACCCGGCCGGGCCGAATCCGGCCACCACCCCCAGACACGCTCCCGCTACCAGGTCCACATGCCGGAACTCCTCTCGGGCCGAGGGGTTTGAGAGGTGGACCTCCACAGCCGGGAGCGCAACTGCCAGCAGGGCGTCTCGGAGCGCGACGCTGGTGTGGGAGTAGCCGGCAGGGTTGATCACGATGCCGTCGGCGGACTCGCGGGCGCCCTGGACGGCATCAACCAGCGCGCCCTCGGAGTTGGACTGCTCGGAGTGGACCTCTACCCCCAACTCGGTTCCCCTGCTGGCGATTGCGGCGTCGATCTCCGCCAGGGTTGCCGTGCCGTATATCTCGGGCTGTCGGGTCCCGAGCAGGTTCAAATTGGGACCGTGCAACACCAGAACCCTCATCGAGGCACCTCCTGCGGGTCAGCCGCCGCGGACCGCTCCAGCTGGCCTTCTCCCCCCTCAGCCAGGAATACCCAGAGCGGTTCCAGGGCCAGGTCCAGCTCCACTCCACTCACCAGCGCCGCGCCTCCGGTTGTTGGCACCACGAAGGCGGGCTCTCCACCACGCCGCTTCTTGTCCAGCAGCAGAGCTGATCGCACCCGCGACCGGTCGAGCGCGGGCAGCGGTTCGAGGAGCCCGAGTTGACCGAGGGCCCGCTGCAGCTGCGCCGGCAGACCCGGCTCGGTGAGTCCCAGGCCGCTGCCCAGCCGTGAGGCAGCGACGAGGCCCACGGCCACCGCCCGGCCATGTGGGACCCGGTACCCGCTGGCCGCCTCCAGGCCGTGGGCGTACGTGTGGCCCAGGTTCAGGGACTGGCGCAGGCCGTGGTCTTCGGGGTCGGCTGCCACGTAGGCCGCCTTGATCCGGGCCGACTGCTCGATCAGCCAGCTGAGATGGGGAGGCAGCAGATCTCCGACCGGGGGGGCTTGCACCATGGCGTCGAGCAGCAGCGGCGAGGCCAGAGTCGCCTCCTTGACCACCTCGGCGAGCCCGTCCTTGGCCACCTCGCTAGGAAGGGTTGCCAGCAGA
Organism: Candidatus Dormiibacterota bacterium; assembly: GCA_049799515.1. Taxonomy (GTDB): domain Bacteria; phylum Chloroflexota; class Dormibacteria; order Aeolococcales; family Bog-877; genus Bog-877. Next base: position 2,538 of record JBARIA010000028.1, on the reverse strand, counting down.
TCCGGGTCACAGACCACGGCCCGGGGATGGTGAAATGCGCCGACTGCGTTCTTGGCGCTCGGGCGGTCGATTGCCACCTTGCCCCCGATCGATGCGTCGACCATGGCCAGGATAGTGGTCGGTACAGTGACCCACGGCACTCCCCGTCCCCAGGTGGCGGCGGCGAATCCGATGGCATCGAGTCCTGCTCCACCACCAACCGCGACCACCAGGTCACCCCGGTCCACCGCCACCGACTGGAAGCTGTCCCAGAGTTCCGCTATGGCGGCGAGCTCCTTGGCGGACTCGCCGGCGGGCACGGCCAGCGGGAGAACCTCCCGGCCGGCCAGCCGCAGGGCAGCTTCGACAACTACACCAGCGCTGCCAGCGATTGCCCGGTCAAAGACCACCACCACCCGCCGGACCTGGGGCAGCAGGGACCGGAGCAGCTCGTCCAGGCGGCCCACCGCCCCTGATCCGACCAGCACCGGGTACTCACCCCGGGGTCCCTGGACGGTAACCGGTTGGGACCGGAGAGCCTCCCCCGACCGGTATCGGTCTGCGACCAGGGCCGCCACCTCCCGGATGCTCCTTCCTGTTGTGTCGAGCGCGGGACCGGCGGCGGAGTAGGCAGTCGCGCGCTCCGCCAAAAGCTCTCGAATCCGAGTCCCGGGAGAATCCGCCAGGAGCGGTCTAGAGGAAGGCTCTCCCAGTCTGGCCTCAATCTCCTGGGGCGTGGCGGTCAGGACCGCGACCACGGAGCCCGCCGCCAGAGCCGCGAACTCCGGCCGCAGCACGGCACCCCCACCGGTGGCGATCACCGTTCCCGAGAGTCGAGCTGCATCTCTCAGCAACTCGGCCTCCAGCTTCCGGAACCGGCTCTCACCGAGAGTGCGGAAGAGCTCGGGCAGGGACAGCCCGGAGCGGCGTTCCGCAACCTGGTCCAGGTCCACCAAGGGCATCTCGAGCAGCTCCGCCGCCAGGGCCCCAGCCGAGCTCTTACCGGTTGCACTGAACCCGGCCAGCACCAGGTTGGCCCGGCCACCACCCAAAGCTGGAGCCGGCATCAGCACTTCTCTCACTCGCCGGCACCCGGAATCGGCTGCTCCGCTACCTGTCGGAATGCAGCCAGGGAAGCGTCCAGTCGGTCACCTCCGAACCGTTCGATGAGTGCCTGGGCGAGGACCCAGCCGAGCATGGCCTCGCCGACCACCGCTGCTGCCGGTACCGCGCAGACATCTGACCGGACGTAGGGCGGATCGGCTGCGGTCCCAGTTTTGAGGTCCACCGAGGTGGCCGGAGCCCTGGTCGAGGAGAGGGGCTTCATCGCCGCCCGCAAGACGATCGGCTCCCCGTTGCTCATTCCTCCCTCGACTCCTCCCGCGTAGTTGGAGCCCCGGACCAGCTTGCCGGGGGAGCCGAGAATGGCGTCTTGGCCCCGGCTCCCGGTGAGGGAGGAGAGTTCGAACCCCGGACCGATCTCGACCCCCTTGATCGCCGGAATTGAGCAGATCGCCTGTGCCAGACGGCCGTCCAGGCGCAGATCCCAGTGGGTGTAGGAGCCGAGACCCACCGGCACCCCAGCCGCGAAGGCGATGAAGGTTCCACCCAGGGTCTGGCGCTCCTCCTTGGCCAGATCGATGGCGGCCACCATCCTCTCCGAGATCGCTGGATCGGGACAGCGCACCGGGTCCGGCTCGGCCGCCAGCGCCAGCGCCGCCAGCGATTTGGAGGTCGAAGAGCCGAGATCGACTCGGAGCACCACCTCCCCGATCCCCACCACGAAGCAGCCCAAAGAGATCCCGAACTGCTGCAGGAGCGGCCTGACCAGGGCCGCTGCGGCAACCCGGGCCGCGGTCTCCCGGGCGCTGGCTCGCTCACGGACCACTCGGAAGTCGGAATGGCCATGCTTGGTCGCGCCCGCCAGATCGGCGTGACCGGGCCTGGGGGTGGTCAGACGGACCGGGTCGGCCGCTTGATTGGCAAAGTCGCGGTTGACGATCCTGATCGCTACCGGAGACCCAGTGGTATGAGCTTGGTTCACTCCACTGACGATCTCGGCGTGATCTCGCTCGATCTTGGTGGACCTGGCCCCACGCCCGTGGCCTCCCCGTCGTCGTTCCAGCTGGAGGTCGATCTCCTCGGAGTCGACCTCGACCCCCGCCGGGACCCCCTCGACGATCACCACCAGCTCCGGTCCGTGCGACTCGCCGGCGGTCAGTAGGCGCAGGGTCACCGAATCACCTCCACGGCGCGGTTGGCCGCCTCCCGCATTGCCACCAGAGGCGGATTCATCCCGGTCCAGGCCTGAAAGGCCAGGGCTCCCTGCTCGACCAGCATCTCCAGCCCCTCGACCAGGACGCAGCCTTCGGCCTGGGCCCGGCGCCGCAGCGGCGTGTGTGGTGGCCAGTAGATGAGGTCGAAGACGATCAGGTCGGAATGCAGCTCCACCAGGTCCGATACCGGGGAGAGCTGGGGGAACAGGGGTCCGCCCAGAGTGGTGGCGTTGACCAGGAGCTCGGCGCCGTCGAGGGCCTCCGCCATCGCCGCGTTCCCGTC
>JBARIA010000027.1:0-5199 GCA_049799515.1 Candidatus Dormiibacterota bacterium | reverse complement strand
GCCGCGAAGAACACCATCGATTTGGGATTGGTCAAGCCCACCACAAATCCGTCCCGGGCGATCCGCCAGCGGCTGGGGGCTGAGCTGGGGTGGACCAACTCAGCGGCTGCCGAGCGCCGCTGACGCCAGGCGAGGACCCCCAGGTACAAGAGGTAGGCGGCGCCCAGGAGCTTGACCACTGTGAAGGCGGTCGAAGATCGCTCCAGCAGCTGACCCATTCCCAGCGCCACCACCAGGACCTGAACGAACTCACCGACCGAGTTGCCGACCACCGTCCCCAGCGCTGCTCCGCGGCCCAGTGAGACGGCCCGGCTGACGATGAAGAACACGCTAGGCCCGGGGATCACGATCACCAACAGGGTGATCGCCCCGAAGGCCAGGAGGCGGGGCAGGTCCACCGTTGGAGGATAGGGGAAGCTCAGCCGGCCAGGATCGCGGCCAGGTTGAGGGGCTTCTTGGGAGCCCGGAAATGGAACCTCTTGCCGAAGTCGCGGAAGGTCACGTCACCCGCCGCAGCCTGCAGCCAGCGCAGTGGATAGGGCTTGCCGGTGGTGGCAACGTAGAGCGCTTCAGTCGAGGACTCCTTGACCTCGACAACCGGCTGGCCCTTGAAGACCGCCACCTTGCCCCTGACCGCGGTGGCAGCCTGCTTGCTGATCTCCAGGCCTAGCTGCTTGGGTGAGGTCAGGGTGGCGAAGGCCTGGGTGAGCCCGGTTGCGGTGGAACTCTTGGCGGCGATGTAGACCCAGCGATCGCCCAGGTCAGTCTGCAGGCTGACCCCGCCCACCTGGCTCCAGAGCGTCTTGCTGCGGAAGTAGTCGGTGCCTTTCAGCTCAAGTGCCTGAAACGAGATGGTCGACGAGGTGAAGGAGCCCTCGCCTTGGTTCTTGCCCTCGATGTCGAAGGTGATCGAGCCCTGGCTCCCCTGGACGGTCGAGGTGGCCTGGATCTCAAGGGTGCGGGCCGAGCCGAGGGCCTTGCCGGCCGCCGTCACGATGGCCTTTCCGTTCTCCTTCTGGACGCCGTTGGGCGAGGCGGCGCAAGAGGACAGGATCAGGGTGGAGAGGAGAGCGGCGGTGGCCAGAGACCACCAGCGGCTCTTGGAGCGGCGAGGGCTGCCAGCCAGGGACCGGAGATGGGTCAATGGGGTTCCTAAGAGCGGCGCCGGCACGCGCCACCGCGATGGCTGGTTGGGGCCGGGAGGGGGTCGGAGGCGAGCGACGCCAGCATCCTAGCCGAAGGGGTCGATCCTGATCTCCCTGGGAGTCGCCGGGAGGTGGGCTTGGGGACCGCTTCCCAGGAGGTGGAGCTGGGCGCATAGCCCTCGCCAGAGGCGCCCGTCCAGGGGGCTAAACTCGGCCGATGGCGCTGTTTGACCTGACAGGCAAGGTGGCGTTGGTTACGGGCGCGTCCCGAGGGCTGGGCCGGGCCGACTGCTTGGCGCTGGCCCGGGCCGGAGCCGATGTGGTGGTGACCGACATCCTGATCGAGTCCGACCCCGACCTGCTCCAGGTGGCCCAGCGCACTTCCAGCGTCCTGGCCCAGGTCATGGCCTCAGAAAACGTGGTGTACTCCGAGCACACCGCCGAGGAGATCCGCCAGATGGGGCGTCGCGCACGAGCCTTCCAGATGGACGTCACCAACCGCAAGCAGGTGGGCTCGGTGATGGCGAAAGCTGCGGCGGAGTTCGGGGGAATCGACATCCTGGTCAACAACGCTGGGACGCTCGACCATCTGGCTCAGCTTTCGGACCAGTCACCCGAGCTCTGGGAGCGTGATCTCAGGGTAAATCTGAGTGGTGCTTTTCACTGCACCCAGGCGGCCTGGCCGTACCTCCGCGAGGGCGGATTCGGACGGCTGATTTACATGTCCTCGGTGGCCGGCACCCTGGGCGGATTCGGCCAGGCCAGCTACAGCGCGACCAAAGCCGGCCTGCTGGGGCTGATGCGCTCGGCGGCGCTGGAGGGGGCCCGCCACGGGATCACCAGCAACGCCATCGTGCCCGGGGTGATCGCCACCGAGGCGTTCAACACCAGCCCCGCCAGCATGCGGGAGCGGATGGTGCTGCGCACCGCGATGCGAGCAGCCGGGAAGCCCGAGGACGTGGCTCACGCAATTTGCTTTCTGGCCAGCCCGGAAGCGGGATACATCACCGGGGTGGAACTGCCGGTGGCCGGGGGAATCGAACTGTTCACCTTTTGAGGTGAGTCAGCGACCCAAATTGGGCCCAGATTTGCTTCTCCCCTGCTATAGTTGCGGCCGCCAGACGAAGTCCCGGGCGGCGATTCAAGGCACGACCGAGCAGTCCTGGCCAGAACGCGATTTGGAGGATGCTCGGATTGAGCCTCGACGACGTTACCCTAACCTGCCGCGAGTGCGGCTCGGAGTTCGTCTTTACTGCCGGAGAGCAGCAGTTCTATCAGTCAAAGGGACTGGTCAACCAGCCGACCAGGTGTCAGCCGTGCCGCCAGCTGGCCAAGGCCTCGCGCCAGGGATCCAACGGTTACGCGTCAGCCGGGCCTAGGCCCCCGCGTCAGATGTTCGACGTGGTCTGCGCCGACTGCGGCAACATGACCCAGGTTCCCTTTCAGCCCAAGTACGACCGTCCGGTCTACTGCAGCAACTGCTTCGAGAACCACCGGGCCGCTCGCTAGTCCCTAAGCGGCGGTGGCGCGAGCCGCTGCAAAACCCCGAAGCCATCCTCCAACGCCTTCGCATCGACCGCGCTGGCCCGAATGATCACGCCCCCAGCGGCCTGGGGATATGAGCCGAAGCTCACCTGCGGATAGCTCCGCTCCAGCTCGGTCAGCGCCGGGAAGAAGGCGGACTCGGCGACGCCCGGGAAGTACATCTGCCGGTACCGCCGTCCACCCTCCCCGACTAGATACCGGGGCTCAATCTCCTCCTGGAATATCGCCCGCAGCTCGCCGGGAACCCCGGGCAGGACGAAGAGCCAGCGCTGATCCCCCTCTCCAGGCAGCGGGATTGCCAGTGGGGGAGCGCCGCCGACCGGGTTGCGCAGCACTGTTGATCCCTCCGGGATCAGGGCCATCTTGAGGGTGCCCGGGTTGGGTTCGGGACTGGCCGCCCGACCCTCCCGAAAGCGCTTGGCGACACGCTCTCTGACCCTGGCCAGGACCAGGGGGTCCTCGACCAGGCTGACCACCAACATCTCGGCCACAGCGGCCATGGTTCGGTCGTCCGGGGTGGGGCCCAGCCCCCCGCAGCAGAACACGCGGTCGGCAACGCCGGCGGCGGCCTCACGCAGCTCTGAGGCGATGGCGTCCACCCGGTCTGGGACCACCACGATCCGGGAGCAGGGATAAGGACTCTCGCTGAGCTGGCTGGCGAGCCAGGCTGAGTTGGAGTCGGGAGTGTGACCGGAGAGCAATTCATCGCCCACCGCCACGATCCAGCTGACCAAGAAGTCTCCTCTTCTGGAACTCGCAACAGCGCCGCAGCCAGGGTCGCGCTCCGCCAATCATGCCCCTCGGGGGCTACCGACTAGGGAGTCATAGACCAGGAGTCCACGCCGGTAGTTATTGGTAATTTGCAGATCAGCCCGGCCAGTCGTGGCGCCGACGCCAGACACAAGGGATCGTGAAGGATGGGCTCCGCGATCACGAGGCGTGGGCGCCGGCGGCTGGACGCGACCCAGCCGCGGCGCGGTCAGCGGGCGCTGGGCTGGACTAGGTCGGTCGCGGTGGCAACTACGGCTTCAGCGTTGGCGAGGTCGTCTTCGAGCTCAGCGGGATCGAATGGGTAACCGTGGTACTCGGCAGTGTTTCGAGTCCGGCGCATCCTGTCGAGTTGCTGGAGCTCCTCAGCGCCGGGGGCGCCCGCATACAGCTCTTGCATGAGGATGATCAGGTTGGCGTGGGCGGCCGGCCCACGGACCCTCAGGCCACGTGACTCCAGCACGGCAGTGCAGGCCTTGCGGGCGGCGTCGTAAGCAAGCTGATAGGCGCCGGCCAAGTCAGACTCCCGAACTGCGAGTCGAGCGGTAACAAGGTGTCTGTGCGCGTCGTCAAGCAGGCGGGTTGCGGCCGCAGGATCCGGCGCTATGTCCTGGAGCAGCCCCGGCGGCGGAGGTCGTCGAGGCTGCTCACCCGCCCCGTCCCAAGGGGATGGGGAGCATCGGGCCAGCCCGGAGCGTGGTTAGGAAGCCGTCTTTAGATGCAGCCCACGCCTCAGTGGATCTCACGACAGCGTTGACCTCGATGCCGAGGCGCACCTGGGCGGCTCGCGCGGCGCGGTCGACCGCATTGCGATCAGGAGTGCCGACAACCAGGACATCCAGGTCCTGAGGTGGCGGCCCAGGCTGGCCGGAAGCGCGCTCGGCCCAAGAGCCGTAGATCCAAGCTGCCTCGGCACCCTGGACCCGATCCAGCTCCTGGGCGAGGACGTAGGCGGGTCCCAGCGTCTTCAGGGCCAAGGCTCTGACCTCGGCCAGGACGGGTGAAGCGGGGTCTGCCCGAACTAGACGGAGATTGCCGACCCGCCGACTGCGGAAGAGCCCGGCCAACTCCAGGCGGTCGACCTCCCGGTTCACGGTGGTGTGATGTACGCCAAGCCGACGGGCGAGGTCGGAGAGGGAGTGCTCCGCATCCGGGTCCAAGAGCACCAGAGCGAGCAGCTCGCCCTGGTGGATGGACCGGAAGAGCGGCAGGAGAGGCGTTTTCGGTGTGTGCACGTCGCGCACGATTATCTGCGGCATGCGCACAGATGGCGCGGGGATGGCCGCTCCCGGGGCGGCCGAGACGGTCCGGGAGGCTTCCCCGCCGATATAATTCGGCGGCTCCGGTCAGCGTCGCAGGAAGGCGAAGCCCAGGGCGGAGTACCAATCTCTTCCGCTCACATGCCGCTGCGCGCGGCTGGAGGATCGCACCGCAATGACTCGAACCGTGCTGATTCCGGTGCTGGTCGCCGGTCTGCTGGCCCTGGCCTACGGGGCCTACCTGGCGGTCGGGGTGATGCGAGAGTCGCCCGGCAACGAGCGGATGCAGGAGATCGGTCAGGCGATCCGGGAGGGGGCCTCCGCCTACCTCAACCGGCAGTACACGATCATCGCAGTCATCGGCCTGGTGCTGGCCCTGGTGCTGTTCCTAGGCGGACTGGTCACCCCCGCCTTGGGCTGGAAGACCTCCCTCTTGTTCCTCTTCGGAGCCACCCTCTCAGCCAGCGCCGGCTACGTGGGGA
>JBARIA010000026.1:0-24700 GCA_049799515.1 Candidatus Dormiibacterota bacterium | reverse complement strand
CGGTCTCCACCACCTCGCCGCCGAGCATGAAGAGGACGTCGTCGGCGCAACGGGCAGCTTGCTGCAGGTTGTGGGTGACGAAGACCACGGTCATTCGGCGCTTCAGTTCGGTGAGCAATTCCTCGATTCGAGCGGTGGAGTGCGGATCCAGCGACGAGGTGGGCTCGTCGAGTAGCAGCACCTCCGGCTCGACCGCTAGCGCCCGGGCCAGGCAGAGCAACTGCTGCTGGCCGCCCGAGAGCATGAAGGGGGTGCTGTTGAGCCGATCTCCGACGGCATCCCAGAGCCCGACGTCGCGCAGAACCTCCTCGGTCCGGCCGGCTGTCGTTTGGCGGTTCCAGAGCCCATGAATCCGCGCTCCCAGCGAGACGTTTTCGCGAATGCTTTGGGGGAACGGGTTAGGCCGCTGGAAGAGCATGCCGACCCGACGGCGCAAGTCGCGGACGTTGGTGCCGCGATCGTAGATGTCATCTCCGTTGAGCAAAACCCGACCGTCGATCCTCACTCCGGCCCGGCTGTCGTGGAGCCGATTAAGGCATCGGAGCAAGGTGGTCTTGCCGCAGCCGGTGGGACCGATCAGGGCGGTCACCTTGCCGGGGGCAAAGTTACCGTTGACGCCCTTGAGGACCTTGCGGTCGCCGAACTGGACGAAGAGGTCCTCCACCGAGAGCGTCGCTTCGGACGTCTGCGGTATTGAGCTGGCCACCTCGATGTCCTCCATCAGCACGGCCCGATCGTAAGCGCCGTCCCACTAAGGATCGGTAATGGAGCGCTTATGAAAGTACTAAGGACTTCGAGGGCTATCGCGCTGCTTCGCCAACTCCACCTTTGACAGAGTGCCCCTCCCCCACTGGCTCAGCGCGAGTTACGTGACCAACCCCAAAACGCGGAGCAGCCCGGCTGATCCGAGCCGGGATCAGATCTCCGCGCCAGACGGATGAGCCCGGGGTCCACGGGTCATGGTTCGAACATCCCGAATCAGCAGCACCAGCAGGGTCGGGGCCACCATCACTAGCAGCGCCACCCAGAGTGCAGGTCGCAGGCCCAGGAGCACTGCCAAGGGGCCTGCGGCAGCCAGACCTATCGGCATGAGGACGAAGGAGCCGAAGGAGTCGTAGGAGCTAACCCGCGAGAGCTTCTCCTGGGGGATCTGCTCCTGCATGGTGGTGGACCAGAGCACTGAGAAGATCTCCAGCCCCACCCCTCCGATCAGGCCGGTGGCCAGCAGGGCGGCCAGGGTAGCGCCGATGGCCAAGAGGACAAAGAAAGGGAAAATGGCGAAGACCCCCAAGGTGGCGACCAGGAGGGGGCGTCGGGGAGAGCGCCGCAGCATCACCAGGCCGCCCAGGATCGCGCCCGCCCCGGCCGCCGCATAGATGGCTCCGTAGGCGGCGGCGCCCCCCAGGGACCGGCGCGCGTCCAGCGGCAGGAGCACGCTGATCGCCGCCACATAGGCCATGTTGACCAGCGCGAACTGGATCACGATCCCCCACAGCCAGGCCCGTGACCAGAACTCTCGCCATCCGGTGGCGAGTTCCCGGAACACACCGGGTCGCGACTCCAGACCAGGGGTAATCCCGACCCGGATGAAGTAGACCAGGACCCCGGCCGCCAGGTAGCTGGCGGCGTCGATCTCCAGGCCCACTCCCGGTCCCATCACGGCCACCAGCACCCCTCCCAACGCGGCTCCGGCGACCCCGGAGCTGTTCCGGGCCAGACCCAGGAGCGAGTTCGCCTGGCGCAGGTGCCGGGAGGAGACGGTGGAGGGAATTAGACCCACCACCGCCGGGTACCAGAAGGCAACCGCCGCCCCGTTGACCGCTGCCAGGACGGCTAGGGACCAGGTCTGGCTGGAGTGGGTGAGGAAGAGGAGGCCGGTCAGCGCCTGGGCTACCGCGGAGACCATGCTGGTTCCGGCCATGATGGCTTGCCGAGGAAGTCGATCCGCAAAGACCCCTCCGAAGAGCAGCAGCACCACCATCACCAATTCGCGAGCGGTCAGCACGATGCCCAGGTCAGTGACCGAGTGGGTTGTCTCGAGCACCCCGAACGCCAAGGCGATCGGTGCGACCGCGCTCCCCAGCAGGGAGATCGCCTGGGCCGAAAAGAGCAGCCGGAAACTGGACTCCCGAAGCGGTCCCAAATTCCTCACCGAAGACGCCAGCCAGCGCTGCTACGCATCTGGAGCATCCTAGGGAGGTGCCTCAGAAGAGCCGCTCAGTAGTCGTCGGCCAAAGGTCTTAGGCTCGGTCAGTGGCCCCGCCCCCAGACCAGCTCAAGAGTGCCGGTCCCGAGCCGGCTTACGACCGCTTTGCAAGCCGCTACGCCCAGTTGGTCGCCAGTGGCTACCCGGTGCTAGAGATCGCCCACGCCTTCGTTTTGGAGAGCGTCGGCGAGCTGGCCGGCCGCCGTCTACTCGACCTGGGCTGCGGTACTGGTGAGCTCACCGGGCGCTTGGCGCAACGGGGTGGGCAGGTCACGGGAGTGGACCAGAGCCCGGCCATGCTCCGGATAGCGGCCAGAGCTAACCGACTAGGCATCAGCTTCCTGGAGGCGGACATCCAATCTCTGGCCCAGCTGCCGGACCGGAGCTGGGATCTGGCGGTTGCCAGCCTGTGTCTCATGGACCTGCCCGAACCGGGGGCCGTCTTCGCGGCCGCGGCACGGGCCCTGGTCAGCGGTGGAAAAATGATCTGGACGATCATCCATCCCTGCTTCGGGTCTCCCCATGCGGAGCCATACCCCGATCAGGACGGGGTTCTTCGGGAGCGGCTGGTGCGGGAGTACGCGCCCACCTGGTGGCAATCTCCTCGACCGGGCACCATCCGCGGCGAGGTGGGGGCCTTCCACCGCCCCCTCTCCGACTACCTCAATTCCTTCATTCATGCCGGATTTCGGATCGACCTAGTGGCAGAGCCGTTGGTTTCCCCCAACGCCCGGCTGGCCCCCGACCAGGAGTCCCACCGCTGGCTCCCGCCCATAGTTGGAGTCGTCGGCACCAGCAGCGGATCTTGAACGATTCCCCAAGCTCGGGCTGCGGCCATAGAGTTGGCTATCGAGGTCGGTGGGCCTGGGCCAGGGGAGCTTGCTGCTAGCTTGCTTGCCCATGGGCGGCTCCGGCGGGCGATGAAAAAGGCCATCCCATGAGTTGGAACGCGCGCTGGTTTCTCGATCTCAACGAGCTCAGCCGGCAAACAACCTGGGCACATTGGTTGGCCGGCGCCTACGCTCTGGTCCTCGGCTTGGGAGTGTTGGCCGTGCTCCTGATCTGGGGTTGGGTGCTGGCCCGAAGCCGTTCCCCCCGGCACGTCGCCGCGGCGCTCTCGGCGGGAGCCGCCACGCTGCTTGCCTACACCACCGATCAGCTGCTGGCCACCTTGATCAACGAGCCGCGACCCTACCAGACCCTCCACCACGTGCTGGTGCTGGTGCCTCGGGTACAGGGCTCCTCGATGCCCAGCGATGCTGCGGTGGCCGCCGGGGCGGTTATCGCAGGGGTCGCGCTGTACAGCTGGCGGCTCGCCATCCTGGCGACGCTGGGCGGCCTGGTCCTGGCCTTCGACCTGGTCTACGTGGGTGCCCAGTACCCGGCCGACGTGATAGTCGGGCTGGTTGTCGGGGCCGCGGTCGCCCTGCTCTGCTTCCGGGTCATCGGCCTCCCCCTCACCGTCATGCTCACCGTGATTGCCAAGACTCCCCTCAAACGACTGGTCTTGGCCACCTCGAGGCGTCCTGCCGGCTCAGCCTCGGGAGCAGGGCCGCAACTTTGAGTTCCGCTCCGAGGCGGCCAAAGTAGGGAGGGAACCGCTCTCCCCAACCCGAGATGCTATCCGGGGATCTCCTGGCGGCACTCCAGGCAGATAGTGGGCGGGTCGGTTCCGGCCAGGGTTCCGCAGTTGGGACAGACCCGTTTCTGCCAGCAGGCAGGGTCTCCACCCTCCTCATTCGTTCCCACCTCGGTCTGGATCCCACCCAGAACCTCGAGCAGGATCGCCGCCTGGCTGTGGTCGAGGTCGCGGGTGCCCGTCAGCAAGGTCAGGGTGCCCGATCGAGCGATCTGCTGGAGTCGGGAGAGCGCCGGCCCACGCTCTGGTGAGGCGAGCTCGGCCAGATACCTACGGCGGAATTCGGGGAACTTCTCCGGGACATGACCGAACCAGCGGCGCAGCTCGGCCGAAGGGGCGGCCGCCTTCAGCCACTGGTCAAGACGCGCTCTCTCCTTCGCCAAGCCGCGCGGCCACAGCCTGTCGACCAGCACCCGGGTGCCATCGTCGGGCAGCGCCGGCTCGTAGACGCGACGGAGTCGGATCTCGACCATGCTCGCCTTCAGTCTGTCATGACCAACCGGTGGGCCATCCGGCTACCCAGTAGGCTGGAGCGATGGATGCCAAGCGTGCCGCGCCCGCTGGCGCCCCGCTCGGGGACCAGCTGGCCACCGTTACTTCCCAGCGCTGGTACTGGTGGCTGGTCGGCATCTCGGTCATAGGGGGCCTGGAGGTGGCCCAGTTCGTGGCCACCAACACCGGCATGTTCAGCTCGGCACCCGGACGGGCCGCCGGCTCGGTGTTGGGAGTGATCCTTTGGGCGGCACTGGCCGGACTGGCCGGGGTGGCCGCTACCGGGCGCCGCTCCCGGAGCCTGGCCCAGGCGACCTTGGTGGTAGCGGGATTGGTGGCAGTGGGTAGCCTGGGCCTGACGGTCATCCACGCTGCGGCCCACGTCGGTGGGCTGCGGCCCGCATTGGGGGGTGTTCTGAGCCTGCTGGCCCTCGGCTTCGCCATCATGGCCGTCCGCAACTGAGTCGGCTCGGAGCCTAACCGACCTTGATGTGATCCTCCTCCCAGGCCTGGTTCAAGGCGCCCAGGAATACGGTCGGCGACTGAGCCCCTGAGATGGCGTAGCGGTGTCCCATCAGAGTGAATGGGACACCCGTCACCCCCAGCCTGGCCGCCTCCTGGGCGTCCTCCAATACCGGTTCTGAGTAGGCGCGCGTGGCCAGCGCGGTCGCTGCCTGGGACCTATCGATGCCCACCTCGCTGGCCAGCTCCACCAACGATCCCTGGTCAAAGAGCGACCGCTGTTCCGCGAAATGGGCTCGATAGAGGCGGTCCACCATCGCTGCCTCCAGACCGCGATCCCGAGCCAGATGAACCAGGCGATGCGCATCAAAGGTGTTACCGCTCAAAGCTCCCTGGGATCGGTATTCGAGTCCCTCCGCCTGAGCGGTCCGAGCAGTCTCCGCCTCCAGCTCCCGGGCCCTGGCTTCGCTCAGCCCGTAACGCTCAATCAGGACAGCGACCTGCAGGCGCGGGGGACCAATCGGCGCTCCGGGATTCAGCTGAAACGACCGAAAGGCGATCTCGACCTCATCGGCGTGGGGAAAGTGGTCCAGGGCCAGCGCCAGCCGGCGCCTTCCGATGTAGCACCAGGGGCAGACCAGATCCGACCAGACGTCAATCCGCATGAAAGCTCCTCCCGGGTCACCATAGTTCATGGGTGGTTGTCAGCTTCGGGCCGCCGACCGGCACCTTCTAAGCTAACCCTGTGCCAACCTGGTACGCCGTCCTGGTCGGAACGCTGGCGCTGCAGCGTCGGCGCGAACTCGCGCTCTCCAAGCGGCTGGAGGCGGGCCGTCCCGGACGTCGCGCGGCGGCCCGCAGCTTTCCCCTGATGGTGGCGGCCCACATCGCCCTCTTCCTCCTGCCACCTTTGGAGGTCCGCTTGGCCCATCGCCGCTCACGCTTTGCCGGCCTTTGGATTGGCCTCCTGGCGGCGGCCACCGGATTGAGGTGGTGGAGCATCCGCTCTTTGGGGGACCAGTGGAACGTACGGGCCGCGGTCCCCCAAGATCTCCAGCCGGTCACCCAGGGTCCATATCGCTGGATTCGCCACCCCAACTACCTGGCAGTGGTTCTAGAGTTCGCCGCCCTGCCGATGGCCGGAGGGGCCTGGATCAGCGCGCTAGGACTCTCAGCATTCGACGGAGCGGTCCTGGTGGATCGGATCAGGGCCGAGGAGTCACTTCTGGCTGAGGTGCCGGGTTATCAGCAGGCGTTCGCAGGCAAGGCCAGATTCATTCCAGGGATCTTCTGAGGCTGGCCATCTCGACCGTCACACCCGGTCCGAATGCCAGTCCCAGACCCGTCCCCGGGGGGCCGTGACGAAGCGCGGCCAGCACAAAGAGCAGGGACGCCGAGGAGAGGTTGCCGTAGCGACTGAAGGCGGCCCTCGACTCGACCAGTGACCTCGGGTCCAGCCCCAAGCCGCTCTCAACCGCATCGAAGATGCGCGGTCCGCCGGCGTGGACCGCGAGAAAGTCCAGGCGGCCTTCGCCGAATCCGGCCAGGGCCTCGGCCAGCTGGTGCTGGATCAGGCGGGGCAGGCGGCGGTCCAGGACCGGGTGGAATCCGTCGTCGCGCAGGTCGAAGCCCAACAGATGGTCGGTGTTGGGAATCAGCCTGGTACCGGTTCCCACCACCTCCAGGCCCCCGGGTTCGCCGGTCAGCACCGCCGCCGCCGCGCCGTCGCCGAAGACCATCGCCGCGGTCATGTTGTCCATCGATCTATCCCCGGGCTGAAAGGTGAGCGAGCAGAGCTCGACGCAGACCACCAGCACGCGGTGACTCGGCTCCAGCCGGAGGTGTCGATGGGCGGCGGCCAGGGCCGCTCCTCCCCCGGAGCAACCTAGCTCGGTGAGCGGAATCCGGATGGCATCGCTGCGAAACCCCAGCTGATTGGCCAGCCGCACATCGAGGGCGGGCACCATGTATCCAGTACAGGAGACTGAGAAAACCACATCGATCTGATCGGGCCGCAGCCCGGCATCGATCAGCGCCTCCTCCACCGCCCGCTGGGCCAGCCGGGGGGCCTCCTCCTGATAAACCCGCATCCGCGCTCCCAATGACTGGGGCGCGAATACCTGGTCCACCGGCTGCACCGTGTGGCGGGTCACCGCCTCCAGGCCGGCACTGCGCAGGTGCGGCCAGATCTGACTGAGCGCCTCCAAGCTGGCTGCCGGGGTGAGCTCATGGTCCGGCAGCGCGGTGCCGAATCCGACAAACCGACTCACCGGGAGTTCATCCCCAGCAGCGCCGCCCAGTCTCGGACGGCGACGGTTCGCAGCGGCCGGCTGCCGTCGTTGACGCTGAGCAGCGCCTGGAGAGCCTGGGGCCGGCGCCCGGCCCCAGCGATCGCGCGGCGGCTGAGCCTGGTCGATCCCGAAAGCGCCCTAGCCAGTGATGCCACGAAGGCTCGTCGCCGCCACTGGCCAGCCATCCAGTGGCGGTAGCGCTGGGCGGCGCCGTCGAGATCCTCGACCAGGAAAGTCGCCAGAGCTCTGGCCTGGGCCAGCCCGGCGCTCATGGCGTCGCCGGTCAAGGGGTCCAGAAACCCGGCCGCATCGCCGGCCAGGAACACCCTGCCTCGGGCCACCTCCTGGGGCCTGAGATTGAAGGGTCCCGCACCAGCCAGTCCGCCCAGAAGTGGGGCTGAGCAAAGCTCCGGGTGGACTCGTTCTACGATGCTCCGGTAGGACTGCTCCCCGGTCAGCCCGGGAGCGCGGAGCTCGCCCCTCCCCCCCAGCACAGCCAGCAGGACCTCGCCCGGACCGACCGGGGCGAGATAGGTCTCGACCTCCCCCAGAAGACCTACCTCCACATCCTGACCGGACTGTTCCACGGCCAGGTGACCCACCACCCCATACCTGGCCTTGCCGCGAGAGGGGCGCCACCATCCCATCATCCGGGCCACTGGGGAGCGGATCCCGTCCGCCGCGATCAGCGCCGAGCCGACCAATGTCCCGTCGGAGGTGTCCACCTCGACCCGGTCCGCAAAGGGACGGACGGCGGTGACCCGGACCCCGGTCCTGACCCCGGCGCGCTCGGCCAGGAGCGAGTCCAGCCGGGTCCGGCGGACGCCGTAGCCGCAACCTCTGGCGAAGGGAGCCCGCGCCGAATCTCCGCCAGGAAGGGAGTAACGCACGCCCCGCAGCGGTGGAAATCCCTCAGACCCCAGATCCACCCCCGCCTGCCGCAGTATCTCCGCACCAGCGGGCATCAACCCCTCTCCGCAGGGCTTGTCCTTTGGAAAGGTCGCAGCCTCCAGCACCAGTGCACCGGGGAGCATCAGGCCCAGGGCCGATCCGACCGGGCCGCCCCCGGCGACGATGATCCCGCCGTCCATTTCAGATGGCGACGCTAACAGAGCCGCTACCGAGTCGGAACCCTGGCAGGTCCGCGCTGGCTGAGCGGGCACGTGCGGCCCCGAGACCCCACCCTGGCCGGTAGGCTGGGGCCGTGGATGTCCTCCTGGTTGTTGGGCCCGGTGGCGTCCCTGAGCGCATTCTCGCCAAGGCCCGCCATGTGGTCAGGTCTGAGGGCCCGGAACTGGCGCCTCGATTGATCGCCCGGGTCCTGGAGAGGCATCCCCGGGAGGTCTTCGTGGTCTCCCCCGAGAGCCCGCAGGCCGGGGCGGCGGCCGCCCGCCAACTTCAGCAAGCCGGCCTCACGGTGACCCTGATCGCCGACCGTCCCTCTGATCTGCCCAGCGGAATCCCGGTCCGGCCCCTCAGCGATCCCGGCACCGCGATGGAAGTCTCAGACTCTCTGCTCGACCTGGTCGGCAACACCCCCTTGGTCCGGCTGGATCGGATCGGAAGGGAGCTGAGCTGTCACCTCCTGGCCAAGCTGGAGTTCCTGAACCCCGGTGGAAGCGTCAAGGACCGCCCAGCGCTGGCCATGATCGATGCCGCCGAGGCAGCAGGGCTGCTCAAGGAGGGCGGAACCATCGTCGAACCCACCTCCGGCAACACCGGGGTGGGGCTGGCGGTGGTTGCCGCCCGACGCGGTTATCGCTGCGTGTTCGTGATGCCCGACAAGATCGCCGCCGAGAAGATTGACCTGCTCCGAGCGTACGGCGCGGAGGTGCTGGTATGTCCCACTACCGTCGCTCCCGACCACCCCGATTCCTACTATTCGGTCTCCGACCGGCTGGTCAGCGAGATCCCGGGGGCCTACAAGCCCGATCAGTACAGCAACCCGGCCAACCCGGACGCTCACCAGGCCTCAACCGGCCCCGAAATCTGGAGACAAACCGGCGGACGAGTCTCTCACTTCGTCGCCGGGATCGGGACCGGAGGGACCATCACCGGGGTCAGTCGCTTCCTCAAGTCGGTCAATCCCGATGTCCAGATCGTCGGTGCCGATCCCCAAGGTTCCGTCTACTCCGGAGGCACCGGTCGGCCCTATCTGGTGGAGGGGATCGGGGAGGACTTCTGGCCTACCGCCTACGACCCGAAGGCGGTCGACCGGGTGGTGGCGGTGAGCGACCGCGACTCGTTTTCAACTGCACGATCGGTCACCCGCGAGGAGGGAATCCTGGTGGGCGGGTCGGCAGGCACCGCCATCTGGGCCGCGCTGGAAGTCGCCCGCCCGCTGGGGCCCGAGCAGGTGGTGGTGGTCCTAATCCCCGACTCGGGGCGCGGCTACCTCTCCAAGCTCTACAACGATGCCTGGATGGCTGACTTCGGTTTCCTGAGGGCTGGCGGCCAGAGCGTGGCCGATGTCCTCGCCTCCAAAGGCAGGCAGCTGCCCCCCCTGGTACACGTCCATCCCGATGAGACAGTGCAGTCGGTGATAGAGCTGCTCCGGGAATACGGGGTCTCCCAGGTGCCGGTGGTCAAGGCGGAACCTCCCTTGTCGGCGGCCGAGGTGCTGGGAGCTGTCCAGGACCGCGAACTGCTGGAGGCGGCCTTCCACGACCCCGGGATGCTCTCCCGACCCGTCGGTGAGGTGATGGGACCACCTCTGCCCACGGTAGGCAGTGGCGCCGCCCTGGAGTTGGCGGTCGCTCGGATGGAGCGCAGTGGCGCGGTCCTGGTCCTGGACGACGGACATCCCGTCGGCATCATCACCAGGTCTGACGTCCTGGGCACGATGCTGGGCCGTCCCAGCCGGTGACGGCTCAGGAGCCCGGTTTCGAGACCCGGGCGATCCACACCGGCCAGGATCCCGACCCCGCGACCGGCTCGGTGGTGCCGGCGGTCCACCTCTCCACTACCTACCGGCAGTCGTCGGTGGGAAAACATCAGGGGTTCGACTACTCCAGATCGGGCAACCCCAACCGACAGAGCCTGGAGGCCCAGCTGGCCAGCCTGGAGGGGGCCCAGTTCGGATTCGCCTTCGCCAGTGGGCTGTCAGCCGAGGACGCGGTGCTGCGAGCGATGGTCGGAGCCAATGCTCATCTGATTCTCAACACCGACGCCTATGGGGGGACGTTTCGGCTGGTCGACCGGGTCCATGCCCCGGCCGGCCTCCCCTACAGCGTGGCCGATGCCACCGATCCCGCCGCCCTGGAGGCGGCCTGGCGCGAGAACACATCCTTGGTCTGGGTGGAGACCCCCAGCAACCCCCTGCTGGCGATCATCGACATTCAGGCGGTTGCCGGCCTCAGCCACGCCCGGGGTGCCCGGCTGGTGGTCGACAACACCTTCGCCACTCCCTACCTCCAAAACCCGCTCTCCCTGGGGGCGGACTTGGTGGTTCACTCCACCACCAAGTACCTGGGAGGCCATTCCGATGTGGTGGGCGGGTTCGTGGCGGTCAACGACCCCGCCCTCGCGGAAAAGATAGCCTTCCTGCAAAACGCGACCGGCGCCGTGCCCAGCCCCCTGGACTGCTACCTGGTCCAGCGCGGGGTCAAAACGCTCGCCGTCCGGATGGACCGTCATTGCCGGAACGCGGCCGCGGTGGCAGCTTTCCTCGAGCAGCACCCCATGGTCACCCGGGTGCTCTACCCCGGCCTCTCAGAGCACCCCGGACATCTGGTCGCCGGTCGCCAGATGCGCGACTTCGGCGGAATGGTCTCGTTCCTTCATGCTGGCGGCGAGGAGGCGGCGGTCGAGATGGTTGGCCTGACCAGGGTCTTCACCCTGGCGGAGTCGCTGGGAGCGGTCGAATCGCTTATCGAACACCCCGCCCGGATGACCCATGCCTCGGCGGCGGATTCTCCGCTGGCGGTTGACCCCCACCTGGTCCGGCTCTCGGTGGGGCTGGAGCTGGTAGACGACCTGCTCGCCGACCTCGACCAAGCCCTGGACCGATGAGCTGAGCAATGCCTGATCGTCGCTAGCGGGGATGGCGGCGCGCCTCTCGACTGAGTGCCTTCCAGTGCCGCTGGGCCTCTTGGCGCAGCAACAGATCGCCCTGCCGAGCAGCCAGCGACTTCAACTCCCGCTGCAGTTTGCGCCAGCTCTCGAGCCGTTCCGGCTTGAGACTCCCCTCGCTGATGGCCGCCATCACCGCGCAGCCCGGTTCATTGCCGTGGTGACAGTCGGAGAACCGGCATCTGTCGGCCAGCTCCTCCAGGTCGACGAAGGTCTGGACCAGCCCCTCGGCAGCATCCCAGAGGCCCAGCCCCCGCATTCCGGGGGTGTCCAGGAGCACCCCCCGGTCGGGAAGCACCAGAAGCTGACCGTGAGTGGTGGTGTGCCGTCCCTTCCCGTCGCGTCGGGTGTCCCCGGTCGGCATCAGCTCGCGGCCGGCCAGAGCGTTGACCAGAGACGACTTGCCCACCCCTGAGGGGCCGAGTAGGGCCACAGTCCGCCCCGGAGCCAGATGCTCCTCCGCCAACTCCGGGAGGCCGTTCCCGGTTATGGCACTGACCGCCCGAACATCGACGTCCAGGGCTATCGACCGGGCCCACTGGAGCGCCTCGGCCAGCTCACTCTCTCCGCTGGTATCGGATTTGGTCAGCACCACCACCGGGACGGCTCCGCTCTGCCAGGCCAGAGCCAGGTAGCGCTCCAACCGGCCAGAGCTCTGATCTAGATCCAGGCCGCAGAGCAACAGAACGCGGTCGACATTGGCGGCGATCACCTGAGCTCCAGTCTCAGCTCCACTGCGGTCGCGGACAAACGCGGTCCGCCGAGGCAGCACCGCCGCAACCTGGAGGTGGTCTCCGGCCTGTTGACCGGGCCCAACCACCACCCAGTCCCCGGTCGCGATCAGCTGATGGGCCGAGTCGGCTCGAGACGGTTCCGGTCCCAGGACGGTGCAGCGGCCCCGATCGACCCGAGACACCCGGGCGGGCCTGCCCAACCCCGGTCCCAGATCCAGGAAGGCCTCCTCCAGGCTGCGGTCCCAGCCCAGGGGAATCAGGGAATGGAATTCGACTGACGGAGAAACGGTCAAGCGGTGGCCTCCACGATGGGGGAGCCCGCCGAGATGGTCTCTAGATCAGCGCCGGTCGGGCACCCAGGAAGTAAATACGGGACGGTCTGCGACGAGGGCCGCGGAGACTTTCTGATTCATCTGGCTCACCTCCTCGCTGACCTGGGCTGCCGACCTCGAGGCGGTGAGCTTAGCGAGCTATCCCGCGCCAGCGCAACAATTGCCCCGCGGACGAGTCGGCCCCACCAGGCCTCTACGCTCACCCGGTCCGCGACGGCGACCGCCCCCGGCGGCACTGACCAGCACCGAAGGAGACCTACGGATGGGCATTGAGATTCCTCCCAAGGGCTCGCGCGGCTCCACGATGCCCCATTTTGCGAACCGGCTCTTCGCCCCACTGATGAAGCTACAGATGGCCCGGTACCGGCGCAACAAGGGGCCGGATCAGCCCCAGATGATGGGGTTTCCGGCGCTCTTGCTGACCACCGTGGGTGCCCGCTCGGGCCAGCGCCGCACTGTGCCCCTGGGCGGCTTCCCCGACGGGGACAACGCCTGGCTGGTGGTTGGCTCTGCCGGTGGCGGGGCCCGTCACCCGGCCTGGTTCATCAACATGGCCAAAAACCCCGACCAGATCTGGGTCGAGGTGGGGAGCCGCCAGCTGCGGGTGACCGGCGAGTCGCTGCGCGGCGTCCCCAGGGAGGCGGCACTCCATCGGATCGCCGCCATCGCGCCCCGGTACGGCGAGTATCAGAAGAAGACGGATCGCGAGATTCCCATCGTTCGGCTTACCGCCAGCACCTGACGCCCGCTTTGGCTTGTTGGCCCGACACAGCAGCCGGCCCCAAACGTTGTCCCGCCGACACCTAGACGGGGTGGCCCGTCCCGCCTAGATTTCAGTCTGAGAACCGGTCAAGCAACTCGTGGCGGCCAGGCCGGCGATGGTTGCTCTCTGGGAATGGGGAGGCTGCAATGGCTGATACGGGCGCCTCGCAGGACGCCGACTCTCAGCGACTGGCGGCCCTGGGTTATCGCCAAGAACTGAGCCGGGTGCTCACCCTGTTTGAGAACTTTGGGGTGGCCTTCTGCTACCTCTCCCCGATGGTGGGCATCTATTCGCTGTTCACCCTGGGGGCCGGATCGGCCGGGCCCCGCTACCTCTGGCTCATGCCGATCGTGGTCTTCGGCCAACTGCTGGTCTCGCTGGTTTTCGCCGAGCTAGGAAGCCACTATCCGATCGCCGGCGCCCTCTTTCACTGGAGCAAGAACCTGGTTGGCCGGGGCTACGGCTGGTGGGTTGGCTGGATCTACGGTTGGGCCCTGATCATCACGGTGGCCTCGGTGGACACCGGCTTCGTGATCTACGCCTCCCCCCTGCTTCACAACCTCTTCGGCGCCAACATCAAAGCCGCCGATCCCAACACAATCCTGTTCTTCACCCTGCTCCTGCTGGCGGTCCAGACGATCTTCAACGTGGCCGGGGTCCGGCTGCTGGGCAGCATCTCCAAGATCGGGGTGTACGTGGAGATCCTGGGCACCTTCGGGATCGCCATCCTGCTGGCCGCCGTGGGATTCCACCACGGCATCGGATTCCTCTTCACCACGCAGGGCACCCAGACCCTCGCCCACAATCCGCTGGGGGTCAACTTCGGCGGCAACTGGTGGCTGGGAGCCGCCCTAGTGGCGATCCTGGCCCATGTCTACATCTTCTATGGCTTCGAGTCAGCCGGAGACGTCGCCGAGGAGGTCAAGTCCGCCAGCAAGCAGGTCCCGCGGGCGATCGTTTCCTCGCTGCTGATCGGAGGGATCACCAGCTTCATCCTGGTGGCCGCACTGCTGCTGGCCATCCCCTCCGGAGGCAAGAGCTTCACGGCGGCGACCTCCCTCAGCGGCGGGGTCCCCTACATCCTGAGCGCCAACGTTCACGTGGCCGGCATCCAGGACTTCATCCTGATCCTGGTCTGCTTTGCGTTCTTCAGCTGTGGCACCGCCGTGCAGGGCGCCGGCGCCCGACTCGCCTTCTCCTACGCCCGCGACCGGGCCATCCCCGGGAGTCATGTCCTGCGCTACATCTCGCCTCGGTTCAAGACCCCGGTCAACGCCGTCCTGCTGGCCGCCATCCTCCCCGCCCTCTTCACCCTGCTGGTGCACATCAGCCCCTCCAAGCCGATCGTGGTCGGCTTCGTCACCTACCCAGCCGACGTGACCCCACTTACCGCCCTGGTGTCCTTCGGGGTGTCGGGGATCTACCTCTCCTTCCTGATGGTGGTGCTGGCGGCAATCGTGGCCCGGCTACGCGGTTGGAAGGCGGAGGGTTCCTTCCGGCTGGGCAGGTGGGCGTGGCCGGTGCTGATCGGGGCGGCTATCTACGGCACATTGATGTTGGCCAACATCCTGATCCCAACTGGGATAACCAGTCCCAAAGGTGAACTCTTCAACTTCGACTGGCTGACCCTCTTGGTGGTGGTCTTCATCTGTCTGGTTGGCGCCATCTACTTCTTCAGCGCCCACCCGCACCGGCGGCCCCCCGAGCAGTCCAGAGTTCAACCAACTCCCCCGGCGGCGAGCCTTCCGACGCCCCTCTAGCGAGCGGCACCGAATGGCCGGGCAACTCCAGCTCTGGGAGTGGACCTCAGCCAGCCGGACAGGGGGCGTACTCGCTGGCCTGGAAAATCGCCTTGGTTGGGGTTGCCGCCAGCGCGGTCCAGCTGGTCTTGCCAGTGCGAGCTAGGTAATCCGCGACGATTTGGTAGCCGATGGCCAGGCCGGTCAGCGGCGGCATGCTGGACTCGCCAAATATCGCCGAGCTCACGCTGCCCCCGGTCAGGACCTCGTCGTGAATGCCGACGGTCGAGAGCACCGGCTCGAGATGCTGCCATTGCTGGCATTCCTGCTTGGCGGTGAGTGCGTCCACCCAGGGATCGGCTGGCCCCGGGAAGGCGGACTGACCGAAGGCAGTCGCGACGCCGTCAGTGATCATCTGATCAAGCACGGACTTCCCCAATCCCGCCCCGGTCGTGATGCGCACGCTGCGGTCGACTTCGTGAGCCAGGGTCCGGGCCAGCCCCTGGGTGACATCCAGCGGCTCGTCCGCCCAGCTGGGATAGAGGCCGATGGTGATCGCCCCGGTCTCGGGATTCGTGAAACCGGTCGCCCCGACCGCGCCCAGGATCTGGTCAGGGTCCCCCACCGTAATCGTGATGGTGGTGGTCGGGCCCGGCAGCAGGGCATCGATCCGCTCGAGGTCCGCTTCAGTCAGGCGCCGCAGGTCGACACTGTGGTGAGCGGCTTCATTCAGCACCTGCTCGGTGAGTGAAACCACGAACCGGCCGTTGGCCGCCTGGACTTGGACGGGTACCCGGGGGATGACGTTGGCGCACCCGACCAGCGCCAACGAGGCCAGGACAATCACCGCACCGGACCTGCGCACAGTTAGGAGGGAGGCCCCTGGCGAAGGCAGACTCGAACACGCCAGATCGGCTGCCCTCCACTGGAGCCCCAGTTCCTGCGGCCGGTCCTCGAAGGACCCAACGTCTGCTCTCCCGTACCCATCTCCTATCGCCCGCCCCTCGTCATCATCGGCCACCGACCGGCCGAGTTTAGCTTGCGGATCCATCTCGGTCGCGCTCGAGTGCGGGTTACCGCTCGGCCCAGCCCGCCCTGGCACCAATTCCGTCGCCAGCTCTATGCTCCAGGATGCCCGGTCAGACACTTGGAGTTGAACACTGAGATATGGCCGACATTCGAGTCGAGGACGGCGACATGGTGTTGGTGTTGAGCGGGCTGGAGAAGGTGGAAGGGGTGCACGGCGACATTCGGATACCCCTCTCCGCAGTGCGCGATGTGGAGGTGGTGGACCGGCCGCTCGACCTGATCCACGGTCTCAAGATGCCAGGCACCGGCATCCCCGGGACGACCGCGGTCGGAACCTGGATCAGCTCCGACGGCCAGACCTTTGCCGCCGAGCACCATGCCAGCCGCGGCATCGTGGTGCACCTGGAGGGCCAGAGCTACCAGCAGTTGATCGTGGGCTCCGACGATCCCGAGGCGCTGGCCGAGCGGCTGCAGTCGGCGATCCGGAGCCCGGGCCGCTAGCCAACCAACCAGCCGGCCTCAGGACGGCCGCCTCGCCGCCTTACCTAGAAGTGAATTCTGTTAGATCCAGCGCCGCCGCCGGAAGAGGTACAGCTGGAACACCAGCGATCCGATCATCAGCACGATGCCCCCGGCAAACGCCGCCCCCGACGGCTGGACCACCCCGGTGAGATACCCGAAGTTCATCCCGAAAAAGCCGGTCAAGAAGGTCAGCGGCAGGAACAGACTGGCCATCACCGTCAGCGTCTTCATGGTTCCGTTGAGCCGATTGGAGACCGTCGACAGGTAAGTGTCCATCGCTCCGGAGAGGAGATCCCGGAGTGAGTCGACAGTCTCGTACTGGCGGACCAGATGGTCGTAGACGTCGCGAAAGTAGAGCGAGGCATCCGGGGCGGTCGGGTCGAGGGACTGGGTCACCAACTGCTGAAAGGAATCACGCTGCGCCCCTAGGATCCGCCGGAGATCGGTGACAGTGTGTTTTAGGGTGGTGATCTGGGCCAGGTCCGCCTGGTCAGCGGTGGTTACCAGCCGATCCTCCAGCGCGTCGACCTCGTCGTCGATGGCGTCCAGCGCCGGGAAGGCGGCGTCCACGATCGCCTCGGTGACCAGGTAGGTTAGGAAAATCGACTTCCCCTGGGTGAGCGTCGCATCGACCCCCAACCGACGCCGCACCTCGCCCAGGGAGGGGTTGACCTCTTGGTGGATGCTCACGACCCAGGCCGGGGAGATACACAGGTACTGCTCCCGGAGCACCACCGCCTTCTTGGACCACTCCACCGCGAACAGGACCAGGAATTGGTAGCCGGGGTAGTCCTCCCATTTGGGGCGCTGACCCCCGTGGCGAATGTCTTCGATGGTGAGTTGGTGGATTCCGAACCCCGATTCCAGCAGCTGGTAGTCGGCCGCCTGGGGGGATTCGATGTCCAACCAGAGGGGGCCCCGCTTGGCTCGGAGGGCCGCCTTCAGCCGAGTCAGGTCACAGTTCTCCTCCAGTCCCTTCCCGGTGACCAGCCAGTGCATGCAGAGGGACTCTAGCGGAGCGGCTCTCTCGGTCGAGAGGGGAGTAGCCCCCGGGGAAACTCAGCCACCCAGATACGACATCTCCGGTTTGCCGGCAGTTGCCGACGGCTCGGTTTGGCTCGAGCGCAGCTCCGAGTAGCGGTCGACCCTGACTCCCCAGATCGCCCGCAGCTCGTCGATCAGCGCCTGCCGGTCGCAGCCTTCTCGTAGCCGGGGTCGGAGATCGTAGCCCAGCCGAGCGAAGAGGCAGGTGTGGAGTCTGCCATCGGCGGTCAGCCGCAGCCGAGAGCAGGCGCCGCAGAAAGGAGCGGTGACCGAGCTGATCACACCCATCTCGCCGCCACCATCTCGGTAGCGGAAACGCTGGGCCACGTCGGCCTGGTTGCTGGCTTGCTTAGGCTCCAGTGGCCACTCGGCTCCGATCAGCGCCAGCAGCTCCGAGCTGGGAACCACCTCCTCCATTCTCCAGCCGTGGCTCTCTCCCACATCCATGTACTCGATCAGTCGCAGGATGTAGCCGTGCTCCCGGGCGAACCCCGCCAGTTCCAGGACCCCGTCCTCGTTCAGCCCCCGGCGGATCACCGCGTTCAGCTTGATCGGTCCCAGTCCCGCCTTCTCCGCCGCCGCGATTCCCGCCAGGACCGGCTCCAGCGGTAGGTCCACGCCATTCATCAGCCGGAAGATCTGGGGATCCACCGAGTCCAGGCTGACCGTGACCCGCTGCAGACCGGCTGCGGCCAGCTCCCCGGCCCACTTGGCCAGCAGGAATCCATTGGTGGTCATGGCCAGGTCCGCCACCCCCGGTAGCTCGGCCAGCATCCGGACCAGGGCCGGCAGATCGCGACGGAGCAGCGGCTCGCCACCGGTCAGTCGCACCTTGCTGACACCCAGCTCGGTGGCCGCCTCGACCACCCTTACGATCTCCTCGAAGGTGAGGACCTCGGAACGAGGCAGGAACCGGAATCCGGGGCCGAAGGTCTCCTTGGGCATGCAGTAACGGCAGCGGAAGTTGCAGCGGTCCGTCACCGATACCCTAAGGTCGCGAAGCGGGCGTCCGAGCAGGTCATAGGTGGGTTTCACTGGTCCCATCCTATCCCGGGCCAGATCGAGCCACTGCTCGGAGAGGAGATGCCGACCTCGCCGCCGTCGACTAGTGGGCTACCGCGGCGCGGAGGGACTCTCGCAAGGACCCCATGGTGCTCATTACGGCGGTGGGCTCGTAGCCGCAGTGGGCCATGCAGTTAGCGCACTTGGGATTGCGTCCCCGGCCGTAGTTCTCCCACTCAGTCGTCTCCAAGAGCTCCTTGTAGGACCCGACGTACCCGTCCGAGAGCAGATAGCAGGGACGCTGCCAGCCGAAGATCGAGTAGCAGGGAATGCCCCAGGCGGTGCAGGAGAAGTCCACTTTGCCTTCCAGGAAGTCCAGGAAAAGCGGCGAGTGATTGAGCCGCCACTTCTTGCGCCGTCCGTCGGCGAAGGCCTCCTTGAAGATCGCCCGGGTGCGCTCGACGCCCATGAAGTGCTCCTGGTCGGGGGCCTTCTCATAGGCGTAGGCGGGCGAGATTTGCATGTTGTCGACCTTGAGGTCGTCGTTCAGGAAGTCGAGCACATCGCGCACTGACTGGGAGTCGTCCTGGGTGAAGAAGGTGGTGTTGGTGGTCACCCGGAAGCCCCGGCTCTTGGCTTCCTTGATCGCCGCCACCGCCTTGTCGAAGACCCCGTCCCGGCACACCGACTCGTCATGGCGCTCCTTGAGTCCGTCCATGTGAATCGACCAGGCGAAGTAGGGATTGGGCTTGAATTGGTCGATCTTGCGATCCATCAGGATGGCGTTGGTGCAGAGATAGACGAATTTCTTGCGCTCCAACAACGCGCCCACGATCTGATCGATCTCCTTGTGCACCAGCGGCTCACCCCCGGCGATCGAGACCACCGGGGCGCCGCACTCCTCGATGGCATCGATGCACTGCTGCACCGACAACCGCCGACGCAGGATGTCGTCAGGATGCTGGATCTTGCCGCACCCGGCACACTCCAGGTTGCACTGATAGAGCGGCTCCAGCTGCAGCACTAATGGGAACTTCTCGATGTGGTGCAGTCGCTGGGACATCAGATAGGCACCGACCCTCACCTTCTGACGCAACGGAATGGACATGCCCTACCTCACAAGTGCCGCCGGCTCCTCGGATATCGTTTAGGACTCTAAACCTTACGACGATTGTAGAGTCAAACGATGTCTGTTATCCGGCCCCCATCCAGTTCCGATGGGGCCCTGCTCAAGATCGGGGAGGCCGCCACCCTGACCGGGGTGAGCCCGGGGCGGATCCGCCACTACCAAGTCCAGGGACTGCTCCAGCCAGCCCGGAGCCCAAGTGGCTACCGCTACTTCAGCGCGGATGACCTGATCCGTCTCCTCCAGATCGACCTCCTCCGCAGCCTGGGCATGGGCCTCAGCGACATTCGCGCTTCCCTGCCCGGCCAAATCCCGGAAGACTCGCTTCGCGCAACTCTCCAGCGACATCGATCGACCCTCCTAGCGGAACGGGACCGATTGGACAGGCTTATGGTGGCGCTTGATCTCGCTCTGGAATCAGAAGACGCCAGCGCCGAGTCCGTTGCCACCCTACTGGCCTCAGCCAATTCCACTCCCCGGGACAGCCTCGGAATATTTGGCCGGCTCAGCAAGCCACTCTCGGTGGAGGCGGCTCAGATCTACCAGGAGGTTCTGGGCGGGGGCTGGGGTCTCCCGGTGCCGTCGATCTTCGGCCGGATGCTACTGCCCGCCGCGGTGACCGAGCTTCTGGAGCAGATTGCCCACGCCGACGGCTACCAGGATCTCTTCCGCCGGGTTCGCGACTTGGCGGCAGCGATTTTGCGGCTCTCCGCAGCCCCACCTACCCGACTAGCCAGTCCCGAGCAGGTGGCCCGTGACTGGCTCCAGAGCCTGGCTGAGAATCCCCTCCCGCTCCAGGTGCAGGTCGCCCTCGACCAGACCATCCCTCGGATTCGGGAGCTCCCGGTCCTAAATCAGGGGTTTCAATTGTGGGCTGAGTCCATCTCCCCGCCCGCGGCCGCAGTACTGCGGTCCCTGGAAGCCGAGTCGGACAGCCGCGGGCTCCTGGTCCTGGGAGTTCTCATCGCCCAACCGCAGCCCCGACGGCCCCGCCGATCAGGTGCCGCCCGCCTCTAGCCCGCATACCCCCAGGGGGTATACTAAGGACGGTCTCTGTCTCCGGAGCGTTTTAGGTGGAAAGCCACATATTTGAGTTGCTCGCATCTGGATTGAGAGAGTCCGCCGAGATGTTCTGGGAGACCCTTTGGGCACTGGTTCTCGGCTTCTCTCTCTCGGGCGCCATGCAGGCCTTCGTCTCCCGGCGGGAGATGCGGCGATTGCTTGGCGATGCCAGTCCCCTCGCACTGCTGCGAGCAACGGGCTTCGGCGCCGCGTCCTCGTCCTGCTCCTACGCCTCCGCCGCCATGGCCAAGTCGATGTTTGCCGAGGGAGCGAACTTCGTCACCGCGATGGTGTTCATGTTCGCCTCGACCAACCTGGTGATCGAGCTGGGGATCGTGCTGGCGGTGCTGATCGGCTGGCAGTTCACCGCCAGTGAGCTGTTCGGCGGCCTGCTGATGATCGTGCTCTTCGTGCTCACGGCCAGAGTGACCATCAGCCCGCTGCTGACGGAGGCGGCTCGCGTCCGTCTCCGGGCGACCGCAGATCCATCAGGCGCCAGTCCGGAGTCGGCACCGCCGAGCACTCCTTGGGGGACTCGGATCCGGTCGAAGGCGCTCTGGCGGGCGGCCGCCGGCTACGCCTTCGCCGACCTGCGCATGCTCCGCAAGGAAATTGCCGGCGGCTTCCTGGTGGCCGGCTTCCTGGCCGCCCTGGTACCGGCGGCGGCCTGGCGGGATCTCTTCCTCACCGGCCACGGGCTGGCGTCGTCGGTCGAGAACGCGGCCATCGGTCCCCTGATCGCCATGCTCAGCTTCGTTTGCTCGGTCGGCAACGTCCCTCTCGCCGCGGCCCTGTGGAAGGGGGGTATCAGCTTCGGAGGGGTGGCCAGCTTCCTCTACGCCGACCTGATCACCTTTCCCCTACTGCTGATCTACCGAAAGTACTATGGCGGCCGGCTGACCCTGCGCCTGGTGGCCACCTTCTGGCTGGTTATGTCGGCAGCTGGACTTGCGACCCAATATCTGTTTCGCGCGCTGGGGGCGATACCCCGCACCCGGCCCCATCAGATCGCGCTTCACGCCCTGGGCTGGAACTTCACCACAGGTCTTGATCTGGGGGCACTCCTGTTGCTGCTGGGCGGCTACTTGATCATCCGCAGAGCGCCGACCAGTGATCCGCAGGGGCTCTTCGCGCTGGACCCGGTCTGCGGCATGCAGGTGGAGCGGAGCTCCGCCCCGGCCCGGTTCACCTGGGAGGGCAGGACGATCTACTTCTGCTCGGATCGATGCCGAGATCGGTTCCAGCAAAACCCCGATCGCTTCGGCACGGTACGCTCCCAGACGATGTCCCCATCTCCATCTCACCTCAAGGTCGACCCGGTCTGCGGGATGTCTGTCGATCCAGCCACCGCCGGGGCCAGTCTCGAATACCAGGTGCGGGAGATCTGGTTCTGCTCCCCCAGATGCCGAGACCGCTTCCAGCTCGACCCGGACAGCTACCGCGGCGAACCCAGTTCGCGAGCCTCGGGGTCCGCGGCCGCCCCGCCGATCGACCCGGTCTGCGGCATGGAGGTCAGTCCCAGCTCGGCTGCGGCCGAGCTGGTGCATGGCGGGCAGCGCTTTTACTTCTGCTCTCCGGGGTGCCGAGACCGCTTTCTCCAGAACCCCGACGGCTTCAGCAGCATGCACTCGCTGAACCTTCCGACTACCCAACCCGAGTTCCCGATCGACCCCATCTGTGGGATGAGCGTGGACCCGGCCGACCCCGGGGCGAAGCTGGATCTGCCGGACGGGACGGTGTACTTCTGCTGCCAGCCCTGCGCCGACGAATACGCGGCGACTCACCCCGTCGGCCGGTGAGCGCTCCTTCCGAGAACCTGTCATGACCAAGCGACACACCGCATCGCTCCGCAGCGCCGGCAGCGACGCCAACCCCACCGTCCCCGTCTTGGGCCGACGAGGCTCGTACCAAGCAAGCAAGCAGGACCTGCTCATCCGCTTTCAGCGCGTGATGGGTCAGGTGGGAGGCATCTCCCGGATGGTGGAAGAGGAGCGGTACTGCCCAGAGGTCCTAGTGCAGATCAGGTCGGCCGGTGCGGCACTGGATCAGATCGGCTATCTCCTCCTGCGTGACCACCTCGCCCACTGTGTTGCTGACGGGGTGCGCGCAGGCGAGGGAGACGCCTACCTGGACGAGGTGATGGAGGTGATTCGAGGTTACAGCCGCCGCTGACCTGGCTACTGGCGAGTGAGCAACCGAGGGCTGGGGGACCAGCCAGCCGGCGGGCCCATCCGCTCGCTCCAGGTACTTAGTTGAGCGCCACAAGGTGCGGCCGATGACCACGGGTGAGGTGCAAGCCATCCTCGATGCCGTCGAAGATCACTGACTGGAGAGGTTGGTCACGTTCACCCTCCGACTGGGGTTGAGGCTCGGCGAGACGCTTGGGCTCAGTGGTCCGAGGTGGACTTCGAGCGGGGCCAGGTGCGGATCGTGGCGACCCTCCAGAGGCTCAAGGGCTCGGACGGAATCCGGCGCTGGGAGCTACGGCCGCCCAAGTCCGAGGAGTCAAACCGGACGCTGCCTCTCCCCTCCTCCGTCGCCGACGCGCTCCAGGGCGAGCGCTCCCGGCAGCGGCTTGCTCAGTTGGCAGCGGGTCCAGCGTGGCAGGAAACGGGCTTCGTCTTCACCGGCCGTATCGGCGAGCCGTGGACTGAGAATGGCGCCCTACACGCCTTGCAGGCGGCCCTCGCCGTGGCCGGGCTCCCCCGGATGCGCCATCACGACTTGAGGCACGGCACAGCGACCCTCCTTCTGGCTCAGGGAGTGCCGGCGCGAGTGGTCATGGAGATCCTCGGCCACTGCCAGATCTCCATGACCCTGAACACCTACAGGCAGGTCATCCCTGAGCTAATGGGCGGCGCAGCCAAGGCGATGGGCGCCGCCCTCCGCCGAGCCTGAGCCCGACCATTGCGGGACTGAAGCCACCAAATACCTCCGCCGGACTAGACTCCGAACCTAGTGCGCTAGTGGAATGAGGTCAGGCGTGGACGGTCACGGGCCGGCGCAAGGCAATCCGGTCTCGACGCTGAGCGCAGGTATCGGCACGGCGCTGGCCTTCCCCTTCGGGCCGGGTTTAATCCCCTTACTGATCCCCTGGATGATCACCCACTGGCAGGCTGGAGCACCATATCCGCTGGCGGTGAGGACCGCAGGCCTCGTCCTCATCGTGGCAGGCGGGATTCTGACAGTCGCGACGTTTGCGCGCTTTGTTACCGAGGGGCGAGGCACACCGTTTCCCACCGACCCGCCGACTTCACGCAAGGTGATGGTCGGGGGACCCTACAGGTACGTGCGAAACCCGATGTACGTGGGCTTCATCCTGGCAATTGTCGGGCAGGCGTTTTGGCTTAGTAGGCCGGTGCTGTTCATCTACACCTTGGCGCTGCTGGTTTTCTTGGTTGCCTTCGTCCACTTTTGGGAGGAACGGACGATGGCCAAGCGCTATGGCGCCGAGTATGAGTCCTACTGCAAGGAAGTGCCAGGCTGGTGGCCGCGCTGGCTACGCCGAACCTCCTAGAGTCGCGCCGGGACCTTCTCGGCGACGCCGCGGAGGCGATGAATGCCTCCCTCCGGTCGGCCTGAGAGGCAGTTACCCCTGCTGCTCGCTGCGTTCGGTGGCGCGAAGACGCAAGCCTGGGGACTACAGGTAGCACCCGCGCGTCACCAGGCCGTTGCTGCCTGCGCCACGTGCCCTGATGCAGGCGGCCGGTCCGGAGAAGTCACGTCGCCGATGCGGGCGGTTCAGTCAGCGAGGCGATGCATGCAGTGAGTAGGCGCCGCATCTGATCTTGTTCGCTGACATCCAGATTGGCCAGCATGTCTTGCTCGACGCGGCGAACCGCGGCACTGGCCACCTTCAGCTGCCGGCGCCCGCCGGCGGTCAGCTCGGTCGGCAGGGCCCTACCGACGGGTGCCTGTGCAGCGCGGACAACGAGTCCCTGGCGTTCGAGGGCCTGCAGGAGCACATTCATCGACTGCCGGGTGACGAAGGCGCCGCGGGCAAGCTCGGAGTTCGACAGACCCGGGCGCTGGGCAAGCAGCTCCAGGCAGGCGTAATGGGTGATCGTCATGCCCAGCGGCCTCAGCACGGCCTCCAGGGCAGAGTGCAGGGCGCTCGCGGCCGCCTTCAGCATGTACCCCAGCGATGTGTCCAGCTCGACTCCGGGCTCGCCTTGACTCATGTCAG
>JBARIA010000025.1:0-25700 GCA_049799515.1 Candidatus Dormiibacterota bacterium | reverse complement strand
GGGGCCGGGCCCTGGCGCGCTGGCTGGTGCCGGCCCTCGGGCTCTGGGTGCTCACCCTGCCCCTGGTGGCCCTGGGGGAGGGGTCGCTCGCGGTCTCCTCCACAGCCGCAGCCCTGGCGGACTGGCTCCTTCTGACCGGCCTGGTGGAGCTGCTCCTAGGGCTGCCCCAGCGGGGCGGGAGCCAGCCGGGGCGCCTTGGAAGGGGCTCCGACGGCACCCTGCCGCGCCGCACCTTCCTGGTCGGCGCCGGGGGGCTCCTGGGCCTGGTCAGCCTGGGGTATCTCGGGTTCAACGTGCTCAGCGCCAGCTCCCCGCCGCTGCAGCGGCTCAACCTCGGCGAGCTGCCGGGTGGCCCCGGCGACGAGCTGCCCAACGGGCTCACCTCTACCGCCGACTTCTACGTTGTCTCCAAGGACCTCTTCGGACCGCCCTCGGTGGACGGCTCCTCCTGGCGGCTCCAGGTGGCCGGGACCCACCCTTACTCGCTCAGCTACCAGGAGCTGCTGGCCCAGCCGCACCTGACCCAGATCCAGACCCTGGAGTGCATCTCCAACCCGATCGGCGGCACCCTGATCAGCACCGGGATCTGGCGCGGAGTCCAGCTGAGCCGCCTGCTGCAGCGCGCCGGGGTGCCGGCGGGCACCAAGCAGGTCCTCTTCAGCTGCGTCGACGGCTATACCGAGAGCCTACCGCTGGAGCAGGCGATGGCCTCCAGCACCTTGCTGGCCGATCGGCTGAACGGTGCGCCGCTGACCGCCCAGCACGGGTTCCCGGCCCGGGTCCTGGTGGTCGACCACTACGGCATGAAGAACCCCAAGTGGCTCTCCAGCATCAGCTTCTCTGCCCATCCCCACCTGGGCTACTGGGAACAGCAGGGATGGAACGCGGGCGCCTACCCCCGGACCTTCTCCAGGTTCGACTTTCCCTCGGGGAACAGCTCTCTCAGCTCCGGCCGAAGCTACCTTTTGACCGGCGTCGCCTACGCCGGGACCCGGGGCATCTCCCAGGTGGAGATCAGCGTGGATGGCAACAGGTGGTCCAAGAGCGAGCTCAGAGTCCCGCTCTCACCCTATGCCTGGACCCTCTGGAGCTTCCCTTGGAGACCACCGTCGGGTTTCTACACCCTGCGGGTCAGGGCCCGGGATGGCCTCGGAAACTACCAGCAGCCGGGGCAGGGACAAACCTATCCCAACGGAGCAGGCGGCTTCCAGCAGCTCACCGTGCTGGTGCGCTGAACCCAACTAACCAGCCGCGCCGGCC
Organism: Candidatus Dormiibacterota bacterium; assembly: GCA_049799515.1. Classification (GTDB taxonomy): domain Bacteria; phylum Chloroflexota; class Dormibacteria; order Aeolococcales; family Bog-877; genus Bog-877. The sequence continues at coordinate 24,440 of JBARIA010000025.1, read as the reverse complement.
GGGCGGGAGCCGAAGAGCAGGCTGCCGATACGCACCTGGGTACTGCCCGCCAAGATCGCCTCTTGGAAGTCGCCGCTCATGCCCATGCTCAGGGCTGGCAGCTGGTGGCCGCTGAGAAGGCGCAGCCGTTCCAGGAGCTCGCGACCTTTGGCGAAGGCCCGCTCCGGGTCGGCGGGATCGGCGAGGGTCATAATCCCTTCCACCTCGATTCCCTCCAGCTCCATCAGCTGCGTGATCTGCTTCTCCAGCAGGCTGGGGTCGAACCCACTTCGGCGGGGCAGTCCAGTGAGTTCGACCTCGCAGAGGACCCTGAGCTTGGCCTGGCCCACCCGTGCCCTGGAGAGCAGCTGGGCTATCTCCAGGCTGTCCAGACTCTCGACCATTTGGAAGAGTTCCGCGGCCCGCCGCGCCTTGTTGCGCTGCAGGTGCCCCAGCAGGTGCCAAATCACGGTCGCCCCGGCTGCCTGAAGCACCCGGTCCTTGGCTATGCACTCCTGGAGATAGTTCTCCCCCAGGGTGGTGAGCCCGAGAGCGATGGCCTCTCGGGCCAGCTCCGGGGGGTGGCCCTTAGTCACCGGCAGCAGGGTGACGCTCCCCTCCCCTCGGCCTGACCGACGTTCGGCCTGGCCAATCTCAGTCAGCAGCGTGGCCAGCCGGTCAGCCAGGGTTGTGCCGGTCAGCGCGGTTGCAGCCTCCGAGTCCGCTTGGGCGAGGACCCATCGGGGGCGTCCGAGAGCAGATGGTCGATCTCGTTGCGAACCTCGGAAACGTCCCGGAAGGAGCGATATACCGAGGCGAAGCGCACGTAGGCGACGTCGTCGAGCTTGCGCAGGTGCTCCATCACCAGTTCACCTACCTCGACACTGGGAAGCTCCGACTGCCCCCTTCCTCGAAGCTCCGCCTCGATCTCCTCGACCATCTGGGAGATCACGGTCGGGGAGATGTCCCGCTTCTTGCAGGCGTTCATCAAGCCCTGGAAGAGCTTGGCCCGGTCGAAATCCTCGCGGCGGCCGTCCTTCTTGACGATGTAGAAGGGGATCGACTCGATCCGCTCATAGGTGGTGAATCGCTTGCCACAGCTGTTGCAGGCACGCCGCCGCCGGATCGCCTCCCCGGTCTCCGAGTCCCGGGAGTCCACCACGCGGAGGTCGTTGTGGTTGCAGTATGGGCAGCGCAAGCATGCTCCAATTCGGACATCGCGGTGCCCCCGAAATATAGGGGTCGCAGAGGCATTGTATACCTCATCTTGTGCCACGGAACCGCCCGGGGCGGCGATTGTGGCCGTTAGCTGTCCAGAGAGCTTGCCGGATCACCAGGCTGGCAGGCCGCAGCCCCTACCGGTGGGGGAACCCTTCCAGTCAAGCCCGAATGGGCCGTGGCGGCGGCCTCGAACAGGGCGTTAAAGATTGACTCGAGTCATGTCGGAGTAGCGGTCTCCCTGGGCCGCTCCCACCGGGAGGGCCGAGTCCAACTCCCGCAGGGTGTCTGGGTCCAGCTCCAGCTCCACCGCGGCCGCGTTCTCCTCCAGGTAGCGGACCCGCTTGGTCCCGGGGATGGCCACAATGTCCTGTCCCTGGTGGAGGACCCAGGCCAGGGCCAGCTGGGCCGGGGTAGCCCCCTGGGCCTCGGCGATCTCACGGACCTGGTCAGCCAGCTTCAAGTTGTGCTCCCGGTTCTCACCCATGAAGCGGGGATAGCGATCGGTTCGAAAGTCGCCCTCTCCGAGCTGCCCCAGGGAGGCAGGCTTGGCCGCCAGCAACCCCCTGCCCAGTGGGCTGTATGCGACGAATCCGATTCCCAGCTCCCTGAGAGTCGGCAGCAGCTCGGCCTCCGGCTCGCGGGTGAACAAGGAGAACTCGGTCTGTAGGGCGCTGATCGGGTGGACGGAGTGGGCCCGGCGGACGGTCGCTGCCGCCGCCTCGGAGAGTCCCAAGTAGCGAACCTTGCCCTGGTCCACCAGCTCGGCCATGGCTCCGACCGTCTCCTCGATGGGCACGTTGATGTCCACCCGATGCTGATAGTAGAGATCAATGTAGTCGACCTCCAGCCGGGTCAGCGAGGCCTCGCAGGCCTGGCGCACGTACTCTGGGCGCCCGTTGATTCCGACCCAGGAGCCGTCCTCCCGGCGCTGGTTGCCGAACTTGGTCGCTACCACCACCTGGTCGCGGCGACCGGCGATAGCCGAGCCCACTAGCCGCTCGTTGTGGAAGGGGCCATACATGTCAGCGGTGTCGAGAAGGGTGATCCCGAGTTCCAGTGCCCGGTGGAGCGTGGCGACCGACTCTTGATCGTTGGTGGGGCCGTAGAACTCCGACATGCCCATGCATCCCAGCCCCAGCGCCGTGACCACCAGTCCCTGAGTGCCTAGGTTCCGCTGCTCCACACTTGCCTCCTCAGATCCGCCGGACTACCCGAGTTCCAGTCTAGCCAGGGGAAGGTTAAGCAATAGGCGTGCCGCTTCGGTACCGGCTGCTCGACGGCCAGGATGTCCTGCTTGTACCCGCTAAAGTTTTGCTCAGGATCCGACCGGTAGGCCTGATCGATGGCCGTGCTTGGCGGCCAGTTTCAAAGGATTGTTTGTGAGCATAGTGGCGCGACCGGCGGATCCGGCGCTCGACGACGGCCATCCGCGAAAGTGGCTGATCTTGGCGGTGGTCACCATGGTGGCGTTCACCTCCAACGTTGACGCCACCATCGTGGTGATTGCGCTGCCGCACATCATCGGCGGGTTGCACACCACGGTGATCACCGGTTTGTGGACACTCAACGCGTACATCATCGCCAGCACAGTATTCCTGTTGCCGGCAGGACGCTGGTCCGATGTCGTCGGCAGAAAGTTCATATTTATTGCGGGATCTTTACTATTTGCAGTCGGAACCATCGGCTGCGGTCTGGCTCCCACCGGCACCTTGCTGGTGGTCTTCCGACTGGTCCAGGGAGTGGGCGCGGCGCTTGGTTTCGCCACCGCCACACCATTGTTGGTTGGCGCATTTCCGTCGCGTCAACTGGGTCGCGCATTGGGGATCAACTCCACCGCCTGGGTGACTGGGATGATCGTCGGTCCGGTGGTCGGCGGTGCGCTGGTGGGCTCGCTCGGCTGGCGCTGGATCTTCTACGTGACCGTACCCTTTGCCCTGGCTGGGGTAATCGCCGGAGCGTTCGTCCTCCCCGGTGGGCGGCCCGAGCGTCGCAAGGTGCCGACGGACTGGACCGGGGCAGTCAGCTTCAGCCTGGGACTGGTGGCGCTACTCCTCGCCTTGACCCAGGGGCTGGCCTGGGGGTGGGGCTCCGCACGGATCGTGGGGCTGTTCGTGGCGGCGGTGCTGCTGCTGGGATTCTTCATCCTCTGGGAGCGCCGCGTGGTGCAGCCCCTCTTCGATCTGTCCCTGTTCCGCCATCCGTACTTTCGGGTAGGGATGGTGGTAGTTACGACCTATTCGATCGGCATCATGGCCATGACCTTCCTGCTCACCTTCTACCTGCAGGTGGCGCTCCGGCTCAGCCCTCTCGACTCAGGTCTGATGCTGGTGCCGATGGCCGCCCCCCAGTTCATTCTTGCCCCAGTTGGCGGCTCGCTGGCCGATCGTTTCGGCCCGGCCCGGCCGATCATCGCCGGCCTTTGCTGCCTCACCGGGGGAGCGCTCTGGCTGAGCCGGCTGGGGCCCCATCTGTCGCTGATCGCCCTGATTCTTCCGCTGCTCTTGATCTCGGTGGGCAACGGCCTGGCCTGGCCATCGTTGCTCAAGCAGGTGATGTCGTCGGCGCCTGCGCAGCGAGCCGGGGTTGCCTCCGGCATGTTCTTCACCCTGCGCAACGTCGGGGTGGCGCTCTCCTTCACCCTGGCCCTGATCGCCGCCGAGACCAGCCTTCCACCGGCGGTCGCGGTGCGAGCCTTCCTGGGCACCGGTGGGGTGCTGTCCGCCCACTTGGGACACGCCCTGGTCCACTCCACCGACGCCGGGTTCCAGGTCTTCGCCGCCTGCCTGCTGGTCGCCATGCTGTGCTCGCTCTTGCTGCTGCGATCGCTGCCGTCAGCCGCCCAAAACCTGTTCTCTCGGCGGGCGCCGGAGGCGGTTCCCGAGTGATGTGTCCCGTAACTAGTGATCTGTCGGAGTGTGGCTGGGACGGTGGCTGCGCTGGGGCTTTGGAGATGACGGCTGGGCCGCCGGATGAGCTGGAGGGGCTTCCTCGTTCGCACACCGCGCACGCTCGGGAGGTGCGCTGGGCCAAGGCGTTGTTCTGGGCCGCGATGCTATTGGTGACCGCGGCGATGGTGCGCCTCGTGAGGATGTCGAAGAAGGTGGGCGTCGTGAGTACAAGCCGACGCAGCGGTGCGTCCACAATCGACGACGGGTGCAGCACGAAATCTAGTTATTACTTCGGGACTAATTACCCTAGAGAGTGAGCAGGTTATAGGAGGAGGCATGAAGGTTCTGTTCATCGCGGGATTCGGACCCATCGCCACCGATATCGACGATTCGCGGCGGCTGTATGGCGACGCGCTCGGCATAACGTTTAAGAGCGAGGAGGGCGACTATCTACACACCGAACAGGTGGACGGGGCGAAGGCCTTCGCTGTCTGGCCGCTCGCCCAAGCGGCCGAATCTTGCTTCGGGACGAATCGGTGGCCGACCGACGTGACGGTTCCCCAGGCCTGGCTCGAGTTCGACGTCGACGACATTGAGGCTGCCACGCGCGAGCTTGAGGAGCGCGGCTTTCGCTTGCTCGTACAAAACCGGACCGAACCCTGGGGTCAGGTGGTGACGCGCCTCCTAAGCCCGGAGGGCCTGCTGGTAGGCGTCACCGTCACGCCTGGGATGCGTGCCGAGAAGCCACAACGGTAGTCGGTTCACTCTGAAGCGACACGGATTCATAGACACTCGCGTTACTGGGTCCTAGCCACCGCGACCGGAGACGACTGATACGGGAGGTAGGGACGGCGCATTCACTCCGCCGCCACCACCCTAGCGGAACCGGCGTCAAGAGTTTGTCGCGCCGCGCGCACGATACGCTGACGGCAGGCGGTGATCGCCTTGATGGCCTCGGGACCGCCGCCGATCCAGCTCGCGACGTAGCCAACGCTGTACGCGCTGCTGTCCGGTGCGACTTTCTGGCGGACGATGAACGCCACCGACTCGGCCTCAAGGTCGGCAATCTCGTGAGTGCCGTTTAAGTCGTCGCTATGCAAGATCGCATGTGACAGTTCGTGCGCAAGTGTCCTAACCTGCTGAGCAGGCTCGTACCGACCCTCAACGCGGATCGCCTTCGTCGAATGATTGCAGTCGCCGTTACGGCTGCCGTCGAGGTAGTCCGCCGCGGAGGGAACCGCTGCGGTCGGGTGCGCAAGAGCCGGGAACCAGGGCTAGCAAGCCCGATGGCTACCTTCTCGGCTCGTACCGCATCGCCACTGCCCCCGAGCCGAACTCCAGCCGGCTCACGAGCTTGAAGTCGACATGCTTCGAGAGCCCCGCGAACAACGTCGGCCCGTGGCCCGCGAGCCTGGGATGCACCACGAACTCGTACTCATCGATCAATCCCAGCTCCGTCAAGGCCAGTGGGAGCGTTACACCTCCCACTAACAGAGGCTTGCCCGACTCTCGCTTGAGTTGCTGAACGGCCTTGCCCAGATCCCCGCGCACGAGTTCCGCGTTCCAATCGACGTGCCCCAGGGTGCTCGACACGACGTACTTCTTTGCCCCGTTGATCGTCTGGGCGAAGCGTTCCATCCAATCAGGTCTCGCTCCCGTCGGCGTCGGCAGCCGCCACGCTAATTCCATCATTTCGTAAGTCACCCGGCCGAAGAGAAGGGCATCGGCCTGCTCGAGGTTCTCGACCGCGTGACGATGCAAGTCTTCGTCCGCGGGGATTGCACGATGATCGCAGCATCCGTCCAATGTGACGTTGATGGAGTACCGAAGGGGTCGCATTTCGCAAGAGTAGCACCGCGGGGGTATACCCGCTATGTGTCGCTTAAATACTGATGTGTTGTAGTGTGGATGGGTTGGTGGCTGCGGCTTGGGTGTGAGCGGCGCGGTCGCCGCCGCCGACTTCTGTCTGGGTGGCTTGGCTGACAGCCGGTGTGTATCCGCCACTGGCACGCTGCAGCGAGTTGGCCCGGTGGCGGGCGAGGACCTCGCGGCGCAACAGGGAGCCGTGTCGCCGGACTGCCGGGGTGGTGCGCCGACGGATGCCGGTGGCGAGTAGGTCGAGAAGGGCTCCCCGGAGCAATGACGGGCCGGGCGGTTCGCTGCGCTTCGGCAGAGGCGGGTCGGCTCCATCGGGGCGGCTCGTAGACGGCGAGAACCGGCCCGTTCGGGTAGCGGCGTCGGGCAGGTCACCTGCGACCGCGTTCGGTGGCTGATCGACGCGAAGCGCCAGTGCCGAGCCAGGACTTCCCAACTCCGCCCAACTCGCACTTGACTCGGCCCTTGGGGCAGGGTGGACCATCGCGCCATGCCCGCACCGCCGAAGGACGAGACGCTCAGCAGTGGCGAGTTCACTCGCCGATCCCGGCTAAGTGCCAAGGCGCTCCGCATCTACGACCAGATCGGACTGCTCCGGCCGGCCGAAGTGGGGCCAGCCAACAGGTACCGCCGCTACCGGGTCGGACAGCTGCAAACCGCCCGCCTCATCGCCATGCTGCGCGGCATCGACATGAGCCTGGCCGAGATCGGATGGCTGCTCGCCGATCTGGACCGGGACCACGAGCTCGCCGGCCAGCGACTCAACTTGCACTTGACCGAATTGGAGGCTCTACACACCAGCCGCCGAACTCTGGTCCGCCATATCCACGCGATTTTGCGAGAGGAAGCAAATCCGATGTTCACCATTCAGACCCGCCACGTCCCCGCCCGGCGAGTGATGTCGATCCAGCGTCGCCTACGAGCCCTCGAGACCGAAGCCTTCATGCGGGAGGCGAAGCAGGTGTTCGCGGAGCACCTGGGTAGTGCCCTACCGGCCGGCCCCTTCAGTCTGATATTTCACGGAATCGTCGACCACGACAGCGACGGACCGCTGGAGGCGACGCTGGCCTGCTCCGACCAGGTGGGTCCGACCGACCTCATAGGGATCCGCACCGAACCGGCGCACGATGAGGCCCTCACCACGATCACCAAGGCGGAGTGGGCGTATCCGGCGATCCTCGCCGCCTACGACGCGGTGGCCTGCTCGCCTGTGGTGGCCGCCCGCCCCGGGAGTCGACTGTCCTGCCGGGAGGTCTACCTTGCCGAACCCGAGGCGATCACCGACGACGACCTGATCTGCGACATTGCGTTCCCGCTCGGAGAGCGCCCCGAACCGGCTGAGGAGCCCGGCGGCTTCTAATCGGAGCTTGCGGACGGGGGATTTCTCCCCCGGGGAGCGCGAGGATCGGCCAGGGGGGCGCTACATGGTGGTCGGCGGCGACGCCCAGTCTGAACAGACCCCTTGTGGACTGATCACCGTAGTCGCCAAGGCCGCGCTCAGGAGGTGGAGAGCACCCCAACGGGACAGCTCACCCCGGTCCCTCCCACGCCGCAGTAACCGTTCTTGTTCTTGTCCAGGTACTGCTGGTGGTACTGCTCCGCGTAGTAGAAAGGACCGGCGCCGACGATCTCGGTCGTGATCTGGCCCAGCCCGGCCTCGGAGAGGGCCCTCTGGTACTGCTCCCTGGAGGCTTCCGCGGTCTGGCGCTGTTCCTCACTGCCGAAGTAGATGGCGGAGCGGTACTGGGTCCCGACGTCGTTCCCCTGGCGCATCCCCTGGGTAGGGTCGTGGCTCTCCCAGAAGGTCTTGAGCAGCTTCTGATACGAGAGTTTGGCCGGGTCGAACACCACCAACACCACCTCGGCGTGGCCGGTCCGGCCGGAGCAGACCTCCTCGTAGGTGGGGTTGGGGGTGAGGCCCCCGCTGTAGCCGGCCGCGGTGGTGTAGACCCCCTCCAGCTGCCAGAAGTCCCGTTCCGCCCCCCAGAAGCAGCCCAGTCCCACGATGGCCTGCTCCAGGCCCACCGGGAAGGGGGGCTTGAGGTCGGTTCCGAGGACCGTGTGGACGCCTCTCACCTCCATCTCGGAGGTGCGCCCGGGCAGGGTCCGGGAGGCTGCCGGCATCGTCGTCTTCGAGCCGAAGAAACTCATCACCATCCCGCCTCTACTGAATTGGACGTCAAACGGTACCACCGGGAGCGCATCGCCCCGCTACCAGCATGCCCCACTTGGGCGCTCCCTACTCCCAGCGGAACCAGAGGCCGGCTCCCAGCGCGGCGGCCACCGTCCAACCGCTCAGGAGGGCGAGGTTTCCGGCCCCTGGTGCGGCTCCCTCCAGGACTGCCCGCAGCGAGGAACTGAGGGCGGTGGCCGGGAGGACATCGGCCAGCGGTTGGACAAATGAGGGGAGGTGGCTGACCGGCAGCACCACCCCGCCCAGGATCAGAAAGAGGATGTAGAGCCCGTTTGCGCCACCCAGGGTGAGCTCGGCGCGCAGCGCGCCGGCAAGGGCCAGCCCCAAGCCGGCGAAGGCCACCGCCCCCACCAGCAGGATCAGCACCGCCAGCAATAGGGCGCCGTGGGTGGACCAGTTGAGGCCGAAGTGGGCGATCGCCACCAGCAACAACACCTGGACCACTTCCACCACCAGCACCGCCGCTGCCTTGGCCGCCGCCAGCGCACTACGGGGGAGCGGTGACCCGCCCAGCCGCTTGAGGACTCGGTAGTAGCGCTGGTAAGCAGTGGAGATGCCCAGGGTGACCAGCCCGGTCGACATGATCGCCACCGTCAGGATTCCAGGCACCAGGAACTCGACTGGGCGCACCGAGCCGGAAGGAAAGATGCGGGCGCTGGTGAAGAGCAGCAGGAGCAGTACGGGCAGCACCAGGATCACCAAGAGGTTCTCCCCCTGACGCAGCATCAGCATCAGCTCGACTTTGAACTGAGCCAAGAACGCTACGGTCCAGGATGCCGCCTGGGGGGCTGCCCGGCCCTCAGGGAAGAGCGCTGACCCGGTCAAGCGCTCCCGTCCGTTAGCTGCAGGAAGATCTCCTCGAGGGAGGACCGGCCGATCCGAAGCAGTTGGATCTGGGGACCATCAGCCCGCAGCAGCTGGGTCACTAAAGCGGCGGCCTCGCGGGGGGCCGGCGAGCGGAGGTCGTAGCTCCCGCCGCCCAGGGCGGTGAGGCTCTCAACCGACGCCAGTCCCTGGAGCTGCTGCAACTGCGCTGGCGGCAGATCGAACTCCAACTCCAGGTGGAGCAGATCGGACTCGGTCCGACTGCGCAGGCCGGCCGGGGAGTCGAAGGCGACCAGGGCGCCGTGGTTGAGGATCGCCACCCGGTCCGCCAGCCGCTCTGCCTCCTCCATCGAGTGGGTGGTCAGGACGACGGTGGTCCCGGCCCGCTTGGCCTCAGCCACGATCTCCCAGGTGAGCAAGCGGGCCCGAGGATCCATCCCGCCGGTGGGTTCGTCGAGGAAGAGGACCTGCGGCCGACCCACCAGGGCCAGGGCCAGCGAGAGTCGCTGCTTCTCCCCGCCGGAGAGCTGGCGGAAGCGGGCCCCGGCCCGCTCGTTGAGGCCGACCCGCTCCAACAGATCTCCGGGGTCCGCCGGGTCGATGAAGAAGCTGGCGAAGAGGGCCACCGACTCCCGGACCTTGAGGGTGGGGTAGATACCTCCCTCCTGGAGCATCAGGCCCACCAGGGGGCGCAGTTGGCGACCGTCTCGAACGGGGTCCAGTCCCAGCACCGACACCCGGCCAGAGTCCGGCCGTCGATACCCCTCCAGGATCTCCACGGTCGTCGTCTTGCCCGCCCCGTTGGGGCCCAGGATCGCCACCAGCTCGCCGGCCGCGATTTCGAGGTCGAGCCCCTCCACCGCGACCAGGTTGCCATAGGACTTGCCCATGCCGGAGATGGAGATCGCCGGGGCTCCGCTCACCGCTCGACCTTGATCCCCGGAGCAAGGTCGATCCGGTAACCGACCCCGAAGACAGTGCTGATCCGGAAGGGCATGGTGGGGAATGCTTCGAACTTCTCGCGCAGCCAGCGGATATGGACCGCCACCGTCTTGTTGTCGCCGTGGAAGTCGGCACCCCACACCGAACGAAGCAGGATCTCGCGGCTGTGCACCTTACCGGCGTGCTCCAGCAAGAAGAAGAGCAGGTTGAACTCGCGGGGGCTCATCTTGACCTCCCGTTCGCCGAACACCACCCGGCGGGCCGAGGCGTCCAGGACGAAGTCGCCGAGCCGGACCCGTTCCGGTCTGGTGGAGGGGTGCGGCGGCCGCTCGGCCCGGCGGATCAGGGCCTCCACCCGGGCCACAAACTCCTGGACCCCGAAGGGCTTGGTCATGTAGTCGTCGGCGCCCAGGGCCAGCCCCTGAACCTTGTCCGGCTCCGAACCCCTGGCGGTGAGCATCAGGATCGGGACGTCGGATTCCTTGCGCAGGATCAGGCAGACCTCCTCTCCGCTCAGCTCGGGCAGCATCAGGTCGAGCACCACCAGGTCCGGGGTCCTGGAGCGTGCCAGCTCCAGCCCCTTGGTCCCGCTGTCGGCCTCGAGCACAACGTACCCGGAGGCGGCCAGGTTGTAGCGAAGGGTCATCCGGACCGCCTCATCGTCCTCGACCAGCAGGACCTTGCGGCCGGCTCCGGCGCTGGCCGCGCTGTCCGCCACCTAGCCCAGCTCGGTCAGGCGGCCGGTGGCCAGGAAGACAACGTCCTCGGCGATGTTGGTTACCCGGTCGGCGATCCGCTCCAGGTTGTGGGCGATGAAGATCAGGTTGGTGCCTGGGTAGACCCACTCCGGCTGGGCGCGCATGGTCTCCACCATGTCATCGAAGACCCGGTGGTAGATGCGGTCGATCCGGTCGTCCCGGGCGGCGATGTCCTGGGCCCGCCGATGGTCGTTGGCGGTGACCGCCTCCAGGATGTCGCGCACCTGCTCTTCCACATAGCGGCCCATCCGCAAGATGGTGTCGAGCCGGGGCCGTGAGCTGAGCTCGATCAGGGGCAGCGCGTAGCGGGCGCAACTCTTGGCGTGGTCGCCCATCCGCTCCAGCTCGGAGGCCATCAGCATCAGCCCGAATATCTCGTTGAGCTGGCGCCCGGTGGGGTGCTGGGCCGCCAGCACCGCCAGCCCCCGCACCCGCTCCTGCCGGTGGCGCTCGTTCAGCTCGGCATCGCCTGCCACCACCCCGCGCAGCTGGTCGCCGTCGCGGCTCTCCAAGCCGGCCATGGCGCTGGCCACCCCCTCGGCCACCATCCCGCCCAGGACTCGGACCCCGTCGCGGAGCGCGGCGAGATCGGCGTCGAAGTCGTCAGAGGGATCGGTAGCCACAGCCCGATAGTAGTCGACCGAGATTCCCGGGAGCCTCCTCAGGGGGCTCGGAGCACGATCCTGACCAAGGTCCCTTGACCGGCGGCGCTGCGCACCTTGATTTCGCCTCCCTGCAACTCCACCGCCTGCTTGGCGATGGTCAGGCCGAGGCCGCTGCTGCGCCCGGCCCGGGAGCGGTCCCCGGTGTAGAAGCGGTCGAAGATGCGTGGCAGCTGGCTGGCAGGAATGCCCGACCCGGTGTCACGAACCGAGATCGTCGGGCGGCCGGTCGATTCCCCCACGGTGACGGTGACCGATCCTGGCGAAGAGGTGAACTTGAGAGCGTTGTCCAGCACGTTGGTCAGAGCCCGCTCCAGCCGGGCCCGGTCGGCTAGGGCAGTGGTCGACGCCCCCCTCAGCGCCACGGTGAGCTCGCGTTCCTTGGCCTGAGGCAGCAGCTCCTCGACCGCCCCGCTGGCCACCTTCCAGAGATCCACCATCTCGATCTGGGCCCGTTCCACCCCCGCCTCCAGCCGGCTGAGGTCCAAGATGCCGTCGACCAAGGCGTGCAGCCGCTCCGCCTCGGCGGCGATCCGGCTAGCGAAGAGCTGGGTGGCCTCAGGGTCGTCCCGGGCCTCGCCGGTCAGGGTCTCCGCCATCAGCCGCAGGCTGGCCAGCGGAGTCCGCAGGTCGTGGGAGAGGTTGGCGATCAGCTCCTGATGGGCTCGGCTGAGCCGGCGCTCCGAGGTGATGTCGGTGAGGATCAGGATCACCCGACGGCTCCCGTCGGCGAGCTGAAGCGGGGCCGCCACCGCCTTGAGGATCCGCCGCCAGTCGTTCTGGCGGAGCTCGCCGCGGGCGGTGGTCCCGCTCGTCAGAACCTTGCCCACCACGTCGGCGGCGCGGGGGTCGTCGAGGAGCTGAGAGAGCGGGGACCCGGGAGGTACCGGGAGCGGTTCCGGCGAGGCCCCGCTGAGTTGGGGTCCCGCGAGTAGCACCCCAGCATTGGCGCTGGCCCAGACCACCTGGCGGGTGATGTCCAGGACCAGCACCGCGTCCGAGCCAAGCTCAGTCAGGCGGCTCAGCAACTGGTCAGCGCCAGTCGGGAGGGACCCGGTGATCCCCATCGCTGGGCCGTCCGGAGTCACCGCTGGTCCCAGCCGCCACCAGGATCGGGACGCCCCAGGTACACCGCCTGGGAGATGCGGTCCCTGTCGTCGGGGAGGTCGAGTCGCCAGACGCCCCCCTTGGGGCAACGGGAGCCGGCGGCGGCGCCGGCCGCCTCCAGCAGGGGAGGGATCATGTCTCCGTGGCTGCAGGCGGCGATGCGGCGAGCGCCGGCGGCGAAGTAGGCCTTGATCAGGGCCTTGAGCTCGGCCTCCGCCCCGTCCAGGTCAAGGGCCCGTCCGCCTTCCAGGAGCCGGGTGTCGTCCTGCACCTGGAGGCCGGCGCCGTGGGCCAGCGGCAGGAGCGTATCCCGGCAGCGCAAAGCGGGACTGCTGTAGTGAGCCTCGATCCCGGCATCAGCGAGCAGGTCAGCCAACACCACCGCCTGACGCCAGCCCAGCTCATTGAGAGGTCGAAGACGGTCCGGCTGGGGCCAGCCGTCCCGCTCACGGGCAACCGCATGACGAACGAGATAGAGACTGCGCACCGCGATCTCGGAAGTATAGAGATGGTGGCACCCTGACGAGGGCGCAGACTATTGAGGTGCCAGCCTCCCGGACCCCCAGTTGAGCGGCGCCAGACTCGAGGTAGCACCTGCATGACCAGGGCTCCGCGCTTCGCGGCCATCGACGTGGGCAGCAACACAGTCCACCTGCTGGTGGCCAGCTGCCCGCCCAACCGGCTCCCAATCCCCCTGCTCCGGCGCCGGGAGTTCGTCCAGCTGGGCCAGGACGTCAACGCCATCGGCTCAATCGGCCCGGAGCGGCTGGAACTCGCCAGCCGGGCCCTCCGCCGCCAGGTCGAGGACGCTCGGGCGAGCGGGGTGGTCGAGATCGCCATCGGAGCCACCCAGGCGCTCCGCTCAGCCTCCAACGGACCCGAGGTGGCCGAGCGACTCGCAGCCGCGGCGGGAGCCGGCAAGGTCAGGATCCTGTCCTCGAAGGTGGAGGCCCAGCTGGCCTTCGACGGAGCCACCATGACCATCTCGCCCGGACGCCCAACTGTGGTTCTGGACATCGGCGGAGCCTCAGCCCAGATCGCGGCCGGGGCCGCCGGGGGGACCTGCCGGAACAGCTCACTCGGAATAGGGTCTGGCTCCGTCACTCTCCTGGCGGGCTCTGATCCTCCCAGCGAAGAGGACTGGCGAGCGATGGAGCGGCGGGTTGACCAGTTGATTCCCGACCTGATTCCGCTGCCTGCCCACCCGGTTGCGCTGGGTACCGGGGGGACCATCACCAACCTGCCCCGGCTCTTGGGGAAGCAGAAAGGGGCGGTGATGCGGCTCCGTGACGTGGAGGTGGTCATCGAGACCTTCCGCAGTCGCCCGGCGACCGAACTGGCCGAGCGTTCTGGGGTAGACCTGGAGCGGACGCGGCTCTGCCGGGGCGGGACTCTGATCCTGGCACAGCTGATGGACCTTCTCAACCTGAGCTGGATCAGGAGCTCCGAGCGCGGACTGCGCGACGGGATGATCGCAGCCTTGGTGGCTGGTGGCGAGGGTTGGTGGCGGGTGCGCAGTTCGGCTTCAGCAGGCGAGATGGAGGAGTCGGTGGTCCCGCTGGCGGCCCGGCTTGGCTGAGGTCAGCGACTGCTGTGAGCTGGCCGCCCCCACCATCGCCGAGCGGGCGGAGAAGCTGCGCTGGGCCGTTGCCCGGCTGCCCATGCCCAGCGATTCCCAGGCAGCCCATGACGCCCGGGTTGCCCTGCGCCGGCTTCGCGCCGCCTCGGTGGGCTTCGCGGATTGCCTTGACCGCCCCAGGAAGTGGGGACGCCAGCTGCGCCGGGCCGAGAAGACCCTGGGTCGCTTGCGCGACGCCGAGGTGAGGCTGGAGCTGCTCGACGAGGTGCTCGGACCGGTGGCGGTCTCGCGCGACCGAAGCGACGATCCCCGCACCGCCCCCGGGCCCGGCGGCACCATCGTCACAGATCAGGCGAGCGGGATTCGGCCTGGCCTCCGGGGACTGGAGATGGAGGCGAGGCGGGCGCTGGCTGACAGCACGGCGTCTGAGATCGGCAAATTCCGCCAGCTGGCGCTTTCGGAGGGCGCCTTCCAGCGCTTCCAGAGGCTGGCGGCGCCGCCCCAGCTGCAGCCGGGCCACCGCAGCTCAGCTAAGGCATCGCTGGCTCAGGAGCAGCTGCCCAAGCTGTTCAAGCGGGCTGGGTGGCTGACTCGGACCGAGGCAGACCTCCACCGCCGGCGCGGTGAGATCCGCAAGCTCAGGTATCGGCTGGAGCTGTTCAGCTCGATGGTGGACGCCGGTCACCGGACGGTGCTGGCGGAACTCCGGGAGTTGCAGAGCCGGCTGGGTCGGTTCCACGATCTGGTGGTGCTCGCCGATTGGATCGAGGGCTCATCTCGGGAGTTGCGCCATGAGCTTCGGCCGGCCCTGCGCCGGCTGGCGCTGCGGGTGGAGCTGGAGCGCCAGGTCGCCAAGGAGGCGGCGGAGAGCGAGCTGGCCCGCCTGGACGAGGTCGCCTGGTGGTCTGCCGCCCAGGCAGCCTGCCTGGGCGGGGTGGGGCGGCAGCTCAGCTGAGCTGACCCAGACCGGCGCCTACTCTCTGGCAGAATCGACCGGTCTTGGCCACTTCCGGGCGTGCCCACGCTCTGCCCCAGCTCAGCTTGGCGCAGGCGCGTCGGCTGGCGGTGGCCGGCCAGCGGCTCCTGGCCCCGACCACCGAGGCGGATGCGGCGGCGGTTGTTCAGCTAGTCGAGCAGATCGGCTATCTGCAGCGCGACCCGCTGGCGGTCGTCGCCCCCAGCCACCTGCTGGTGTTATGGAGCAGGCTGGGCGTCTTCGACCGCTCGCTGGTGGATCGGGCCCTCTGGCAGGAGCGTTCCCTCATCGAGTACTGGGCCCACGCCGCCTCGATCATCCCCACCGGAGACTACCCGGCCCATCTTTCGTCGATGCGTAACCGCGGACGCGGCGAGACCACTTCAGACCTTCGCCTGCGAGCCTGGATGCAGGCCAATCGCCCGTTGCGCCGACAGATCCTCTCCAGGCTGCGCCAAGGCGGGCCACTGCCTGGCGGCGCCTTCGAGGGGGAGTTGCGGGTCCGCGGGCAGTCTGGTTGGGATGACCGGGGGGACGCCGAGCGGATGCTCTTCCACCTCTGGCGGGAAGGGACCATCGCCATCGCCGGCCGCGATAGCCGAGGCCGGCACTGGGACCTGAGTGAGCGCTGGCTGGGCTCGGCGGTGGGTGGGCGGCGACAGTCTGCCCAGCGCCTGACCGAGCGGTTGGCGGACCGATCTCTGCGGGCCCTCGGCGTCGCGACGGAGATCCAGATCCGGCAGTACATGGGCGCCGGCCGGTATGGCCGCCTGACCGGCCTGCTGGAGCAGAGGGAACGGCGGGCCGAGGTGGTGGCAGTCTCTGTCAAAGGAACAGCTGGAGCTCTGCCCGGTCGCTGGTGGGTGCTCACGGATGTCCTGGATGCAGCTCAGGACGAGCCGGCCCCAGCACCCTGGTCGACCACCCTCCTCTCCCCGTTCGACAACCTCCTGATCGCCCGAAGCCGAACTCAGTCACTGTTCGGCTTCGACTTCCGGACGGAGATCTACGTGCCGGCCCACCTCCGCCGCTACGGCTACTACGTGCTCCCGGTGCTCCACCGGGACCGGTTGATCGGTCGGGTCGACCTGCGCCGGGATCGGGCCCTCAGCAGGTTGGTGGCTGTCGCGGTTCACGGCGAGCCCGGTGCGCCCCCCGGAGCCGAGGTCGGCAGAGGGATCCGGGACGCCCTTCGCCGGCTCGCCGAATTCGTGGGAGTGGGTGAGATTGAGATTGGCCAGCTGCTCTCAGTCCCGCCCGGCTGGGGCCCTGCGCTGCGCGGCTGACCGCGGGAGGACTCGATCTCGAAGGTCCCTATGCTCAAGTGAGTGAGCTCTGCCAAGCGCGTCCAGTGTCTGGTGGTCGGGGGTGGAGTGGTCGGCCTGGCGGTGGCGGTGAGCCTGGCCCGGCGCGGGGCTGAAGTCAGGGTCTTGGAGCGCGGCAAGCACTGCGGCAAGGGGGCCTCCGGCGCCGCTGCAGGAATGCTGGCGGAGGGCGCCGAGGCGACCGAGCCGGGGCCGTTCCAGGAGCTGTGTCAGAGCAGCCGGGAGCTATGGCCGAACTGGGCTGAGGAGCTGCAGCGCACCACCGGGGTGGACTGCGAGCTGATCCGAACCGGTCTGGTGCGGGTCACCGCGTCGGCAGAGGGCGCCAGGCAACTGGAGCTGCAGGCGAGCTGGCGGAGGAGCCAGGGCGTCGAGGTCTCGGCGCTGATAGAGCCATCCCAGCTCGGGCAGTTGGTGCCCGGGCTGGGACCGACCATCCTGGCTGGGCTCCACTACCCCAACGACTGGCATGTCCACAGCCACCGGGTGGTGGAGGCCCTGGTTGCCGCCTGCGCCGCCCACGGAGTCACGATCGAGACCGAAACCGAGGTGGCTGCGATCGAAGCCCGGGCCGTCAGGCCCCGGGTCTCCCTGGCCGATGCCCGGACAGCTGGGGCCGACTTCGTGGTGGTCTGTGCCGGCAGCTGGAGCGGTCAGCTCCTGGGTCTAGCCCAGGAGCTGAGAGTGGAACCGGTCCGGGGTCAGATCGTGGCGATCGACCCGGGACGCCAACTGCTGCCGGTGATTCTGTTTGGTGACCATGGCTATCTGCTGCAGAAGCGCTCGGGACTGCTGTTGGCAGGCACCACCGAAGAGCATGTTGGGTACCAGCCCTGGCCCACGCTGGACGGAGTGCAGAGAGTAGCCGAGTCGGCCGTCGAGCTGCTGCCGGAGCTGGCCGGGGCACGATTCGCAGGTGCCTGGGCTGGCCTCCGCCCCCATGCCCCGGACGGGCGGCCGCTCTTGGGGCGAACGGAGCCGGGCGGCAAAGTGCTGCTGGCGACCGCTCACTATCGCAACGGAGTCCTGCTAGCCCCCATCACCGGCGAGCTGATCGCCCGGGCGGTGTTCGAGGGGACGGATCCTCCCGAATTGGCGGCGTTCAGTCCCCGCCGATTGGTCTGAGCCGCAGGACCAGCCCGTCCGAGGCCAGGATGGCGCCCTTGACCGGGGACCGCTCGGACAGGTGGGTGAGGATGAACCTGGCGGACGGATTGGCCTGGATCAGCTCTTCCACCTCGGCCCGCCAGAGGTGGATCGGGGCCGGCCCGGTCATGCTGCTGCACTCGCAGAGCAGGTAGTTGACGGAGCCGGCCAGCTCGCGGATCCCCGGGCAGGGGCTGGTATCACCTGAGTAGCCGAGGGTGATCCCGTTACGCTCCAAACGGAAGCAGAAGCAAGTTAGCAAGGAGGAGTGCTCGACCTCCAGCGCCTGGATCTGAAAGGGTCCCACGGCTCCGCTCTGTCCACTGGTCCACTCCTCGACCTGAGGCGCTCCGACCTCGATCACGTGGTCCCAAAACGGGCTTCCCAAGTCCAGCCTCCCCAGCGTGTCCAGCTGTTTGGCGGTGCCGGGGGGAGCGATGATCCGGAGCGGTTCGGCCGTTGGATAGCGCACCGCCCGGGCCGCCACCAGGAGCGGGAGATGGGAGAAATGGTCGCCGTGGAGGTGGGAGATCGCGATCCAGCGCAGCTCGGCTAGGCTGCGTCCCATCTGGCCCATCAGGCTGGTCACCGGCGCCCCGCAATCCAGTAGCAGCTCCCCGTCAACCAGGTAGCCGGCGTTGTGGCCTATGGCTGAGAAGGCCGCCCCGCTGCCCAGGATCGCCAGCTCCAGAGAGGCACCGTCACCCTCCGCGGGCGCCGTGGTGGTCACGCTCCCTTGGTCACCGGCGTCCCAATCGGCAAACCAGGCTCCATCAGACCACGGCCTGGCCGTGGAGGGAGTCCAGGCGGGAAAGGTCGTCTCCGTGGTGCACGACCCAGAGATCCATCACCAGCCGCCACTTAGCGGGGACCTTGGTCGCGACCTGGCTGGAGAAGCCGGCCGGGTCGAGGAAGATGGCAAGGGCCCGCTCTCCGGGCGCTGAAGCCGCCGCGACCGCCTCCACCCACTCCGGATCGCCGTCGGCGGTGATCAGCACCACTCCGCCCCGGCCGCGCCAGCCGGTCATCTCCTGGGCGACCAGCGCTGAGAAGGGGAGAGTGCCATCGTCGGAGACGGTGGCCAGGTAGTCCATCAGATTTCGGTCGTGCAGTTCGCCTCGCCCGGCGGGGAATCGGCCCATTTTCCGGTCGGAGGTCGCCAGCGCGACGGCCCGGCCGTGGCCGGCTGCGGCGTGGGCCACCGAGGCGGCGACCGTCACCGCGTACTCCAGCGAGCTGTCCGGTCCCTGGCCACGATGACTCTGGCGGCACAGGTCGAGCAGCACCAGCAGGTCGGTGGACGAGGGCAATGGGGCTCTGCCGGGTGACCTCGTCCACCGCCCTGATGGCGCTGGCTCCTGCCCGGTCGGGGCTGCGCCGCAGCGGGGGAGGTGGTCAGGTGTTCCACCCGGGAGGCTCCGGCCAGGAATCGCCACCAGGGCTGGGTAGACGACCAGGGTGTCGCTGGTGGGCTGGGTCAGGCGCCTTGGGAAGAGCCCGAAGGGATCGGCCAGCCGCAGCTCGGTCGGACCCAGCTCGTACCTGCCCCGGGAGGCCAGCCGACGGGTCGACTCCCAGGTCACGATCTGGCGCGGGGCCAGCGAGACCAACCTGGTCGCCCGGGACCCGGGGACTCTCGATTGGTCGCGCACCTCCACCAGGCGGATCGGCAGCCCGGAGTCGTTCTCCAGGGTGAACCGTTCAACTAGCTGCTGGCCCACCACCCGGGCTCCCTCCCGGGTCTCCCTGAACAGCCTCAGGTGTCGCCCGCACCACCAGCTCCAGATGGCCGCCAGCATCGCCACCAGTACCGCCGAGTAGATCAGCACAAACACCCAGACCAGGTTGTTCAGATAGGCCAGGGCACCGACCAGCGCCACTACCCCTACCAGCCAAGCACGGGAGGCCCTGAAGCCCGAGGACCGGGGTTGATCGCCGCCAGCGGCTCTCATCCCTCTGGCCAGGGATCACGGGCAGATGGCTCGCCCAGCTGCTCCGCTAGGGACGGGCGGACGGGCCCAGCACTGGCCATGCGGCTCCTCGCGAGCCCCACTCGGCCCTTCCGCTCGCCGCTCGGCAGCGGTCGCGGAAGAGGCCTCATCGCGGCAGTATAAATCCCAGTTCGCAGGCCGCCCGAGAGCGCGGCTAGAGCCGCTCCACCCGGCCCAGCTCCAGGACGAAAACGGTCGCCCGGCCGACCTCAACCTCGACGTCGGCTTCACCGGTCGCCGCATCGGCCCGGCCGCTGCCGAGCTGCTCGTGGCGGGGTTTGCACACCGAACTGAGGGTGGAGATCACCTCATCGACCAGGTTGTCATCGACTCCCAGCAAGAGCAGGGAGTTTCGACGCTGCAGAAAGCCGCCCTCACTGCTGAGCCGGGTCACCCCGAAGCCGCGTCCTCCCAGCACCTCTATGGCTCGGGTGGTGTCCTGCTCATGCACTATCGCGACCACCAGCTTCAAGTCGTCCTCCTAGCTGTCAACCGCTCTTGCGTCACGCTCCAACAGGACTGGGCAAGCTCCTCAGGGGGAAGGTCCGCCGGCAGCACCACGACCCGCTCGGGGAATCTTGGCGCCAGCGCCAGGTACCCCTGACGGACCCGCTCATGGTAGGCGGTTGGCTCCGCCTCCATCCGGTCCAGTTGGCCTCGGGGCCCGGAGCGGCGCCGGGCGGTCTCCACGTCCAGGTCGAGCACCAGCGTCAGGTCCGGGGTGCGCGCCGCCCCGACCAACCGGTGCAACTCGAGCAGGGAGTCCTGGTCCAGACCCCGACCCGACCCCTGGTACACCAGGGTGGAGTCGAGATAGCGGTCGCAGACCACCACCCCGTCCCCAGCCAGCGCCGGGTCGATGATTTCGCGGAGCAGTTGGACCCGCGCTGCCAGGAATAGGGCCACCTCGGCGAATGGATCAGGCGGCGGGCCAGCCGAGTTCTCCAACAACAGGGCCCGGATCCGTTCCCCGAGGGCGGTGGTGCCGGGGTCGCGTACGGCGGTGACCGACTCTCCGTCCTCCCTAAGCCGGTCGCCAAGGTGGCGGGCCTGAGTGCTCTTGCCGGAGCCGTCGATTCCCTCGACGCTGATGAAGAAGCCGGGCCCGGGCACTGCCAAGGAAGGCTCTACGAGGCCTCGCTGGCCGGGTAGATGCGCAACCGGCGCCGGGGTTCCTTGCCGGTGCTCCGGGCCACCAGCTCACTCTGCTCCACCAGCTGGTGCTGCATCCGCCGGATGTAGGCGTTCTGGGGGGCCAGCTCGACCACGGTCCCGAGGCGGGCGCGCTCGATCCCCTCCTTCACCTCGCGCATGGCGTCGTCGGTGGGATCACCGGGCTCCAGGTTGTAGAGCCGAGCCAAAAAGGCCCGAACCTGGGCGACGGTGTTGCTGCGCAGGATCGAGATAGGGATCCCCTCCGTCTCCGCCGCCCGGAGTGGCGAATCACGCCGTCGGTAGTAGTTCTTCAGGGTCACCACCAGGTCGGCGTCGTCGACGTGGTGCTGGATCCGAACCGGCACCTTGAGCTCGCGGATGGCCTGCTCCAGGTGTACCCGCGAGACCCCGTAGGGGAAGAGAGAGGTTGGGGCCCCGACCCCCGGGGGCTGGCCCGCGTGGCCATCGGAGAGGTCCGCCAGGGTGACTGGACGGCGGGGCCTGCTGGCGCCGAACTCGTCCCCGAACAGCTCCCGGGAGCCGCGGTCGTCAAATGGCGACGGCTCGACCAGCCGGGTGGTGACGCCGCGGCCGGGGTGGGACTCGCGCAGCTGGGCCGGTCGGGGCCGCCCGCGCAGGGCGTCGTCGACCACCTCGGCGAGTGGCATGTGGACGGTCACCCGGTGCCGGTCTACGATCTCCACCAGAGCGTCAAAGGTGGGGGGTGCCTTGCGCTCCAGAACCGACTTCTGGGTGCCGCGCCGGCGCGCCTCCTCGTCTGAGAGGGTGACCGATTGGATCCCCCCCAGGAGGTCGTTGAGGGTCGGGTTGACCAGCAGATTGTCCAGGGTGTTGCCGTGGGCGGTTCCCACCAGCTGGACCCCGCGCTCGGCGATGGTTCGCGCCGCCGCCGCCTCCAGCTCGGTGCCGATCTCGTCGATGACGATCACCTCTGGCATGTGGTTCTCCACCGCCTCGATCATCACCGCATGCTGCAGCTCGGGCCGGGCCACCTGCATTCGCCGGGCCCTCCCGATACCGGGATGGGGAATGTCACCGTCCCCGGCGATTTCGTTGCTGGTGTCGACCACCACCACTCGCTTGCGGCTCTCGTCGGCCAGGATGCGGGCGACCTCCCGCAGCATGGTGGTCTTCCCGACCCCTGGCTTTCCCAGCAGCAGAAGGCTCTGGCCGCTGATCACGATGTCGCGGATGATCTCCACCCGTCCGGTCACCGACCTGCCCACCCGACAGGTCAGACCGACGATCTCCCCCGCCCGATTGCGCATGGCGCTGATCCGGTGCAGGGTGCGGGCGATTCCGGCCCGGTTGTCCCCGCCGAAGTCGCCCACCCGATCGGCCACGTAGGCTATGTCTTCCAGACTGACCGGGGTGGGGCTGAGGATCACCTCGCTGCCCTCGAAACGCGCCTCCGGCTCCCGGCCCAGGTCGAGGACTATCTCCAATAGGTCGCCGGACTCCTCCGGGAGCCTGCTGACCGCCTGGTAGAGATGGCGGGGGAGGGTGCTGACCAGCAGCTCCAGCTCCTCTGGGAAGGAGGGGCCGAAGGCGGGGTCAGACGGCGTCAGAGCCGGGCCTCCAGGTGGTCGCGATAGGCGGGTTACCCGTGGCCTACCGCCCATCTCCTCCGGGGGCGGGCGCGGCGGCTGGGTGGCGCGAATCTCCCAGCCAGCCTGCTATCACAAATCGAATATAGCGCAAGCCGAGTCGCTCCCGGAATCCGCCGCTCAGGACGCTGCGTCCGG
Organism: Candidatus Dormiibacterota bacterium; assembly: GCA_049799515.1. Classification (GTDB taxonomy): domain Bacteria; phylum Chloroflexota; class Dormibacteria; order Aeolococcales; family Bog-877; genus Bog-877. The sequence goes on along the minus strand of JBARIA010000025.1, from coordinate 2,051 downwards.
CGTGCTCCGGGCCTGGACCACCGGCATGGCCCCGGCCAGGACCGCCTTCTTCTGCTCCGCCAGGCGGCGGGCCCGTAGCTTGAGCGGTAGATCTCTGGCCATCAGGATCTGGGTCGCGACCGGTTCGAAGCCCCGGGCTGCCACCGCCCGGTGAAGTTCGGCGTCGTAGTGGCGCAGCAGGCACAGGGTGGGACCAGGCGGCACCTGCCCCAGCAGGCTGTGGAGCGCCTCCACCGCCAGCTGGCCCTCCTGGGGGTCGAGCATCAGGCTGATCAGGCTGGGCCGGGCGCGTGCCGGCAGCCGGAGCCCTGCCCAGGCCACGATGCCCCCGTTCCGGCGGATCACGAAGTGGCGCGAATCACCGGCCCTCCCGTCCAGCCGCCCCAGCCAGCCCAGCTGGAAGGTGGCCTTCCACTGGGTCAGATTGGGGGCCTCCACCGCGGCCACCGCGTGGGGCGCAGTTCGCAGGTAGAGGAGATAGACCCCGGCCAGGTCGCCGGGGCTCGCTGGGACCCACGGTTCGGAGTGGTGGTCGGGCGGCTTGGGCAGCTCGCGAAAGCGGATCTGCTCCGAGGCGAAGGGCTGGAACCCCTGCTCGCGGAGCATCGCCTGGAGGGGGTGGTCCTCGGGGATCCGGACCAGGAAGCGGGTCACCCCGCGATCCAGCCCCTCGTTGACCAGGTGCTGAATCAGGGGGACACCAGCGAAGTGCCCCTCGGCGGTGTGGGACAGGCAGAGGTTGAGGATCCGCCAGGCCCGCTTGCCCGGGGCCGGCTCGGCCTGGATGAAGCCCACGATCCGGCCGTCCCCCTCGGCGACGTACAGCTGGTCGGCCATGTCCGCCAAGGGCACCAGCGCCGAAAGGCTCCGGGTGAGGATTGACCAGGCCCTGGCCAGGGCGGGCCCCGGCACGGGACTCTGCGGGCCCGCGCTCTGGAGCCGCTGGTCGAACTCCTGCTCAACAGCCAGGCTCGCTCGATAGAGCTCGTCCACCTGGCTGAGGTCCCGGTAGCTGGCCGATCTCACCTGCATAACCCTCAGTTTGCCTCGCCAGGGTGGGCGATGTGGCCTGCTAGCTCGAACCCGACCTCCGCCTGGGATCTAGAACTACGGCTGAAGCGGGCTTCCGGGGCTGGTCAGCCGGCTGACGAGCTCAGAGGCCGGAGAGGAAGAGCCGGTGCAGTCGGGGATCGCCCGTGATCTCGGGGTGGAAGATCAGACCGAGATGGCGGCCCTGGCGAACCGCGGCCGGTTGACCCTGATAGCTGGCCAGCACCTCCACCTCGGGGCCCACCTCTTCGATCGAGGGGGCTCTGATCAGGGCCACCCGGATGGGGTCGGTGCCGATGGCCGGGATCTGGAGCTCCAGTTCGCCGGACTCGAGCTGCCGTCCGAACGCATTCCGGCGCACTACGATGTCGAGGATCCCCAGCTGCAACTGGTCCGGCAGGCCGTCCCGGATCTCCCGGGCCGCCAGGATGGTGCCGGCGCAGGTGGTCAGGCAGCCAGTCCCCTCCTGGAACGCCTCCTGTAGCGGCGCCTCCAGCCGGAACTGCTGGATCAGCCGGCTCATGGTGGTGCTCTCCCCGCCGGGGATCACCAGTCCTTGGAGCCCCGGCAGTTCCTCCGCCAGCCGCACCGTCCGCACTCGGGCCCCGCAGCTCTCTAGGAGTCGCAGATGCTCGCGCACGTCCCCCTGCAGGGCCAGAACACCAACTTCGGGGGCTGCCATTGCTGTGAGGGTTGAGGTCAGATGCCTCGGGAGGCGAGCAGCTCTTCTGGGCGGAGGCTGGAGACTCCGATGCCCACCATCGGCTCGCCCAAATCCTCGCTGATCTCGGCCAGCATCTCCGGCTTGTCGAAGTAGGTGGTGGCGGCAACGATGGCCTTGGCCCGGCGGAGCGGGTCTCCACTCTTGAAGATGCCGCTGCCCACGAAGTTGCCGTCGCAGCCCAGCTGCATCATCAGGGCAGCGTCGGCCGGAGTCGCCAGGCCGCCGGCCGAGAAGTTGACCACCGGCAGCCGTCCCAGTTCGGCCGTCTCGCGCACCA
>JBARIA010000024.1:0-1547 GCA_049799515.1 Candidatus Dormiibacterota bacterium | reverse complement strand
AAAGTGTTCGTGGACCCCTACAGCGCCACCTATCTGGAGGGGGCTGAGATCGACTACGTCGACAGCCTTATGGGTGGGGGCTTCACCGTCCACAACCCCAACGCTGTCAAGACCTGCTCTTGCGGATCGTCCTTCGACGCCGGGGACGAGGCGGGAGCCGCCAAGTCCTGCAGCGCTGGCTGAGCTGATCCCGAACCGGGGGCGCCCGGCTTGATCTTCAGCCTCCACCAGAAGTTCGCCCTGGTCCTGATTCTCCTGGGACTGGTCGGCGCCCTCTGGTGCTTCATCGACCTTCGCCGCCAGGGTCATCCCTCGGGAGGGGTGCGGGCCTTCCTGATCCTGTGCTGGGCGCTTGTCCTGATCCAGGACGTGCTGGGGCTGCTGCTCCTTGCCGAGGGCCACCGACCCAGCAACCTCTTCCTCCACCTCATGTACGGAGCCCTCAGCGCCGTGGTCCTGCCGGTCGCCTGGGGGCTCAGCGCCCGCAGCGGCGGCCGCCACGAGGCGATCTACCTGGGCCTGGGCTCGCTGCTCTTCGCCGGGCTGACCTTCCGAGCGCTAGCGGTCGCCTGAGCCAGGCAATGTCCCCGGATCGCCGCCGACCCGGGGCCAGACGGGTCGAGAGGAAGAGATGAGCGCTCAGGGAGAGGGGCCCAAGAGAGAAGGGATGGGAGTGGCCCCTGGGCACGCCCCGCTGCGCTTGGTGGTGCTGGCCGGAGGAGTTGGCGCGGCCCGGTTCCTGGCCGGCTTGGTGGCGGTGGCCCCGGACGCCCAGCTGACCGTGATCGGTAACACCGGAGACGACTTCAAAGTGCACGGGCTGCACATCAGCCCCGACCTCGACACCGTCAGCTACTCGCTGGCAGGTTTGGGGGACTGGGAGCGCGGTTGGGGGCTGCTGGGGGAGACCTGGGGCGCCGCGGAGCAGTTCCGGCGCCTCGGGGACGACACCTGGTTTCAGCTCGGGGACCGGGACCTGGCCACCCACGTCTGGCGCACCGAGCAGCTCCGAAAGGGGAGGCCCCTCTCCGAGGTGACCCGTCGGCTGGCTGACCGACTGCAGTTGGGCTTCACCCTGCTACCGATGACCGACCAGTCGGTGGTGACCCGGGTGCTCACCACCGACGGGCAGGACCTGCACATCCAGGAATACCTGGTCCGGGACGCCTGCCAGCCGGAGATCCGGAAGATCGAGTACCGCGGCATCGAGCGCGCCCAGCCTGCCCCTGGAGTACGCGAGGCGATCCGCCAAGCCGACCTAGTGGTGATCGCCCCCAGCAACCCGGTGATCTCGATCGGGCCGATCCTGGCGGTGCCGGGTCTGCGCGCCGAGCTGCTGGCGGCGGCCCAGTTGATCGCGGTCAGCCCGATCGTGGCCGGCGCTGCGGTGAAGGGACCGGCGATCCCGATGCTGCAGAGCCTGGGGGTCGACCCCAGCACCGCCGGGGTGGCCGCCCTCTACTCAGACCTGATCTCGGACCTGGTCATGGACCAGCAGGACGCGGGGCTCGCCGAGGCCGTAGCCAGCCAGGGGGTGAGGCCCCACC
>JBARIA010000023.1:0-9488 GCA_049799515.1 Candidatus Dormiibacterota bacterium | reverse complement strand
GCTGGACGGCGGCCGACCCGGCCGGCGTCACCGCCGTGAAGCTGATGCCGGTCGCCTGGGGCGTGACGCGCTCGGCGCGGAGGTCCGCCTCTCGGTCTCCCTTTGCGCTGTAGGTGAGAGCTCGAGCCGAGGCCCTGGCCTGCAGCCGGGGAAACGCCCGCGAGTCGTCACGGTTGAGTACCGCGAAGCCTCCAGCTGAGGCCGCCCGGTCCAACAGCGACGCCTTGGCTTCGAAGTACCCCTCCCAGCTGCCGTGGAAGTCCAGGTGGTCGTGAGTGATGCTCGTGTAGACAGCGCCGGCAAATCGAATTTCGTTGAGTCGGCCGAGGGTCAGACCGTGTGAGGTTGACTCCAAGGCGATCGCCCGGCAGCCCTGATCCAGCATGCGCCGCAACCAGGCCTGGATCTCGACCGACTCCAAGGTGGTCTGTCGGCTCAGGTTTGGTTCGATCTGGGAGCCGAGCCGGAAGTCCACGGTGCTCAGACTTCCCGCCTTGCCCATTGCCGCCGAGAGGGCGGCATGGAGCATGGTGGTGGTGGTGGTCTTGCCGTCGGTACCGGTGATTCCCACGACCGGGACCTGGTCCGAGGGGTGGCCGTAGAAGGTCGCAGCCAGAAGCGCCAAGACCAAGCGGGTGTCGTCGACTACCACAAGTCGCCCGGAGTCGACCGCCGGTAGGTCGTGCTCGACCACCGCTACCACCGCTCCCTTCGCGAGTGCGGACCCCACGAACTGGTGGCCATCGTCATGCTGCCCCGGTATCGCTATGAATGCCGACCCCGGTCCCACGTTCCTGGAGTCGTAGGAGATCGCGGTCACTTCGCTTGCCCCGAGCGCCTGATCAATTGGCGGCCGCCCGATCGCGGCAGCGAGCAGGGACCAGCGCATCACCCAAGCCTAGTCGCCGCCTTCCTCCAGCATGGCGCGGTCACAATCAGGGACATGGAGGTGATGGAGCTCCAGTCTCCCGCCCAGGTTGGGCGGGCACCGCTGCACCTGAGCCAGCGGCCTGACCCGAGTCCCGGTCCCGGCGAGGTTCGACTTGTGGTGGAGGCCTGCGCCGTCTGTCGGACCGACCTGCAGATCGCCTCGGGTGACCTCCCTGCCAAGAGGCTTCCCATTGTGCCCGGCCATCAGATTGTGGGGAGGGTGGAGGAGCTTGGGCAGGGAGTCGCCGCCGATCTGCTCGGTCGGCGACTCGGGGTGGGATGGCTGGCCTCTGCTTGTGGCAGCTGCGAGCTGTGCCAGACCGGCCGCGAGAACCTCTGCCGCCAGGCAACATTCACGGGTTGGGACAGGGACGGAGGATTCGCCAGTCAGGTGGTGGTGCGGGCCGACTTCGCCCAGCGACTGGCGGACGATGGAGATCCGGCGCGGCTGGCTCCACTGCTCTGCGGGGGGGTGATCGGCTATCGGGCCCTTCGCCTCACCGAGGTTGGCCGGGGGGAGCCGCTGGGTCTGTTCGGCTTCGGAGCGTCGGCACTTCTGGTGGCTCAGCTGGCGACCGCCCGGGGATGCGAGGTCTACGTGGTCACCCGAGACCAGTCGGCCCGCCTGAGAGCCGAGGAGCAGGGCGCCGCCTGGGTGGGCTCTCCTGGCGAGACCCTGCCGGTCCGCCTCCGGGCAGCGATCACCTTCGCCCCGGTGGGAGCGGTCGTGATCGAAGCGCTCAAGGCCCTGGACCGAGGCGGTACCTGCGTGGTGAACGCCATCCATCTGGATCGCATCCCGGAGTTCCCCTACCAGCTCCTCTACTGGGAGCGGCGGCTCCTCAGTGTCGCCAACTTCACCCGCCAGGATGCCGCCGAGTTCCTACAGCTGGCCCAAGAGATCCCGCTCCACCCGCTGGTTCAGCAGTTCCCTCTCGCCGGGGCCAACTCGGCCCTCCGCCAGCTTCAGGAGGATCGCATCTCCGGAGCCGCCGTATTGGTGCCCTAGATCACGAAGGCTGTGAGGAGAACTCCGCCTGAAGCCGGGTGACAGCCTCCCGGGCGGCCACGGTGAGCTCCAGTGCCAACCGCCGGTCCAGGTCCAGCGAGGGGGTCGTCTCCAGCGAGCGCAACCGAAGCTCGAGCAGGTGAAGCTGCTCAGCTATCTCGCCGGGGGTTGCCAGGGCCCGAAGCCGGGCCGCCACGACCGCGGCTGTCGCTCCCTGCCGCTTGGCCTTCTGGTACTCCCCGAATGCCAGTCGGTCCCGATCGGCGGAGAGCAAGAGTCGGACCGCCGCCTGACCTGACTCCGAGATCTCCTCGGCCGGCCCATGCAGCCGGCAGAGACCGTCTAGGGCCGCCGCCAGCGCCCCGGTGATCGCAGCAGCAGCAGCGCCACCCGCCGCATCTTGGGGGGAGAGCATCCGGGCGACCGCCTCGAGCAACGACCAGGAGGCGACCGGACCGGGCTGGAGCCCCCCGAGCTCGGTCAGCGAGAGCAGCGCGCACACGGCGGTGATCCGGCCGATCCCACCTGGCACCGGTGTCACTCGGGCGGCGGCAGAGCCGGCTTCCGCGGAGACGTCTCCTCGGAGTTCTCCATGGACCATCGAGGTCCCCACATCCAGTACCGTCGTCCCGGGGCGGATGGCGGCCCTGGGCATGACCTCGGCGATCCCTATGGCGGAGATCAGCACGTCGTAAGGAGGGAGGGGATCGACCTGAGCGATGTCGCTCTGGATCACCGAGACCTGGGCCCCGGTCGCCAGGAGCCGCTGGGCGATCGGGCGGCCGCCGGTAGAGCCATGGCCGACTACCAGAATCCGAGCTCGGGCACAGTCGATCCCGAGATGGACCAGGGTCGCCAGGCAGGCCTCTGCGACTGGCGTCCCCCGGCGCCGGCCCTCGGCAGCCGCCGACAGTGCCGCCGGGGTGACCGCCTCGACGTCCTTGCTGGCTGGCAGGTGGGCCGCCACCGCGCCTGCCGGCAGCGACTTCACCGGTTGAACCACGACCACCCCGTTGACGGTCGGATCCACCACCAAAGCGTCGAGGGCCGTCAGGGTCGTTTCCGCAGTGTCCCGGGGAACCGTCCGGTGCACGACCTCAACTCCCGCGGCAACCGCCTCGCGCTCCAGGGAGCGGGCGAAGGAGCCGCCCGCGACGTTTCCTTCCTCGACCACCACCCCGAGGCGGTAGGCGCGCTTCCGAGTTTGAACGCGACCGGCCAGTTGCTCTCGGAGCTCAATCAAGAGGGGGCCGAGATCAACCAGGTTGGTCGGAGCAGCAGCCATCAGACCGCCGGCTTAGGAATTGGGGCCCGCCCGGCCACCACTTGGCTATTGATCGGCGCCTCCTCAGGTTGGGTGTCGGACGGCGGCTCCGTCCGGGCCCTTTCCCCGGCCCCGCCCGCTCGGTTCGCCTCCATCGAAGCCGTGATGGCCCGACCGTAGCAGGCACGATCGGCGACCTGCTGAAGGGAGCCAGCCCCGAAGGAACTCCTGATCTCCCTTCTCCCCCTCGCCGAGCCGCAGCGATCGAGTCCTCTCCCAGAGCCCCTGGGGACCGTTTGAATTCCCAGCACTTTCTCAGCCTCAGCTCGGTCTCCCCACAAGGAGTGCATGTCACACTAGCCGCGTTCGCTGGCGTCGAGATGGGGCTTACGGCTCAAGATGACTGCCGCGGCAGGTGGATTTCAGGAGGCCGCAGATTGGTCGAGGTCGTAACCCTGGAGACACCGGAGCTGGGAGACCGCTCCTATCTCATCCATGACGGGCGGCAGGGTCTGGTGGTTGATCCCCAACGCGACACCGACCGGGTCCTGGCGCTGGCCGACTCGGCCCACGTCAAGATCAGCTGTGTGGCGGAGACCCACATCCACAACGACTACGTCTCGGGCGGGTGGGCGCTCTCCCAGGCGGTGGGCGCCCGCTATCTGGTCGCTGCCGCCGACGACGTCTCGTTCACCCGTCAGCCTGTCGGCGAAGGGGACCTCGTGAAGGTCGGCTCGATGACTTTGCAGGCACTGGCCACCCCGGGACACACCACGAGCCATCTCTCATTCTTGATCAGGACCGATGAAGGGCCGGGTGCGCTATTCAGTGGGGGCTCGCTGCTGTATGGAGCAGTCGGCCGTACGGACCTGGTCTCGCCTAGCTTTACCGAGGATCTGGCCCACGCTCAACACCGCTCGGCGCTTCGTTTGGCCGCGCTGCCGGCGGAGCTCGACCTCTACCCGACCCACGGATTCGGCAGCTTCTGCGCCAGCCTGCCCATCTCGGCGATCGAGCCCAGCCACACCATCGGGACCCAGCGCGCCACCAACCCTGCCATGACCGCCGACGAGGAGGGCTTCGTCAAGGCACTGCTGGCCGGGTACTCCCTCTATCCCCGCTACTACGCCCACATGGGCGCCCTCAATCTGAAGGGAGCGGCGGCGCCCGACCTCGCCCTGCCCGAGGAGATCGATCTCCTCGAAGTCGGCCGGCGGATCCGGAGCGGTGAGTGGGTGATCGACCTTCGGCCGCGTACCGAGTTCGGGCCATCTCATGTGGCCGGCACGGTGAACTTCCCGACCGGCGACCAGCTGGCTACCTACGTGGGTTGGGTCGTCCCCTGGGGCGCTCCCCTCACTTTGGTGGCCAGCTCCCTCGAGGTGGTCAGCCGGGCTCGGCGGGATCTGGCCCGAATTGGGATCGACTGGCTTGCTGGTTGGTCGAGCGCTCCGCTGGCCGAACTGCAGGAAGCCCTCGGGAGCTCTTCCTACCTGGTGACCGACTTCCAAGGACTGGCCGAGGCGATCCGCTCCCGAGACGTCCAGATCCTCGATGCCCGCCGTCCCGACGAGTGGCGCGCGCGCCACATCAAGAACGCGATCAACATCCATCTACCGGACCTGCCGACCAGGCTCGCCGAACTTCCGGACCGGCCCACCTGGGTGCACTGCGCGGCCGGCTACCGGGCCGCCGTCGCCGCCAGCCTGTTGGACCGGGCCGGACGCGAGGTGGTGCTGGTGGATGACGACATCGGTCGGCTGGAGGAGGTAGGTCTGGAGCTGGAGAGCGGCTCAGAGTAGCTTCCGGATCGTCGGGAAGGAGACAGGCTCCGACCTATGATGGAGTGATGAACCCCGAGTGCCTCTTCTGCCGGATCGTGGCCGGCGAGCTACCCGCCGACGAGGTCCACCGCGAGCCGGGCATCATCGCCTTCAAGGACATCCACCCGGTCGCCGAGACCCACGTCCTGGTCGTCCCGGAGCGGCACATCGAGGATCTCCGCCAGCTCAAAGAGGAGGACGCCCCACTGTGGCTCCGCCTGACTCAGGTAGCCAACGCGGTGGCTGCCGATCTCGGCCATGACCAGGGCTACCGCTTCTATGTCAGCGTCGGCTCGGCGGGCGGCCAGACCGTTCCTCATCTTCACATCCATGTAATGGCCGGGACCATGCGCCGCCTTCCGGCCTGATTCGAGGCGGCCCTCCTCGGGTATTCTTTGGGTGTGGGTCGGATTTTCGGCCCAGCCTTGGTCCGTGGGAGTGCACTTCATATGGCTTTGAGTTCGCGGGAAATGGTTGACCAGGCGCGTCAGCAGGTTCCGGAGGTGGCGCCCCAGGAGCTGCGGGCGCTTCTGGCCAACGACGGCGCCCGCCAGCTTCTCGACGTCAGAGAGCCGGATGAGGTCGCCCAGGGGGTGCTTCCGGAGGCCGTGCTGATTCCCCGAGGGTTCCTCGAGCTGCGGGTTGAATCGGCGATCCCAGATCGCTCGACGCCGATCGCCGTCTACTGCGCTTCCGGGGTGCGCTCACTCTTGGCAGCCAGGACCCTGCGTTCCATGGGGTACGCCGACGTGGTCTCCCTCCAGGGCGGCTTCAACGCCTGGAAGGATCAGGGCCTCCCCTTCACCGTGCCCCATGCCTTCACTCAGGACCAGCGGGAGCGCTACAGCCGTCATTTCCTGCTCACCGAGGTGGGCGAGGCCGGTCAGGCCAAGCTCCTCGGCGCCAAGGTGCTGCTGCTGGGGGCGGGCGGCCTGGGAGCCCCGGTCGCCTACTACCTGGCCGCCGCCGGGGTGGGGACCATCGGTCTGGTGGATTTCGATCGGGTGGAGCTGAGCAACCTGCAGCGGCAGATCGTCCACACCGTGGACCGGATTGGGATGCTCAAGACCGAGTCGGCGTCGATTGCCCTCAAAGCGCTGAATCCGGATGTGAAGGTGGTGGAGCACAAGGTCCACCTGGACAGCTCCAACGCTGCCGAGATCTTCGCCCAGTACGACGTGATCGTGAACGGCAGCGACAACTTCCCGACCCGCTACCTCGCCAACGATGTGGCGGTCTTCCTGCGCAAGCCGATGGTCGACGGCGGGATCTTCCGCTTCGAAGGCCAAGTCACCACCATGATCCCCTTCGAGTCGGCCTGCTACCGCTGCCGCTACCCGGCGCCCCCGCCCCCGGAGGAGGCTCCCAGCTGCTCCGAGGCGGGCGTGCTCGGAGTGCTTCCGGGGCTGGTCGGCTTGATCCAGGCGACCGAGGTGGTGAAGCTGATCCTGGGCATCGGCGAGACGCTGAGCGGCCGTCTTCTGCACGTCGACGCCCTGGCCATGGAGTTCAACACCTTCCGCCTCCGCCGCGATCCGGAGTGCCCGGTCTGCGGCGAGAGCCCCTCGATCACCGAGCCGATCGACTACGAGGGCTTCTGCCTCAATCCCAACATGGTGGTTCCGGCGGCGGTCCTGGCCTGATCCGCGAGAGCAAGGGGCACCTGGCCCCGGTGCCGGCCCTGGGCGCTTGGGCTGGGGCGCTGGCGGGTACCATGGCACCGTGAAGCAGGCGACGATCTCGCTCGACGATCTGATCACGGCGGTGGAGACCGCCCGAGACAAGGTGATGGCGGACGAGGTCCGCTCCCTGGTCAAGTTCGGCATCCCCAAAGCCATGGCCCAGCAGATGGTCGCGGCCCGGTTCCACCAGAAGGTTGGAGGCGAAGAGGGCGAAGGCGGGGAGACAGAGACCCCGGCCTGGCCCGACATGAGCTGATCCGCTCCCGGCGCCCCCGTTGGCTCTCGAGAGCGGACTGGGGGCAGCGTGGAGGAGTTGGTCCCGCTCAGCCCATACCGGTCCGACCGGCAGTACGCCCGGCTGGAGACCTACCGGCGGCTGGGGTTGCCAGACGCTAGCTGGGCCGCTGAGCAGTTCAGCTTCCGGGTGCACGTCTCGCCCGACGGACCGAAGGGAGCTGAGCAGCGAGCCGGCCAGATTTGGGAGGCGGTTGACCGGCTCCCGCTCCAGGTCAAGGATGTCCTCCGCGGAGTCATTGACGAGTTCCGGCTGGACTCCCAGGCAAGCCTACCGGCCGACACCCTGGGGACCTGGCGGGAGGGAACCATACGGGTCAACCGGGACTGGTCGCTGATCCCAGCCCTGCGCGACCCCGGCTGGCATCGGGATCTCGGCTATGACCTGCTGAGAGCCACCTTGGTCCACGAATCAGGTCATGCCCTGGTCGAGGATCCGAGGGGCGGCATCCGGCTGTGCGACGCCGTCGCCCTGATCGCCGCTTCGGGGTGGCTGCCCCACCCGCTCGACGACCCCGTCCCGTACGGGTCGGTAGGCAGGCAGGTCACCAGCTTGAGCGCCTACTACCTGAAGCGGCTTCGCCAGCTCGACCCGAGCTGGGACGGAGACCTCTCCCTGGGCAGTCCCGCGCTCCCTTCCCGTCTGCAGCTGGACCGCGACGTGATGCGGGAGGTCAGCAATCTCACCAGGCGGCGAACCAAGGCCCGCGGATCGCTGGGGCTGCAGAGCTCGGACCAGTTGCTCCGCCGGCTCCGCCGGGAGGAACCCCGCCGTCTTAGCCGCGAGCTGGCGGATTGCGGACTGGTGCTAGAGGACGTCGACGCGACCCTGCGGCGGCGTCGGGGCATCTCGCCCTACGCGGAGGACGCCATCTCAGAGACTCCAGCCGAGATCTTTCGCTGCATCCACGCACCATTCACCAGGGCAGAGCACAGCCGTCCTGCGCTGCTGGAGGGAGAGCGGGTGCTGGTGGAACCCTGGAGAACCGCAGATCGGGCGGTTGGAGCTCGCCGCCCGGCGCTGGCGCCCGAGCGACCGTGGGAGGCGCTGCAGCTGGTGCGTCGGGGTGTGGGTCGGGAACTCGGGAGGTGAGCGGGATGGATCAGCGTTTTCGACTCCGAGAGCGCGGCGGCCGAAAAGCCGCCGAGATCTGGGGATTTCCGGTCCAGCTGGAGGGCGACCCCGAGCTCTGTGAGCGGATCAGGGGCTTCCTTGGCAACTCGGTCGCGGTACTGGGTCCCTCGCTCGACCCGGAGACGGGGGAGCGAGGGACTCGCGTCCTCACTTTGGCCCCAGGTGACCCCGGGTGGCTGATTGGTTGCCTGCGAGGAGCCGCCCGGGAGCTGGGCCTCCACGTCAGTGAGCTACCGCTCAGCGGGCGTTGAGGACGTCCCGCGGGGGGGTTGTCTGATGCGCCGGCCAGCGACTATGTTGCTTGCCTCGCCAGAATTCACGGGGGCGCCAGGTGACCGGATGGGGACGGTCGCAGCGGTCTGCGTTGTCGTTTGGGTTGGGGATGATGGTGGTCTGGACCGCCGCCTGCGGTAGCGCCCCGGCCCGGATTCCCTCTGCGTCCGCGACGCCTTCGGCAACGCCGACGGCCATTGCACCTGGTGTATCCGTGAACCCGTCCGCACTTGTGCTCCCGCCATATACCGTCTCAACCTCCAACCCTCCGCCAGCCGGTGTGTCCGCCAAACGCGTGGTGAAGGACGTTGTGATCGACGACCTCATTGAGAACGCCGCCATCGAGCGGCGAGATCCGGGACTGCTCGCGTATTCGGACAGCGGAGGTGTTCTGACGCTGGACCAGGATCAGATCTCTACCGACGAGGCTGGAAGCGTCCGGGTACTGCGCGTCGACGATTCCGTTTCAAACATGGAGGTTGGCGTGCAGGTGGATCCCAATAACCCAGCGGCGCAGATAGCGGTCGTTGTCCAGGGCGTCGAAACGACAAAGCAGCGCACGGCCTCACAGGAACCACATACGGCGTCACAGAAGTTCAAGGTGCTTATTTGGCTTATTTGGTCCACTGACACAGGACGGTATTTGCAATGCGACGTATCCACCTTGTCCTAATGCTCGCCGTAGCGTGTGCACCCTTATCTGCATTCGGACCCCAGCCAGTCAGCGCTGCATACGTTCGCGGTGCATCGACCGTCGGCTGTAGCAGTAGCGTGGCGGAGACGACTTTCGGTGGCAATTGCATTGGCCTTGAGGCGCCGTCACCGCCAACCCAGCCCGCGCAGGCGCATGCGTGGCTCACCAGTCCACCGTCGGCGCCTGCGACCTGCTCGCCATACGAGACCACTGAATGGGCACCCGCATCCTCTAACGGTACGGGCGGCCCGGTTGGAGTGCTATGGACTATCGACGATGAACGAGTGCCCCTCGTACTGTCCACCCCGCAGACCGACTGGGGTTGGGTGTTCGCGGTCACGTGCGGAAACCCGGGCACGGTGCAGTTCTTGAAGCTGACCAACG
>JBARIA010000022.1:0-18674 GCA_049799515.1 Candidatus Dormiibacterota bacterium | reverse complement strand
TCAGGATCGATGCCGAACTCTCCGTCCCCGACCAGCGCCTCGCCACTGATCTTGATCACCACCCGCCGGTAGTGGGGCAGGACGACCCGTTCAGAGCTCACCGCACTCCCTGTCAGCTCGGCGAGGGGCTCAAGCGTCATCCGGCTGGCCCTCGTCGGCCAATCCCTTTCCCAGCTCGAAGCGGACGAAGCGGGAAACCGTGATGTTCTCCCGGGTCACCGTGATCACCTCGTGGATCACCTGGCTGACCGAGCGTCCCTTGGAGCCTTCGTCGCGAAGCCAGGCCTGGTCCAAGAGGCAGGCCTCCTCATAGAACTTGCGCAGTCGGCCGTCGACGATCTGGTCCATCCGCTCGGCGCCCTTGCCCTCGCGCTCGGCCTGCTCCCGGTAGACGGCCCGCTCCCGCTCCAACTCCTCTTTGGGGATGTCCTCGCGGCTGACCCACCTGGGCGACCGTCCGGCGATCTGCAGAGCCAGGTCATGGACCAGGGACTTGAACTGATCGGTGCGAGCCACAAAGTCGGTCTCGCAGTTGACCTCGACCAGGACGCCGATCCGTCCGCCGGGGTGGATGTACGAGTCCACCAGCCCTTCCCGGGTCTGCCGCCCGGCTCGCTTCTGAGCGGAGGCCAGTCCCTTGGCCCGCAGGATGTCGCGAGCCCGCTCGAAGTCGCCGTCCGCCTCGGTGAGTGCCGCCTTGCAGTCCATGATTCCAGCACCGGTCTGCTCGCGCAGCCGGCGGACCAGCTCCGCGGTGATGGGCTCGCTCACTCGGACGCCACCTCGACCGGCACCGGTGCCTCCTCGGCGCTCGGAGCCTCAGCCTCGCTGGCTTCCGCCGCGCTGGTCCGAGCAGCCTCGGCCTCGGCGGCAGCAGCGGCAACCCGCTCCGCCTCCAGCTCCGCCTTGGCAGCAGCGATCTTGGCTTCCACCGCCTGGGCCTGCCGCTCCACCTCCGCCTTCTCGGCCTGGACCAACTCGATCTGGTGGTGCTCCTCCAGCCCCTGCATCACCGCGTCGACCAGCCTGGTCACGATCAGCCGAACGCTTCGAATGGCGTCGTCGTTACCCGGGATTACCTGGCTGATCTCCTCGGGATCGCAGTTGGTATCAGTGATCGCGATGATCGGGATCTCCAACTTGCGGGCCTCGGTGACCGCCAGCCGCTCTTTGTGGGGGTCGACCACGAAGACCGCCGCCGGCAGCCGCTTCATGGTGGTGATGCCGCCAAAGTTCCGCTCCAGGCGGTCGAGCTCGTCGGTGCGCCGCCGCTGCTCTTTCTTGCTGAGGGTCGCGAGCACCCCCTTGTCCCGCATCTCGACCAGCTCAGCCATCCGCTTCAGCTGGCGCTTGACCACCTCGAAGTTGGTCAGCATGCCGCCCATCCAGCGGTTGACCACGAATGGCTGGTTGCTCCTCGCACACTGCTCCTGGATCGTGTCTTGGGCCTGCTTCTTGGTTCCCACGAAGAGGATTTGGCCGCCCTGGGCCACCGTGTCGTGGGCGAAGAGGCAGGCTTGATCCAGGAGATCGACGGTCTGGGACACGTCGATGATGTGGATCCCACCCTTGCTGGCGAAGATGTAGTGGCGCATCTTCGGATTCCACCGGCTGGTCTGGTGGCCGAAATGGACACCGTTCTGGAGCAGCTCGGTGAGCGTGGCTACAGGCATGCTCGCCCTCCTATTTCGTTACCGCCTCTGCCTGGCATCAACCGCCCGCCGGCCCTCTGAAGGGACCCCGGAAGGCGTCCGCCGGGCATGTGAATTTGATCGCCAGGGCCATGGTATCCCACCTTGGTCTGGAGCTCCCCCGATCGGCTCCCTGGACATCCGAGGGGCCGGGGCGCCGCCGACGTCCCGGAAGCGGCCACGACCACGGGCCGATTCGGGCACAGGCACCCGCCTAGACTGCCCTTTGGTGGCAACTGAAAGCTCGCCTCCGGACGCCTCCGCGGCCGAGCGTCGGGAACTGTTAGCCGCCTTCGACACCCAGATGCGCTGGCCGGCCTCGATTCCCCGGACCGAGGGCACCCACGAGGAGACGGACGGTCCGGTTTACCGGCGCTGGGACCGGGGTCCCCGCGGCTTCGTGATGGGCAGAGACCTCGCTCCACTCGACGACCGCCAGCTGGACGCTCTGATCCGCCGCCAGATTGACTTCTTCGCGGAACGGTCAGTCCCGTTTGAGTGGAAGGCCTTCTCCCACGATCAGACTGCCGGTCTGACCCAGCGGTTGCTGGGGCACGGATTCGTGCCGGAAGAGCAGGAGAGTCTGGTCATCGGCCGGCTGTCGCAGATCGACCAGGAGTCGAGCCCGCCTCCGGGAGTAACCATCCGCGGGGTTCACACCCGAGCGGACACCGGGCGGATGGCCGAGCTTCTCACTCTGGTCGACGGAGAGGATCGAAGCTTCCTCGGCGAACTCCTCTACCGGGAGCAGCGGGCCAACCCGGACCACGGCGTACTCCTGGTGGCCGAGGCCAAGGGGAAGCTGGTCGCCACTGCTCGCCTCGAGCTGGCACCAAATACCCAATTCGCCAGCCTCTGGACCGGGTCCACCCTCCCGGAGTGGCGGCGGAAGGGCATCTACCGCTCCCTGGTCGCCTACCGGGCCCGGCTGGCTGCGGAACGCGGCTACCGCTACCTCCAGGTGGACGCCTCGGAGAAAAGTCGGCCCATCTTGGAACGGCTCGGCTTCGTCACCGTCAGCACCACCACCCCCTTCATCTGGACTCCACCGGCCTAGAGCGGGCGGCGACCTCAGAGGCTCCGCGGGAGCCCAGTCTGGGCGGATGAGCTCAGAGTACGTAGCGGCGCAGGTCCTCGTCCCGGACCAGATCGCCCAGTTTGGTCCTCACGAATTCCCGGTCGATGACCACCTTCTGGCCCTGGTATTCCTCGGCGGAAAACGAGACGTCCTGGAGCACCCTCTCCATCACCGTGAAGAGCCTCCGAGCCCCAATGTTCTCGTCTCGCTCGTTCACCAAGTAGGCGTGATGGGCGAGCTCCTCCACCCCTTCTGTGGTGAACTCGACCTCAACCTGCTCGGTGGCTAACAGGGCCGTGTACTGCTGGGTCAGGGCGTTCCGGGGCTCGACCAAGATCTGGCAGAGATCGGCCTCCGCCAGCGGTTGCAGCTCCACCCGGATGGGAAACCGGCCCTGGAACTCCGGGATCAGGTCCGACGGCCTGGCGGAGGTGAAGGCTCCTGCGGCCACGAACAGGACGTGGTCGGTACGGACCTGCCCGTATCTAGTGCTGACCGTGGACCCCTCGATGATGGGTAGCAGGTCGCGCTGCACCCCGGCCCCGCTGACGTCGGGCCCATGCGACTCGACATAGGGACCGGCGATCTTGTCCACCTCGTCGATGAAGACAATCCCATTCTCTTCGACCAGGTGGATGGAGTCGTCGTAGACCCGGTCCACGTCCACTAGGCGCTCTGTCTCCTCCTGGGTCAGCACGTGGCGGGCGTCCGCGACGGTCATCCGCTTGGTGCGCTTCCGGGGCGGGGCCAACTGGCTGAAGAAGTCGGAGAGCGACCAGCCGATCTCCTCGTAGCCGCTCCCCGAGAAGACCTCCACCGGGGCGGAGTAAGACTCCTCCACCTCGATCTCGACCTGGCGGTCGTCGAGCTTCTTGGCTGCCAGCTTGCGGAGGAGCTGACGGCGGCGCGCCCGCTCCCGGCGAGCCGCAGCCAGCTGGTCGGCGCCTGCTGCCGGCTCCTCCACCAGGGCCACGGTCTTCGCCCCCGCACCGGTCTCCTCCGCCGCCTCGACCGGACTTGGCATCGGCTGGTCCGCCTCGATCAGCCGGTCGACGATCCGAGCTTCGGCCCGCTGCTGGGCCTCCGCCTCGACGTCGGCCACCCGCTGGCTCTGAACCTGGGTGATCGTCTGTTCCAGCAGGTCTCGGATGATCGACTCCACGTCGCGCCCGACGTAGCCGACCTCGGTGAACTTGGTGGCCTCGACCTTGATGAAGGGGGAGTGGGTCAGCTGGGCCAGGCGCCGGGCGATCTCGGTCTTGCCAACCCCGGTCGGCCCGATCAGCAGTATGTTGCTGGGCATGATGTCCTGGCGTCGCTCCGGAGGCACCTGCATCCGCCGGTAGCGATTGCGCAGGGCAATCGCCATCGCCCGCTTGGCGTCCCCCTGGCCCACGATGTAGCGGTCCAGGGAGGACACGATCTCCGCCGGTCTAAGCTCCGGGTCCAACTGGGTCCCCTTGTGGCGTGTCGGAGATGGTCTCGACCGAGATCTCGCTGTTGGTGTAGATGCAGATCGAGGCGGCGATCTCCAGAGCTTTGCGGGCCACCTCGGCGGCCGGGAGCTCGGTGTGCTCGATCAAGGCCCGGGCCGCAGCGTGAGCATAGGGTCCCCCGCTACCGATGGCCCCTATCCCATCGTCGGGTTCGATCACATCGCCGTCCCCGCTCAGCAGCAGCATCTGGTTGTTCCCGGCCACCACCAGCATGGCGTCCAGGTGGCGCAGGTAGCGGTCGGTGCGCCACTCCTTTCCGAGGGCAACCGCCGCTCTGAGCAGGTTGCCTTGGTGCTGGTCTAGATGGCGCTCGAACTTGTCGAACAGGGTGAAGGCGTCGGCCACCGAGCCGGCGAACCCCACCACCACCTGGTCGTGGTGAATGCGCCGGACCTTCATGGCCCGGTGCTTCATGACCACATCCCCAACCGTCACCTGGCCGTCCCCGGCCACCGCGATCTCACTCCCCCGCCGCACGGCGAGGATCGTCGTGGCACGGGGACCGCTGTCGTCATGAGGGGTCATTTGAGTTCGATTCTAACCCGGGACTCGGAATCGACCCTCAGGCGGAGGCCCCATGGCGGCGGCCGAGCCTATGATTCGTCGATGCCAGAAGCGACTCCCGACCCGGCTTGGAATGCGGATGAGCGCACGACCCTGACCGGCTTCCTCGAGGACCAACGGGTCGTCTTGGCGTGGAAGTGTCAGGGCCTCACTGCCGCCCAGCTCAGAGAGCCCTCGGTCGCGCCCTCCACACTCACCCTGCTGGGTCTGGTCCGCCACATGGCGGAAGTGGAACGCGCCTGGTTTCGGATTCGCCTGCACGGAGAGGAGATCCCACACATCTGGTGCACCGACGACCAGCCCGATGCCGACTTCGACGGGGTCGGGGATGCCGACGTCGCCGAGTCCTTGGCGCGCTGGGAAGAGGAGTGCCGAAGGTCTCGGGAGATCCTCAAGACGCTGGAGTCGCTGGAGGTGACCTTCAGCACTTCCTCTGGCGCTGCCATGTCGGCCCGCTGCATGGTCAATCACATGATCGAGGAGTACTCCCGGCACAATGGTCACGCCGACCTGATCCGGGAGCGGATCGACGGGAAGACCGGGGACTTTCCATCGCCCGCGGAGCGGGTCGCTCCGCCCGGCCAGACCTAGCCGGCTCCGCGCTCCCGAACCGGCGGTTTGGCGATGGAGGCCGGTCCCCGCGACAGCAGCCCGGTGGCAACCACGAGCCAGACTCCGAAGCCGATCCAGACGAATACCCGCGCCAGACTCTCAAAGGGCGCCGCGCTGAGGATCGTGCCCAGCACCAAACTGCAGACGCCGTACATCCCAAGGGGGAATACGGTTGCCCAACGCAGGTGGTGGTAGCCCCACCGCGGCCGAGCCAGCTCGCTCAGCAGGAGCGCCACCATCCAAGCCGAGGCGGCGGCCCAGAGCAGAGTCACTACCACCTCGAGGGCCAAGCTGAACGGGTGACCACTGGCCCGCAGGCTGAGGCAGAGCTCGCCTCCCGCCAGCGCAGCTATCGCCAGGGCCCCGCCGGCCACCCAGTGGTCGCCCCGGCCGCTCAGGAGTTCTCGGAGTTCAAACCGCCTGAAGACAAAGAGATAGGCGAGTAGGGCAAGTGCCCAGCAGATCCCGGCGGGGATCACCAGCCACCCCACGCCGGCCGCGCGGGACAGTTCCGAGGCGGCCACCGAGACGGAAGCCACCGCCACCGCAAGGAGAAAGGAAACGCCCTGAGTCGGTGTCTGCCAACTGCGCAGGACTGGGACCGTGACCACCACCAGCAGCAAGGCACTGAGCGCCAGCAACGAAGCCGCTGGCACCTCCCATCCGAGTCCAACAGCCGCCGCGGCCAGAACTCCCGTTGCTGCGACCAGGGAGAGGGCGGCGGGGGAGCTCAACTCAGCACGGAGCGCCGCCGAGTCGACCCCCAGGCGCACCCCCGAGGCGACGACCAAAACCAGCCAGATCGCGGCGGCTGCCGCCAGCAGGGGATCGGATAGCCCGGTGATCCCGATCCGGGATAGCCCGATGGCCACGATCCCGGTGGCCATCACGACCGCCCCGCTCCGCAGTGGGATTGACATCAGCCAGGTGATCAACTACCACAGGATCACACGTGGACCAGAATCTTCCTCCCCCGCGAACTGGGCCCAACCG
Source organism: Candidatus Dormiibacterota bacterium (assembly GCA_049799515.1). Lineage (GTDB taxonomy): Bacteria > Chloroflexota > Dormibacteria > Aeolococcales > Bog-877 > Bog-877. The sequence continues at coordinate 12,240 of JBARIA010000022.1, read as the reverse complement.
CGGTCGTGTGTTCGATTCAGGGCGTCAGGTCGATCTCTGCCAGCCGGCGACCGATGCCCGGCTAGCTGCCGACCGGCTGCTTCGCCCGAGGCTTGGAAGCAGTCCGACGGGGCCGGGACGACGCCTTCTTGGCCGGTCCCGCGCTAGCAGTGTCCTTGGGCGGCCGGTACTTGCAGCCCGGGTATCCGGAGCAGGAGACGAAGGGGCCGAAGCGACCCTTGCGCTGAACGAGCGGCTTGCCACAGTCGGGGCAGGCCTCACCTGTTGGCTCGGCGACCGCGGCTGGCCGAGAGTCGCCGGTTGCGCCCGCCTCAGTTCGGATGAATCGGCAGCCCGGATAGCCGGAGCAGCCCACGAACGGTCCCCGCTTGCCGGTCCGCTTTACCAGCGGCTTGCTGCAGAGGGGGCAGGCCTCCCCGATCTCCTCGGCCGGGGTGCGCCCCTCCTTGCCTTCGATGTATTCGCACTCGGGATACCGGCTGCAACCGACGAAGTCCCCGAAGCGCCCGCTGCGCATCACCAGCTCGGCGCCACATCTGGGACAGGCACCGCCGGTGGGCTGGGCCTTGATCTTGACCCGGGGCATGCTCTCCTGCGCCTCATCGAGCACCTTGGAGAACGGCTCATACCAGGAGCTGACAACGGGGACCCAGAGGCTCTCTCCGGTTTCAATGGCGTCCAGCTGCAGTTCCAAGGCAGCGGTGAATCCCAGGTCGACCACCGTCGGGAACTGCGTGGTCAGGGCCTCGTTGACCGCTAATCCCAGCGGGGTCGGATGCAGCCGTCGCTCCTGCTGGACCACGTAGCGCCGGGTTTGGATCAGCTCGGTCATGGTGGCGTAGGTGCTGGGCCGTCCGATTCCCCGCTCCTCCAGCTCCTTGACCAGGCTGGCCTCACTGAATCGGGGCGGAGGCTGGCTGAAGTGCTGCTCCGGGACCAGCTCCTGGAGCTTGACCACCTGCTCCGGATTGAGCTCCGGCAGGAGCTCGTCCTCGCGATTCTCCGAGCCGGCGACCCGAAGGTAGCCGTCGAAGACCAACCGGCTACCGGTCGCCCGGAAGCGGTGCTCCCCGGCCATGACCTCGGCCCTGGTGGAGTCGAACTCAGCCGGGCTCATCTGGCTAGATAGGAAGCGCCGCCAGACCAGCCGGTAGAGCCTGGCCTGGTCGGTCGAGAGATGCTCCTGGATCTCTTCGGGACGGCGCTCAACCAAGGTCGGGCGGACCGCCTCATGGGCGTCCTGACTGGCCACCGCCGCCTTGGGACCCCTCCGCTGAGCGCCGGCCTGGCCCAGGTACTGGCTGCCGAAGGTCTGCTCCAGGTAGGCCTTGGCCCCGGCGACCGCCGAGTCGCTGAGCCGTACCGAGTCGGTCCTCATGTAGGTGATCAGCCCGACCGGTCCAGCGCTCCCCAGCTCCACTCCTTCGTAGAGCTGCTGGGCGATCCGCATCGTCTTGGTCGGGCTGAAATGCAGCTGCGAGGAGGCGTCCTGCTGCAGGGTGCTGGTGATGTATGGCTGGGGCGGGTTCCGCTTCAGCCGACGACGCTCCACCGAAGCCACCCGAAACTCGGCCTTCTCGACCTCGGCAATCACCCGGCGAGCAGTGGCTTCGTTGGGAAGACCGGATGGCTCGCCGTCTTCCTCCTTGGCCTTGCTGCGCTTTCCCTTCGGCTCCAGGCCCACCCCTTGATAGCGGGCCTTGAACTGCTCCTGCGATTCAGTCAGCAGCAGCGCCTCCAGGCTCCAACTCTCGACCGCCTTGAACGCCTCGATCTCCTGCTCGCGATCGCAGACCAGGCGCAGTGCCACCGACTGGACCCGGCCCGCCGAGAGCCCCTTGCGGATCTTGCGCCAGAGCAGCGGGCTCAGCTTGTAACCGAGTAGTCGGTCGATCACCCGGCGTGCTTGCTGGGCGTCCACCAGCCGCTGATTGATCGGCTGGGGATGTTCCAGCGCCGTCTCCACCGCCTGCTTGGTGATCTCGTGGAAGACGATCCGCTCGGGGTCGGTCAGCCCCAGCTGTCTGGCGATGTGCCAGGCGATCGCCTCGCCTTCACGGTCGGGGTCGGCCGCCAGCAGCACCCGCTTGGATTTGCGGGCGGCTGACTTGAGGTCCCGCAGCTGGCCCTCCTTGCCCTTGATCACCGTGTAGTCCGGCTCGAAGCCGTGCTCGATATCAATCCCCAGCTTGGAGCGGGGCAGGTCCACCACGTGACCCATCGACGCCCTGACCTCGTAGTCGCTGCCGAGGAACTTGCTGAGGGTGCGCGCCTTGCTGGGCGACTCGACGATGATCAGGTTCGATGTGGGCATCAGCTGGGGCAGTTCCTCGGATGGTCAGGTGGGGCGAGTCGGGATTCTAGCAACAGGCTTCCCCGCCGCCTCCACTTCCACACCTTAGACCGAGTTTGATGGCTGGCTACACTGGCTTGAGCTAGCCATCTGAACGGGGGGACCCGCCAACCTTGGCCATTGATCCGTCCGACAAATACGCGTCCGTCGAGATTGTCGAGCGCCGCGACTACAGCCCTGACCTCTGGTCCATCCGGGTGAGCCACCAGCTCCCTTTCGAGTTCCGTGCGGGTCAGTACGCCACCCTGGGGGTCGAGGTGGATGGCAAGCCGCTGGAGCGCCCCTACTCCATCGTTTCCTCGCCCGAGGAGAAGGAGCTGGAGTTCTTTATCGAATTGATCCCCGACGGGGCTCTCACCCCCTACCTGTACCCCCTCCAGGTCGGCGATCGGATGCTGATGCGCAAGCGCCCCAAGGGCGTCTTCATGAAGACAGGCCTGGTCCTCGACCGCACCCACCTCTTCTTGGCAACCGTCACCGGAATCGCCCCCTTCGCCAGCATGCTGCGACTGTTGCGGAGCCAACAGCAACGGGGCGAGGTCGTGCCTCCCAAGATCGTCCTGGTGCAGGGCGCCAGCTTCTCCCACGAATTCGGCTACGCCCAGGAGATGGCCCAGCTCGGTGGCGAATTGCCCGACTTCGAGTTCGTACCGACCGTCAGCCGTCCCTGGGGCGACTCCGGCTGGGAGGGGGAGATCGGGAGGGCCGAGGACGTGCTCCGCAAGCACGCGGACCGCTCCGGGATCAGACCGGGCAAGGGCATGGTCTACCTCTGCGGGCACCCCGGGATGATCTCCACCGGCCGAGCGGTGATGCTCCGGGCCGGGCTGCGCGACGAGGACATCTACGAAGAGCAGTATTGGCCCGAAGGCAAGGCCCCTACCTCAGCCTCCGAGTAGTCGGCGGCCTGGCTCAGCCGGCGGGTTGGAGGAGCAGCGCGTCCAGCTTGGTCCGTAACGCCGCCTTCGGCTGATAGCCAATCCAGGTGCCGACCGGCTGGCCGCCCCGGAAGACCATCAGGGTGGGGATGCTCATCACCCGGTACTCACCTGAAACGCCCGGGCAGGCGTCGGTGTCGACCTTGGTGACCTTGAGCTGCCCCTCGTACTCGGAGGCGAACTCCTCGACGATCGGGGCAATCATCTTGCAGGGCGGGCACCATTCGGCCCAGAAGTCGACAAGCACCGGGATCTCGGCGTCCAGGACTTCCTGCCGGAAACTCTCGTCGGTGACCGCGAGTGGCGCAACCATGGGGACCTCCTTGCCGCCGGAACCGTGGTCAGCTCACCCGCCGTCGGTGCTGGCCTGCCATCAGTCATTATATCCCCTTTTGTCAGGTATCCTTGACGAATGAGCTACCGCCCAGCCACCCCTCCGGCCTCTGCCGCGGCCGAGGTCGTGATGATGACGCTCGATCGCCTGCCCACTCCCGACCGGCTGCTGGCCCTGCGCTCAGTGGCGGTTCTGCTGGGCAGTAGGAAGGCGGCCACGGTGGTCGCCGCCCGAGCCGAGGGCTTCAGCTGGGCCGAGATTGCCGATCGGCTGGGTATGTCGCGGCAGTCGGTCTGGGAGCGATATGGCACCGAGGAGGGAGAGGTCCCCCGACCGGCCCGCGGGCGCCGGCCAAAGGCCAGGGCAGCCACTGCCACCTTCTCCAGCTGCGCTGCCTACAAGGCGGTGACCAGCCGACCCGCTCCGATCCTCGCCGAGGCCGGCCCCCGTTCGCAACCCTGACCGGAGCGCTGCCCCCGGCTCAGCGCTTGAGCTTGGCCCCGACCGCAGGTGAGATCTGCACCGCCAGGTTGCGCATCGCCTTGACCCAGCGATTGGAGGGATGCTTCCAGGCCAGGGGCTCACCGCCGCTCAAGGAGCGCACCCCGTCAATCCCGCCGTGGGGCAAAGTCAGCACCGGCTGCTCTAGAACTCGCTTGGCCCGCTCTGAGTCGACCTGGTGGTAGGGGAGCACGCAGTTGAGGATCACCGAGATCCTCTCCCTGGGGATCTGCAATTGGTCGCAGATCCGCAGCCAGCCCCGCAGCCCGACCACCCCCGGGTTGTCCGGGGTGCCGACCAGGATCATGTGGTCGGCGGACTCCAGCAGATCGATCCCACCGTTGTCGAGCCTGCCCCCCTGGTCGACAATCACCAGGTCGGCCAGTCTGGTCAGCCGGAAGATCAGCGCTCCGACCGCCGCCGGAGACACCGAATCGGACAACTCTGGGCGACCGGGCGCGGGCAGCACCGAAACCCCACTCGGATGACGGGTCAGTCGATCGAGGATGTCCTCCTCCGCCGGCAGCTCGGATAGCTCAACCCAGGTCGGGGTCTGGGGCGGCAGGTTGAAGGCCATCAGGGCGCTGCCGAAGCGGGGGACGTTGTCGACCAGGGCCACCCTCAGGGTCTCGGCTGTGATCACGGCCAGGTTGGCGGCGAGGGCGGTGCGACCGACCCCCCCGCGCGGGCCGCACACTACCCAGAGTTCGCCTGCCCCCTTGCGCGAGTTCTGCGCTTGGGCCGGGGCGCCGGCTTCGGCCACCGGTGCGGCCTCCAGCAAAGAGCGCAGCGTCTCCGCCACCGTCTGGGTCGAGCTGCTGCGGGGCAGGGCCACGGTGGCCCCCGCCGCGATGGCGGCGACGACGACGGGCGCCGACTGGTCGGCCGCCACCAGCACCACCGGGATCGCTCCGTGGAGCCCAGACGCCCGGATCTTTTCGACTAGCCGGACCAGCTCGGGATCATCACCGGTGACCTCGATCAGGGCGGCTTCGGCCGGCGTTTCACCAAGCGCCGCAGCAGCGGCGGCGGCGCTCTCGAAAGCCAGCATCTCGAGCCCGCGCTTGGCCAGAGCTTTGGCGATGGTCTCGGACCGGGATGCCTGCCGCGACACCACCAGCACCCGATTAGGTTGATCCGGCACGAAGTCCAGTTTAGGCGATGCTGGCGCCGGGCAACTCAGCTACCTCAGTCAGCCTTGGCCCGGCTCCGCGATAGACGTCGCTTGGGAGCCGCCGCCGCCTTCTCAGGGGCCTCGATCTCCGGCGCTGCGGAGAGCGCCTCCGAGCCCGCCTCGCTCTTGCTGACTGACTCCCTCCGCTCGCGGATCTTGGCCCGCTTACCGACCTTGTCGCGCAAGTAGTAGAGCTTGGCCCGACGGACCCGGCCGTGGCGGATTACCTCGATCTGGGCCAGCCGCGGGGAGTGGACCGGGAAGGTCCGCTCGACTCCTACCCCATGGGCGGTGCGCCTAACCGTCACCGAGCGCTGGGCTCCACCCTTCTGGAGGGCGATGATCAGACCCTCGAAGACCTGGATACGCTCCCGGGTACCCTCGACCACCTTGACGTGGACCCTGACCGTGTCCCCAGGACTCAGCTCCGGGACGTCGTCGCGGAGCTGCTCCTCCTCGAGCAGATCGATGATGTTCAGTCCGCACCTCCCAGGGGGACGCCGGCCACTACCGCGCCCGAGCCCCGATCTTCTTCTGAGGCGGCCTGCTCGACCGCTCGCCTTCGTTGGGTGCCACCCAAGAGGTCTGGCCGCAACCGGCGGGCCCGCTCCATCGCCGCTTCCGCTCGCCAGCTGGCGATCTTCGAGTGATCGCCGCTCCGGAGCACCTCCGGCACCGCCATTCCTTCAAACACCGCCGGCCGAGTGTAGTGGGGGTATTCGGGCAACCCCTCGCTGAAGCTCTCGTCCACCAGGGACTCAGGATCACCGAGGGTGCCCGGCAGCCGTCTGGCCACCGCCTCGATCAGCACCATCGCCGGCAGCTCGCCCCCGCTGACCACAAAATCGCCGACCGAGATCTCGTCCAGCTGCAGCCCGGCGCGCACCCGCTCGTCCACGCCCTCGTAGCGGCCGCAGATGAGGAGCAGCCCGGGCTCCAGCGCCAGCTCCTCGACCAGGGCCGTGCTCAGCCTGCGCCCATGCGCGGAGAGCAGGATGCCCCGGGGTTCCGGCTGGCCGACGGATTCCCGGATCTCTCGAACGGCTTGAAAGAGCGGCTCCGGACGGAGCACCATCCCGGGCCCGCCGCCGTAGGGGATGTCGTCCACCTGGCGGTGCACGCCCCGACCCCACTGGCGCAGGTCGTGGGTCTCGATCTCGATCAGCCGCTGCTCCAGGGCCCGACCCACGACCCCCGCCGTCAGCGGGCCCGGGAATACCCCAGGGAAGAGGGTGATCACATCAAACCGCATCAACCCAGGCCTCCAGGTATCGCTCGGCCACGGTGATCCGGTGCCGGTCCAGATCGATTCCCAGGACTGCCTCCCTGACCGCCGGTACCCGGAGTTCCGAGGCCCCGGTCCTGACCACGTAGACGTCGTGGGCCGGGTAGGCCTCGACATCCACCAGCTCCCCGCGGCGCCGACCCTCTTGGTCCTCGACCTCCAGGCCGACCAGCTGGAAGTGGAAGAACTCGCCGGCGGGTAGTGGCCGCAGCTCGCTCGCCGCCAGCTCCAGGTAGACACCGCTCAGCCGGGCGGCGGCGTCGCGGTCGCCGATGCCGACGAAACCGCAGATCAGCTGGCTGCCGTCTCCGCGCACCGACTCCAGGACCAGCTCGCCCTGGGGTCCCTGGACCGCCATTCCCGGCAGCAACCGGCCCCGCTCCCCGCCGAGCAGCTCCACGGTCAACTCCCCGGCCACCCCATGCGGCCGCAGCACCCGCGCCACCCGGATCCGGTCCGGTAGATCGGTCAATCGGACACCTCTATGTAGACCCGGTCCCGCGGCCGTAGCGAGGCCGCCCGGACCACCATGCGGACCGCCTCGATGTGACGCCCGCCCCGTCCGATCAGCTTGCCCAGATCCTCAGGCGCCGTCTTGATCCGCACGGTCACCCTCTGGCCCTCCTGCTCCACCCCGACCTCCACCGCGTCGGGCTGGCTGACGATCTGCTGGACCATGTAGCGCACCAGCTCGCCGTAATCGGGCATTGCCTCACTCCTCGCTGGCGGTGTCGGCTGCATCTGTTTCGTCGACAGCCTCTGGAGCCTGGTCCTCGGTACCGCCCTCAGCTTCCGGCGCCGGGGATTCCTCTGAGCCCTCGGCCGACTCCGAGGCCGCGGTGATCTCCTCCCCGCCTTCGGTATCTGCGGGCGCTTCCTCGGCAACCTCCTGGCCGCTGTCGGCGGCAGCCGCAGCCTCTTCGGTCCCGGGCTCTACCTCAGCCACCTCTGTCTCCGGCTTCGAGGCGGCGACAGCCGGACGCTGACCCGGCTTGGCAGCGTGCTTGGGTCCGATCTTGGTGCGCACCGGGTGCGCCGTTTTGGGCAGCGTGCCCTCCCGCTCCAACAGCTCCCGGACCGCGTCGGAGGGTCGGGCGCCAGTCGCCATCCAGTGCTGGATGCGCTCGTTGTCCACGTGGAAAACCTTGGGTTTCTTGAGAGGATCGTAGTACCCCACCGACTCGATGAAGCGGCCGTCTCGCGGTGAGCGCGCGTCCGCCACCACCACCCGGTAAAAGGGCCGCTTCTTGGCGCCCATGCGCTTGAGCCGAATCTTTACTGCCACTAAAAATCCCCTTGTTTTATGGTCGAATTGCAAACTGGCAAGCTCTTCCCCGGCTAGTTCAGCGGCGCCCCGGCGCAGCTGAGCCCGGCGCCCCCTTAAAAAGTTCCGCGGCTAGCCGACGCTTTCCCCCTACCCCGGAGAAGCCCCGCATCATCTCCTGCATCCGTTCAAAGCTCTTGATCAGGCGGGACACCTCGACCGGGCTGGTGCCGCTGCCGGCCGCGATCCGGCGGCGCCGCGAGGCGTCGATGATCGAGGGACGGCGCCGCTCCCTGGCGGTCATCGACAGCACGATTGCCTCGATCCGCCCCAGCTGAGCCTCGTCGGGCAGGTTGCCGCCTTGTTGTTTCATCAGCTCTCGCCCCCCCGGCATCATCCCCAGGATCGAGTCCAGGGGGCCGAGACGCCGGAGCTGGCGCATCTGGACGATGAAGTCGTCGAAGCTGAGCCGGCCATCCCGGATGCGCTCCTCAACTAGCTGAGCGTCCTCGATGCTCAGCTCCTGGCTGGCCCGTTCGACCAGAGTCAGGACGTCGCCCATGCCCAGAATCCGCCTGGCCATCCGCTCTGGGTGGAACGCCTCCAGGTCGCGGGCTCGCTCGCCCACCCCGCAGTACCAGACCTGGAGCCCGATGGCGGCCCGCATCGAGAGCGCGGCTCCGCCCCGGGCGTCGCCGTCCAGTTTGGTGAGGACCACCCCATCCACCCCGACCGCCGCCTTGAAGGCCTCGGCCACCCGGATCGCCTCCTGGCCGGTCATGGCGTCCACCACCAGGAGCCCGTGGTGGATGGCGGTGGCCTTGCGGACCGCGTGCAGCTCCTCCATCAGCGCATCGTCGAGTTGCAGCCGGCCGGCGGTGTCGACGATGACCACGTCAGCCCCCCGCCGCCTTGCCTCGGCCACCGCCTGGTTGACTCCCTTGGCCAGCCCGTGGACCTTGCTGGCCACCAACACCTCGAGCTGCTGCTCCTGGGCGAGCTGTTGCAGCTGTTCCACCGCCGCCGCCCGCTGACGGTCAGCCGCCACCAGCATCGGCCGGTGACCGTCCTGACGGATCAGCAGCGCCAGCTTGACCGCGGTGGTGGTTTTTCCAGAGCCCTGCAGCCCCATCAGCAGCACCGTGGTCGGGGGCTCCGGCTGATAGGTGATCCGGGCGTCCTCCCCACCGAGCAGAGCCACCAGCTCCTCGTAGACGACCTTGATCACCTGCTGACCCGGGGTCAGGCTCTCCAGGACCTCTCGGCCCACCGCCCGCTCCCTGATCCGATCGATGAATTCACGGGCGACCTTGTAGTTGACATCGGCCTCCAGCAGAGCCAGGCGCACCTCTCGGAGGCCGGCCTCGACATCGGCCGGGGTGAGCTTGCCCTTGTCAGTGAATCGCTTGAAGGCAACTCCCAACTTGTCGGTCAGGGTGTCGAACATCTAGCCGCCCGCCGGGGTCGTCGAACAGGTCCGCAACTGGCTCTCCAGCCGGCTCACCCTCCCCCGGAGGCGGGTCAGTTCGCGATCCGCGGCCTCCAGTCGGCGGCAGGCTCCCAGCTGCTGCTCCATCGACTCCATTCGTTCCACCCCCCGGCGGACCAGGTCGTGGGCGGCGGCCCGGGAGGTGCCCAAAGCGAAGGCCAACTCACTCAGGGACCAGTCCTCCTCGAGATGGAGCCGGAGAGCCTCCCGCTGGCGCTCAGTGAGAACCGCACGGTAGACGTCGAGGAGTCGGACTCGGGCTATCCGGTCAAGCGCGGTTACTGTCAAGGTCAAAGCCTTGACACCCTACTCCGATCGCCGGCCCCGGCTCAAGCCGGATCGGGCGGGATCAACCTTCGTAACCCTGCCCCGGAAGCCCGCCCTCCTCCAGCAGCGCGTCCAGGTAGGCGGAGGGATCGAAGTCGGCCAGGTCATCCAGCCCCTCCCCGACCCCGACCAGCTTGACCGGGACTTGGAGCTCCCCCTCCACCTGGAAAACGTAGCCCCCTCGGGCGCTGCCATCGAGTTTGGTGAGCACCAGGCCGGTGGCCCCCACCACCTCGCCGAAGGCACGGGCCTGGGTCAGGGCGTTGGCCCCGACGTAGGCGTCCAGGACCAGCAGGGTCTCGATCGGTTGGCCCAGCTGCTGGGAGCTGATTACTCGGCGAATCTTGCCCAGCTCCTGCATCAGGTTGTGTTTGGTGTGGAGCCGCCCGGCAGTGTCGACGAGGACCACCTCCCGACCCCTGGCCTTGGCCGCGGCCAAGGCGTCGAACACCACCGCCGCCGGGTCGGAACCCAATTGGTGGGCCACCACCTCGGTCCCCGACCTCGCCGCCAGGGTGCGCAACTGCTCAATGGCGGCCGCCCGGAAGGTGTCGGCAGCCGCGATCAAGGGCGTGAGTCCCTGGCCCTTGAGACGGGCCGCCAGCTTGGCCACGGTGGTCGTCTTGCCCGCCCCGTTGACACCCGCCACCAGCCACACCGCCGGATCCCCGATCAGGGAGAGCTCCCGGTCGGCACGGGCCAACCGGGCGGCCATCTCCTCTCGGAGGGCGGCCAGCAGGGGCGCCGCCTCGCGCAGCTTCTGCGAGCCGGCCCGCTGGCGGAGCCCCTCCACCAGCTCCTCGGCGACCGGCACCCCGCAGTCGCTGGCCAAGAGCAGCTCGAAGATCTCCTCGTAGAGCTCATCGCCGGCGCCCCGACCCAGGCTGAGCTTGGTGCGCAGCTGCTGGCCGAGTCCACTGCCGACCTTGTCCAGCCGGCCCGGGATCCTCTTCCACCAGCGTCCCCGTCGGGGCGCCTTGACCTCAGCCACCAGTGGCCACTGGCTCCAGCACCGACTCATCCTCAGCCTCGACCGACTGACCATCAGAGGTCAGCCGGACCGAGAGGATGCGGCTCGATCCGCCGCCGTCCTGGGTCACTCCGTAGAGCATCGAGGCCCGGGCCATAGTGGTGAGGCTGTGGGTGACCACCAGGAACTGGCTGCTCTCGGCGCGCTTCTCGAGCAGGTCGGCGAAATGGATGATGTTGGCCTCGTCCAGGGCGGCGTCGACCTCGTCGAAGACGTAGAAGGGGCTGGGCGAGACCTTCTGCAGAGCCAGCACCAGGGCCAGGGCGGTGAGGGCCCGCTCGCCCCCCGAGAGGAGCGGCATCGAGAGCACCCGCTTGCCCTGCGGCTGGACCTGCATCTCCACCCCGCCCGGGGCACCCTCTTCTCCCGGGGTGGGAGCCAGGGTGGCCTTGCCACCGCCGAAGAGTTCGACCCAGACCGACTCGAACTCGCGGGTCACCTCCTGGAGGGTCCGCTCGAATCGGCCGCCGCTGACCGACTGCAGCCGGGTCAGCACCTCCTCCAGGTCGGCTCTCGCCTGGAGGCAGTCGTCGTGGGCCGCCCGCAGTCCCTCGGTGCGCTCCAGGATCTCGGTGAGCTGCCGGGGCGCCAGCTCGTTGATCGGACCGAGCATCGTCAGCCGCCGCTCACACCTGGTGATCTCGGCCGCCGCCCTGGCCGGATCCTCGGGCTGAGGCGAGCCCTCGGACTCCGCGTTGGCCTCCGGCGCGTCCGCCACCTCCGCCTGCAGCCGCTCCACCTGATGAGTCTGGGCAGCCAGGTCGCGGCGCCACGCCTCGGCCTGGGAGGCGGCTGCATGCACGGCCGCCTCCAGCTCCGCCCTCTGTCGCTCCAGATCGCCCAGGCCCTGGAGGGGATCCGGAGCGTTCTCCATAGCCTGCCTGCGCTGCTGGACAGAGAGCTCCAACTGGGATTCGGCCGCCGCCGCCTGCAGCCGCGCCGACCGCAGCTGCTGTAGGGCCGCCAGGGCGCTCCGCTCGGCGGCTCGGATTCGCTCTCGGGCACTGCGGTCGCGGGTCAGAAGCTGATCTCTGCGCCGGGTCAGCTCATCCGCCCGCCTGGCCCAGCTACGGGCCTCGGCCTCGACTCCGGCGATCGTCAACCGCGCCTCCTCCAGGCGCTGTCCGGCCTCCAGGATCAGCTCCTCGGAGCTGGCGACCGCTACCCGACAGCTCTCCACCGAGGCGCTCGCCTCGACTAGGCTCTGGTCCTCTCCCGCCAGCTCGACCTCCAGGGCGGTCAGGGCGGCTCGGTCGACGGCGCTCTGCTGCTCGCGGCTTTCCAGGTCTCGCTGCAGACCGGCGAGCGTCTGGTCCGCCCGCGACGCCTCGCCAAGCAGCCGGTCCACCTCCGCCTGTCGGGCGCCCGAGGTGGCCTGGGCCGCGGTCACCTCCTGGCGAAGCCGGTCCACCAGCTCCCGCTGTTGGCCGTGTAGTTCGCGGGCCCGCTCCAGGGACTCCCTCGATCGGGCCAGCTCGGCCCGCTGGCGCTGGACGGTGCGCTCCGCGTCGCGCATCTGCTCGACCAGCCGCAGCTCGCCCTGGG
>JBARIA010000021.1:0-5032 GCA_049799515.1 Candidatus Dormiibacterota bacterium | reverse complement strand
GCTCTCTACCCGCCGGGCTCTGGCGATCGTTCACCGGGCCTGCCGGCGGGCCAAAATTGAACCCCGGGGACCGCATGCGTTCCGCCATGCCGCCGCCACTAGGTGGCTTCGGGCGGCGATCCCGCTTCCGGTCGTGTCGGCCGCTCTCGGCCACGCCCGGACCTCGACCACTGTCGACAGCTACGGGTTGGCTCTAGCCGCGGACCTGGTCCGGGGCTTGTCCGCTGATCCCCTCTGGTTCGAACCGAGCGACCTCGGTGTTCAGCGGCACGAGGTGGGGGAGGTGGCAGCTTGAGCGAGGAGCGGGAAGAAACGGAGGACCCCCAGTCGGACGAGGTTCCGTGGCGCTCATTTCTCCCCAAGTCCCTAACGGAGCTGGCCCGAGAAGCCGTGGCGGCAGCCCCAGACGAGGTGCGGGAGGCGGTTGAGACCACCATCGCGACCCGCTCTGCGAGTCCTGACGACGGCAGCTCTTTGGACCGGTGGCTGGAGTGGGTGGCGGCTCTCCCGTGGGATACAACCCCGGGCTGCGATCCGCTCAACATCGAGGAAGCGGCGGGGATTCTCAGCGCCGTTCATCGGGGCGACGACGATGTGAAGGACTCCCTGCTCGACCGGATCTTCGGCAGCTGGCTTCTGGATGGCTCTGGAAGTGGGCATCGACTTCGACCGCTGCTCTTGGTGGGGCCTCCGGGGACCGGGAAGAGCTCGCTGGCGCGGGCGGTGGCGAAGGCGATCCGCCGACCCTGCAGCTTCATCTCTGTCCCGACGGCCGTGGAGGACCGTGGTCTACCTGACGGGTTGCTCCCGCGCCTACTCGAATGGTGAGCCGGGAGCGATCCTGAAGGCGGTACGCGCCTTCGGGAGGCGCGTGGTGATCGTGCTGGATGAGATCGACAAAGCCGGGCATGGGTCGGCGTTCGATGCTCCCTCGGCGACCGCGAGCCTGCTCGAACTGCTGGACGGGAGCGGCCAATGGACGGATAGGTATCTCGCCGTCGCCTATGACCTCTCCGAGGTTCTGTACCTCGCGACCGCCAATTCCTTGGAGACGATCCCGGCTCCTCTCCTCGACCGCTGCGATGTGGTGGAGATCCCGGGCCTGGCACTTCAGGAGCGTCTCGACGCGGCGCGGTTCCATCTCTGGCCCCGACTGATGGAGTCCTTCGGCTTGATCGAGAGCCTCATCCCCCTCGACGACGATGCCCTCCGATGCATCGTTGCCGACCATGCCGAGCGAGATGAGGCCGGTCTGCGCGGGGTGGAGAGCCGCCTTGAGGCGTGCCTGCTTCGCGCAGCCCGTCGCGGCTTCGCTAGCATCTGGCCGGTTCCGGTGACCCGGGAGCTGATCGGCCAGGCTCTCGCTCCACTCGGGCTCCGCTCCGCCTCCAAGCCAGTGGGCTTCGCCACGCCCGCAGCGCGTGACTCCCTAGAGATTCCTGATCGCCGGTCGCCGGGGCCAAGATTCGCCGGGGGAGGCGACTGAGTTGTCGGAGGGGGACGGCGCGGCTCAGCTCGCCTGGATGCTGATGCTGGCGACGGTTGCCCTGGTGGTGCTTTTGGCTGTTTGGTGGGTGTTCGCCGCGGTCGTCCTGGTTGGGGCCGTTCTGTCCTGGCTGTGGAAACGGCGGAACGACGGTCCCCATGAGCCCGGACGGGCCCGAAAGCGGCGGTTGGCACCGCTCTGGCACTACCCATTTGTGGGAGCTGGCTCTGTGGGCGCCTCGCTTGTCGGCGCCACCGCCATTCACGAGATCATCCGCGGGGTAGGTCCGGCCCTTCCGAGCCTGGGCCTCCTCCTCGTCCTGGCCAGATCTCTCTCGATGGCGTGGTTTCCCGCTGAACCTGCTGAGCACTCAGGGTTCCGCGTCTATCCGCTGGTCGTCATCACCGGCCCCCTTTCCAGTGGGCTGGGGATGCTGACGGTCTGGGTCTTGGTCCTCGGGGGCCAGAGACTTCACGACCCCCACGACCACTGGCTGGCGATGACCAGCGTTCCACTTGCGATCACCATCGTGCTGCTGGCCACCGGAATCGGGCGGCTGGGGCGGACCCTGGTGCCTGCTTCTGCTCCTTTACGGGTCGGCATCGAAGCTCTCCTCACCCCAGAAGCGGTCGATCTCTGCCGAGAGCGTGCTCTGCGGAGAAATCCGCAGTCCGGCTACCCGGATGCTCCGCTCCGTAGCGCAGAACTCACCGAGAGTGACGGCAACTCCCCGTGCCTCCACGGCGCCTGGCTGATACCAGCGATCGGGCCGATAGAAGGAGCGTGGGCTGCATTCCGGCCACCGATCCGGCTCAACTGGCGCCGGCTCGTCGGACTACCCGTCGGCGCCGCTGTGGGGGCCGCTGCCGGGGTGCTCTTGGAAGTCGTATATGGAGCAGGGCCCCCGATGCCCCAGGCCGTTGGCGCCTTGGTGGCGGTCTGGGTGTGGGTCGGGGCGGTCCTTGGGCCTCTCCTCTGCACCTTCCTATATATGGACGCGGGTTGGGTGGGGGAGAGGGGGCTGTGGCGGCGGCGGGGGTTGGCCCGGTGGGATCTGGGTCGGATCCATCGCGGCCGCCAAGCGGTAGTGCTGGAGGTCCGCGGTTCACCGCCTGCGTCGTCACTTCTCCGCGGTCAACAAGTCCGTTTCAAAATGCGATGGAGCCGGGAAGAGCTGGCGGCACTTGCAAGTGGGGTGGGCTCTCCCAGCTATGGGATCTGGAGACGAGGCGACGATCGAGATCGAACCTGGAGCGACATCGGCTCAGACTCCATGCCGCTGCCCCACTTTCGCGACGAGCAGGACATTTACGCGGTGTAGGTCAGCCACATGCGGCCCCCACAAGAGGGCCGTGCAGATCGCCGAGTGAGGCAAGACGCTGGCGAAGTTGGCGTATCTGGCGTATAGTAAGTTGATGGGCAACGAGGTGACCGAGCTATCCGTCAGCCAGGCCCGGGACAGGTTCTCCGACGCCGTGAATCGTGCCGCCTTCGGCGGAGAGATCACGTACGTCACCCGAGGCCGGGGACAGCAGCGTGCAGCCGCAATCGTGCCAGCGGAATTCGTGGAGCGCTATGAGGCACTGATTGACCTCGAGGACGGTCGGATCGCGCAGGAGCGGCTGGCCGACCTAGACGCTGGGCGCACGACGGCAATCCGACCAGATGAGGTGGCCCGGACACTCGGGTTGTGACCAGTGCCGCGGGCGCCTACGACGTGCAGTATGACCCCAAAGCACTCAAGGAATTGACCAAGCTAGACAAGCCTGTGGCTCGCCGCATCGTCGGGGCCGTCGACCGGTTGAAAGCTGACCCTCGACCCAGCGGAGCCCGGCGGCTCGTCAACTATCCCGATTTGTGGCGGCTCAGGGTCGGCGACTACCGGGTGATCTACACGATCAGGGACGCCGAACTATTGGTCCTAGCCTTGCGAATTGCCCATCGCCGCGGCGTCTACCGCAGCCGGTGATCCCCCCTTGGTCTGCGTGACCCCGTGCCGGGTGTCGCAGCCATGCCCACTTCCCCTCGTTCGTAGCGGAGCCTTGCGGTAACCATGGGCGGGGACATACGCTCCGGGGCTGTGGCCAGCCAACCTCCAGTGCGTCCGCGTGGACGAAAGCGTGCCAACGGCGAGGGGTCGGTTTACCGGCGTGCCGACGGGCTGTGGGTCGCGGCGATCACTCGGGCGGATGGTCATCGCGAACGCTTCTACGCTCGTTCCCGGACCGAGGTTGGTCTTCGTCTGACCGAAGCCCTACATGGCCGAGACCAGGGGGGTATGTCACGCGGCGGCCGAGTCGCCTTGGGAGTGTGGCTGGAGGCGTGGTTGATCACGGTTCAACCGACCCTTCGCCCTCGCACCTGGATTCGCTACCGGGAGCTGTGCCGGGTCCATCTAATCCCGGCACTGGGGCGGCTCAGCCTCGGCCGCCTCCAGCCGACTCACTTGGAAGCGTTGTACGCAGCGCGGCTGGCGGCGGGATCGAGCCCAACTACCGTCCACCACGTGCACATGGTCCTGCATCGGGCGCTTGGGGCAGCTGTGCGGCAGGGCCGGCTGACCCGAAACGTCGCCAGCCTGGTTACCCCGCCTCGGATGGCCCAGACCGAGATGACGGTGCTTGACGTCTCCGAGGTCCGCCGCCTGTGCGCGTTCGCGGTGGACGATGAGCACTGCGGAGCGCTGGCGATCCTTGCCGTGACCACGGGGATGCGCCAGGGGGAATTGCTGGGACTAAGGTGGCGCGACGTTGACCTGGCTCAAGGAAGTCTCGCCGTGACCGGGACCCTCCAACCGATATCGGGCAAGGGTCTGGTCCGGGGAGAGCCGAAGACCGCGCGCTCTCGGAGGCAGGTTCGACTCACTCCCACAGCCATCGACGCGCTGAGTCGCCAGCAGATCAACCAAGCAGGCGCGCGAGTACGGGCGGGCGATCAATGGGGCGAGTGGGACTGGGTGTTCACCGGGACACGCGGCGCACCGTTGCAGGCGAACACCGTCCGGGCCGCCTGGAAACGACTCTGCCAGCGCGCCGTGCTACCACCTGTCCGGTTCCATGACCTGAGGCACACGGCGGCCACCCTCCTGCTGGGCCAGGGGGTGCATCCGAAGGTGGTGGCTGACCTCCTCGGACATGCCACGGTCGCGATCACCCTCGATCGCTACTCTCACGTGGCTATGGCGATGCACCAGGAAGCTGCGGACGCCCTCGAAGGGGTCCTGCGGCAGCCTGTGTCCTTCCGGGTTGGATCAACGGTTGGATCAGTACCCGATGACTCATCCATATGACAGGTCAAATCCGATCTCAAATCTAACCGTGGAGGGATGGCAGAGCGGTTGATTGCGGCGGTCTTGAAAACCGCTGAGGCGGCAACGCTTCCGGGGGTTCGAATCCCTCTCCCTCCGCCCGATGACCTAGGCCCCAAAAAGTGGACCGCTCTTATGACAATTTGGCCCTGATCCATCAGGAGCCAAGATGCCAAGGCATTATCCAGCCGCGCTTCGCCGTCGGACCTGCGAGCGGATGCTCGCCGGTGATGCGGTCG
>JBARIA010000020.1:0-2402 GCA_049799515.1 Candidatus Dormiibacterota bacterium | reverse complement strand
GCGCTGGCTCCCGCCAGCCCGCAGGCGGGCAGGATCTGGCGGGCCGCCCGGTCGGCGTTTCCCGACCGAGCCAATTCAAACCCGGCCGCAGCGAGGCCATCGGCGAAGGTCGCCTCGACCTCCACGTTGGCGTACCTAGATAGGGCTTCCGCGGCCTGTGCCAAGCAGTAGTCGCCGGCCAGGATCGCCAGCCCCAGCGGCTCCTCCCCGAAGGCGGCCGACCTGTGCCACTGCAGGGCTCGTTCGGTCAGTTCCGCGGCGGCTGCCACATGCACTGCCCGGGCCCCTTCCCGGCCGGACGGACCAGCGGCGCGCAGAGTGAAGCGGGCGGGCAGACCGAGTTGCGGACGGGACCCCACCAGGGCCTTGTCCCAGGCCAGGTTGGCGACCACCTCGGCGGTCTGATGCTGAGCCTGCGAGATCTGTGGGCGGGGCCCCGGTCGGGACCGCTCCTGATCTCGCTCCTCCAGCGCCGCCCGCGCCAGTGACGCTTCGGTCACGAGAAGCTCCTGGCCCGGCCCCAGGCCCAGGCACAGGCCAACAGCAGCGGCCCTCCGACACCCAGCACCAGCAGCAGGGCGAAGGGGTGCGACTCCGAGGAGGAGAGGCTCGCCAGCACCCCGGCCAGCAGCGATATGACTACCGCCAAGGCCAGGACCCACCAGCGCCGGGAGCCTCGCCCGAGCTTGATCAGGAAGGGCAGGAAGTCAGGCGGGGGTGGAGCCAGGGCCAAGCCCGCGGCCACTGCGATCAGCAGCGCCATGCCGAGCACGATTCCGGCGACGGTCATCAGGCTTCGCTGTCGGGGTTGGCGGCGGGCCCGGTCAGACGATCGATCGGCTGAGGCTCCAGTTCGGGGGGCGGCGGGGTCAGCAGGTAGAAGGCGAAGACCGCCAGGGCAACCCCGCCAGTGAACAGGGAAATCACTCCCAGGCCTCCGACGCTGCCGCCCAGGGCGGATCCGTTGAGAGCCGCCACCTCAGCCAGGAGACTGGCCAGCACGGCCGCCGCCATCAGCGCCAGCGGCCGGCTGCGCTGAACCCAGGCCACTTGGGCGGCGGCACAGGCCACCCAACACCCACCGAGGGCGGCCAGGATCAGGATCGCGATTATCGGCCAGGCCATCAGGCGAACTCCGGTTCCTCAGCGGGGGCGATCTCACCGCCCGCAATGACTTTGTCTCCATCGTAGAGAACCAAAGACTGACCCGGCGCGATCCCCGCTTGGGGCTCAGCGAAGCTGACCGTGGCGTAGCCCCTTCCGGTCGTCTGCCAGCTGGCCGCCACCGGCTGACCGTGGGCCCGCAGTTGGACCACCCCCGACCGCTCCCGCTCCGGCGGCTCAGCGTCGAGGAAGACGCAGTGCTCCAGCTGGCATTGGCGCTGGAGCAGACTCCGCCAGGGACCGACCACCAGCGTGTTCCGGGCACGGTCCAGCCTGACCACGTAATGAGGCTCGGTGGCTGCCTGGCGCACGGCCAGCCCCAATCCCTGGCGCTGGCCGACGGTGTAGAAGGGCAGCCCTCGGTGGCGGCCCACCTCAGCCCCGCTGGGGTCGGTGATCGGGCCGGGTTGGAACTGCCCGGCCAACTCCTGCTCCAGCACCGCTCGGTGGTCTCCCCCGCCCACGAAGCAGAGCTCCTGCGAATCCGGCTTCCGCGCCACCGCCAGCTCCAGCGCTTCGGCTAGGGCCCGTACCGTCGCCTTCTGCAGTTGTCCGAGGGGCAGGACCAGCCGGGAGAGGACGGACTGCCCGCTGCGGTAAAGGGTGTAGGACTGATCCTTGCGTCGGTCTTCCCCCCGGTGTAGGGTGCACCAGCCGCGTGAGCCATCCCGAATCTGGGCGTAGTGACCGCTGGCAATGTGGGTGGCCCCCACCGCTTCCACCCGGCGCCACAGCTCAGCGAACTTGACCTTCTCGTTGCAGCGGATGCAGGGGTTGGGCGTCCGCCCCATGGCGTACTGGCTGAGGAAGTCCCCCACCACCGACTCTCGAAAGTGTTCCGCCATGTTCAAAACGTAGTGGGGTATCCCCAGCCGAGTGCAGACCCGGCGCGCGTCCTCGACGGCGTCGACCGAGCAACAGCCGCCCTCGCCCCGCTCCATCTCCTCGGTTCCCCACAGACGCATGGTGACCCCGACTGTGTCCAGGCCGGAGGCTGCGGCCAGGGCCGCCGCCACCGAGCTATCCACCCCTCCGCTCATGGCGACCGCCACCACGCTACCCGCCGGCAGCCACCGGCCGCCGAGGACCGAGGTCTCAATGGCGACAATGCGACCGACCCGCTGGGCCAGTGCCTGGACCCGGCTGGCGACGGAGCTAGGCACCGCCGGCGACCGCGGGCACGATGCTGAGCTGGTCGCCCGAATCAAGAGTCGCCTCCAACCCCCCCGAGGTGCGGA
>JBARIA010000019.1:0-3196 GCA_049799515.1 Candidatus Dormiibacterota bacterium | reverse complement strand
TGCGAAGAGATGTGGGTGTTCGGGTCGCTTTCGCTCGGCTTGAAGGTGCAGGTAGGAATCGCCAAGCGGATGCGCAAGCCGGTGCGCTACTTCGACATCAGCGACCTTCCCTACCGGGTGGTCGGGGTGCCCGAGTCGATCGTCCCCGAGGAGCGGTGAGCGCGACCTGGGCGTGGGAGCCGCGACTCGCTTCCCGACTTGCAGTCCTCCCTCGGCTGTATGCCGTTGTCTAGCGGGTAGTAGGTGCAGGGTTTGACCGGAGGCCACATCGGGATGACCGAGTCCCAGGCCTAGGCCGAGACGGGTCGAATTCGAAAGAAGAGGAATGCCGGCTCGGTCCGAAGCAGCCGGTCGGCAGCCGGATCGCGCTGGGACAACTCGGCCGCAGGCTCAGGCTCGCTCAAGCTCTCGATCACGAAGCCCGATTGGGCGATGGCCAGGGTCATGGCCTGGAGCGGGCGTCGCCAGAAGGTGACCGGAAAGTCGCGACCGCCCTTGCTCCAGGTTTCGGTGATCCGGTCGATCGCGAAGTAGTCGTCGGGGCGGTGCAGTTGCCAGTCCATGGCCGGGTGGTGGGTCGAGAAGACGGCGACCCCCTCCACGTCCAGCACCCTGCGGAATTCGCGGAACACCAGATCCCAGTCGCGCAAGTAGTGGAGGACCAGCGAGGCGACGACGACATCAATCGAGCCGTCCTTCAGAAAGCGCAGCGGTCGCGCCAGATCGGCCCGGAGCACCTTCGCCCGCTCGCCAACCCGGGCCCGGGCGATGTCGACCATCCGCTGACTGACGTCGATCGCAGTCACTGTGGCCCCCTGTTCGATCAGCCAGCTGGTCAGAGCTCCCGGGCCGCAGCCCACGTCCAGGACCCGCTTTCCCTCGACGTCGCCCAGTAGGCGGATCGTGGCGGGTCGCTCGTAGTAGGCATTGAAGGCGTTGGTTTCGATATCCGCCGCGTAGGCCTGGGCCATCGCGTCGTACTGCTGGCCGACCCGCTCGTCGTCGCTCACAGCCGTCGCACCAGGTCGCGCTCCAGGCTCTGGCGGGCCCGGCTGACGACCTCCTGCAGAGGCCAGCCGGCCAGTCCCTGCTCGAGCTGCCGCGACAGCGCGTAGCAGGCCTTGGTGGCCCGCAGTGCGTCGCCCGGGTCAACCCCCGGGGGTGGCTGCAGCTCGGTGAGGGGGACGCCCCTGGCCCAGTTGTAGACGTATTCCACGTAGTCCAACGAGGGGCTGCGGCTCTCGGAAAGGCCCCACTCGGACTCGGTCTCGGCCAGCTCGCGCTGGGCCTGGCGCAGTCGGCGGGCCACCTTCTCTAGGCGGCCGGTCGGCATCCGCCGCTTGCCGCTGGGCCGGTCTGGATTGCGGTCCTCGGCGGCCAGCATCACCAAGGTGGCGCAGATCTCCTCCTCTGACATGCCGTCCAGCCAGCCGTCGGCGACTGTCTGGGAGACCAGCAGGGTGTTCTCGCCGTAAACCGCCGCCGCCAGCAGGCCCAGCCTGGTGGGCCGGTCCTCAACCAGATAGCCGAGCTGGGCCAGCACCGAGCGGTAGGCCTGGAGCTGAGTCCGGTACTCGTGCTCCCGAGCCCGGGCCGCCTCCTCCGCCCCTGCCAGCTCGGTCTCGATCTCCAATGACTCGCGGCGGCAGGCTCGGTGGTCGGAGAGGAGTGGACAGTTGGGGCAGGGGGAGGACGAGAGCCGGCGCTCCTCCTGACGAATCGTCCGGCGCAGCCGCTCGAGCCGCCCCGCCGGGTCCTGGGTTCCCTCACCGAAGCGGCCCCGACGGCGGTCGCGGAAGTGTTGGCGGCGCAGCTGCCGGGACTCTTCGCGGGCCTGGTCCAAGCCCTGGCGCGCTCCCAGGAACTGGCTCAGGGTGCGCTCGGTGCAGGCGACCTTGGGGTGTCTGAAGCGCCGACGGTGCAGATCCTCCAGCCGGGCCTCGAGGTTGGGGCGGCGCTCCCGCAGGTTGTCCAGGGCCCGGATCCGCTGGTACTGCCCGAAGGACTGCTCCAGCAGCTCCTCTGCCTCCTCTGGGGTGTGCCGGCGGAGCAGGTTGAGGGTCATGTTGTAGGTGGGGGCGAACTTGGACTCGACCGCCATGTCGTTGCCCAGAAGGGTTTCGCAGATGACCCCCAGGTCGACCTCGGGATCGCGCAGGATCACCCCGTGGCCGATGGAGTCGATCCCCCGCCTCCCCGCCCGGCCCAGGAGCTGGGCCAGCTGGCCGCTGCGCAGCGCCGCGAATCCCTGGCCATCGAACTTGGTGAAGGTGGAGATGACGCAGGCCCGGGCCGGCATGTTCAGTCCCAGGGCCAGGGTCTCGGTGGCGAACACCACCTTGAGCAGTCCCATCTGGAAGAGCTGCTCGATGGTCTCCTTGACGTAGGGCAGCAGACCGGCGTGGTGCATGGCGATCCCTCGCCGGAGCAAATCCATCGACAGAGAGCGGACGTAGAGCTCGGCCTCGTCCGGGTCATCCACCTGGGCCAGCCGCTCGGCCAGCACCTCGTCAATCTGAAACTTCTGCTGCAGTGAGGTGAAGTCCACGCGGTGGGTACTGCAGCGGGCCATCGCTTCCCGGCAGCCTCGTCTGGAGAAGATGAAGTAGATCGCCGGGAGCATGTCCTGTTCCGCCAGCTGATCCAGGATCCGGAGCATGTCGTTCTCCGACGCCCAAGCCAGCCGGCTGCCCCCCATCCGCCGGTCCCCGCTGCGGTCCTGCTGGGCCCGCTCCAGGGTCTGGCGGTCGAGCCGGCCCTCCTGGTCCAGCAGCGGCAGCAGCTGGTTGCGCATCCCGAGCCAGGTGCGCAACTCGACCGGCCGCTCCTGGCGGACCACCACCGCCATCGGGCCCCGCCGCTCGGTCATCCAGGCGGCCACCTCGTCGACGTTGGTGATGGTCGCCGAGAGTCCGATGAACTTGATGTGGCCGGGGGCCTGGACGATCACCTCCTCCCAGACCGTGCCTCTCGGGTACTCGTCGATGTAGTGGATCTCGTCCAGGATCACCCAGGAGACCCGCTCCAGGGAGAGGGGGTCGTCGTAGACCAGGTTGCGGAGGATCTCGGTGGTCATCACCACCACCTTGGCGAATGGCCGGATCGAGGTCTCGCCGGTCACCAACCCCACGTTCTCCTCGCCGTAGCGCTGACAGAGGTCGCCGAACTTCTGGTTGGAGAGGGCCTTGAGCGGGGA
>JBARIA010000018.1:0-63782 GCA_049799515.1 Candidatus Dormiibacterota bacterium | reverse complement strand
TCAGCTTGGCCAGGTACACCTCGTCCTCGGCCTTGAGCAACGAGACCCGACCGATCTCCTTGAGGTACATCCGCACCGGATCGTCCAGGGAGACGGCGTCGGCGTCGGCGGCCAGGACGTCGTCGTCAGACTCCTCAGCATCGAAGTCCTTGTCGCCGTCGGAGACGACGATCCCCATCTCCCGGAAGATGACGAAGAGCCGCTCCATCTGGTCGGGGTCGGTATCCAGCTCGGGGAACGGCTCCAGGACCTCATTGGGGGAGAGGAAACCCTGCTCCTTCCCCTTCAGGATCAGCTGCTCCGCCAGCCGCACCAGATCTTCAGTGCGCGGGGGGGCAGGGGCCGCCGCCGGTGCCTTCATCGCCTTGACCAACCTATGCCTCCATTCCGCCGACTCTCCGGAGCGCCTCTATCTGCCGCTGTTTCCGATCCAGTTCGGCCGCCAGCTGAGGGCCCTCACCCTCCCGATGGTGGCCCAGCTCGCCAAGCCGCCGGCGCAGGTCGGCCGCCTGATTCTCCAGGGTTTCGATCCGGATCCTCTTCACGTAATCTCCCAGCGAGCGCTTCCGACGAGCGGCCCCGGCATTCTCGGCAAGTTCGGGGAAGCCTCCCTTGGGGAGCTCGTCCAACCGTACCCGAAGCTCAGGAGCGAGGTCGGCTGGACTGAGCCTCTCCGGCGCGACCTCGACCATCGCCTGGTAGAGCTCTCCGTACTGGGGATCGAGGAAATCATCCCTTCTGACCTGAAATTGATCTCGAGCCTCGGCTATCAACTGGGGGCTGTGCCAGAGCATCCCCAGCAAATGGGCAGAGGCTCCCATTGCAATCTCCCCGCTTGATACCTGGCTCAAACCTTCTCCTGCCGCCTTGGTCGGCTGCGTCGTGGCACCGTGCTCCACGTCCTTCAGAATCCGAGACGCGTCGACTCCCAGCCGGCGGCCGACTCTCTCTGCATATAGAGCGCGGATACTGGCCTCCGGGATACGCCCCAAAACTTTCATGGCCCGGCGGAGCGCCTCCTGGCCCTCGCCGCCAGATCGAGGGGAGGCTTCGCCCAGGGCTCCGTCGACCAGGGCCTCCCAGGCTGGGGGGGCCTTCTCGACCAGTTCCCGGAGCGCCTCCGGGTCGCGCCGGGCCAGGTCGTCCGGGTCTTGGCCCTCGGGAAGGGACAGAAGACGGCAGTTCATCCCCGCCTGGGCCACCAACCCCACCGCCCTTCCGGCGGCCACCTGGCCGGCTGGGTCGCCGTCGAAGCAGAGAATCACCTCGTCCGAGAATCGACGCAGGAGCCGGACCTGGGCGTCGGTGAGGGCGGTGCCGGAGGTTGACACCGCGTTCCCGATCCCGACCCGGTGGGCCCCGATCACGTCGAAGTACCCCTCCATCAGCACGGCTCGGTGCTCTTTGTGGATCGCCTCGCGGGCCAGGTCCAGGCCGAATAGCACGTTGGACTTCTCGTAGAGCGGGGTGCCTCGGGTGTTGACGTACTTGGGAGTTCCCTGGCTGATCGCCCGGCCGCCGAATCCCACCGGCCGACCCTGCTCATCCCGGATGGGGACCACCAGCCGCTGGCGGAAGAAGTCGGTGAGCCGGCCCCGGTCCCCCCGGGCCAGCCCCGAGGCGACGATGTCCGCGGGGTCGGCCTGGCGCTGGCGCAGGAACCTGACCAGGTTGTCCTGGGTCGTGCCCAGCGGCGCGTAGCCGAGCTTGAACCGCTCTCGGTCGGACTCCGTCACGGCCCGGGCGTCCAGGAAGTTTCGCCCCTGCTCCCCGGCCGGGCTCCTGAGCAGGACGTGGTGGTAGTAGTCGGTCGCCAGCTGGTTGAGCTGAAGCAGCGCCTCTCGCTGCTTCCGGCGACGGATCTCGGCCGGGCTTTGGGGACGGTCCTGGCTGAGATCCACCCCTGCCCTCTTGGCCAGCTCCTCCAAGGCCCCCCGGAAGTCGGTGTGGTCGATCAGCTCGACGAAGTGGAAGATGTCTCCGCCCTCGTGGCAGCCGTGGCAGTTCCAGAGCTGCTTCTCCGGATTGACGTAGAAGGAAGCGGTGTGCTCGGTGTGGAACGGGCATAGCCCCTTCCACTCACGCCCCGCCCTGGTCAGCCGGACATGGCCTCCGATCACGTCCACGATGTCGAGCCGGGACTTGATCTCCTCGGGCGCTCGCTCGCCGCTCACCGTGACACCTGTGTCCGGTCAGGTCCAACGGCTCTGACCGGGGCAGTGGCCGCACCTGCGAGCAGCTTCTCCATCCCTCTTGGTATACCCAGACGACGCCCTGGAGTCCCGGGCGGAGGCGTCAGCAGCCCGGAGTCAGGCACCTGGGCATCCTCGCCGGGCGGGCGTGACTCGCGGATCCCCTCTGGCCTACAGCCATCGAGAAGCGGGAAATCGAGCCGTCCGCAGATCGGTTAGCGCCGGAATAGCCCTCGGCTCTTCTGGGCCGGTCCCTGGTCGCGGAGCCGGTTGCGGAGGGCCAGCACCTCCTGCTCGCGCTCGGCCAGCTGGGCGGCAGTCGACTTCCTAGTGTTCTCCAGCTCCTGACGCAGGTCGCGGACCTGGCGCAGCCGCCGCTCCAACTCCGCCTCGAAGCGTAGCCGCTGCTCCGCCTGGATCCGCTGCTCCAGGGCTCGCTCCCAGCGCTCGAAGAGTCCCGCCACCAGTTCCCTGGCGTCGATTGAATTGATCGCCAGAGCACTGTCCGGGCCCTGGGCCGCGGCCAGAGCCGACGGTCGGGGCACCTCGACCAGCTCCGCCACCCCCATCGCCTCGCTGGGCAGCGGAGACTCCAGGTCGAGTGCTGGCTCGACGGCGACGATCTCATCGTCGACATCGTCGTCGCTGCCGAAGGGCGCCTCCTCCTCGTCTTCGTCGGCCGGCTCCGTGGCGGCGGTGAAGGGTCCGGCGGGAGCAGGCAGCGGCGGCGGTGCGAAGTCCGCTGAGGCCTCCTCCAAGGGGAAGTAGGCGTCTGGGGCTACTGGGGAAAACGGCGACACATCAGGGGTGGTCTCGGCTGCTGCCGCCGCATCGAGCGGTTCGTCCTCCCAGGTACCTGGGTCTGGTCGCCAAACCGGCTCCGCCGCCGGCTCGACTGCAGCCGCCGGAGGCTCACTTTCGGGCTCGGCCTCCCAGGGGGCGGCGGCTGGGGGGGCTGCCGCAGCCGGGGGCTCACCTTCGGCAGGGGTCCAGACGTCGGACGGGTACTGGCTCTCGCGGACGTTCCAGCTCGAGGGAGCCACCGCATCGTTGGGCTCGCCTTCGACTTCGGCGTCGGCGAAGGCTCCGGGCGCCGGGAAGGGAGTTGGCACCTGGCCCGACTCATTGACGCCGATCTCGGCGGCGCTGATGCGCATCTCCAACTTGCCGCCTATCTCGACCCAGTGCACGGGGATGTCACCGGACTCGATCCGGCGCTGGATCATCTCAAGGGGTAGGGCCATCTGGGCCGCCACCTCGTCAACTGTCAGATAGTCATCAGGCATCTGGGTTCTCTCCCGTGGTGCGATGTGGCGCGCCTGAGCGAAGTGAGTTCCCCGTCACCGTGTCCCCGGGGACCCCGGGCACTGCGGTGTTGGTCACCTCATCCAGGGCTCGTTGCCAGAACAGGGGCGATGCCGAGGCGCGTCCGAAGAGGGCACTGCGCAAGACCACCGCGTCCACGCTGTCCCGCCCTTGCTTGGTCCAGTAATCGTCCTCCAAGTGCAGCCAGAGGGCAAATTCGTCGTACGTGAGCGCCACCCCGGCCCCGTAAACCGGGGCCAGCCGCCGCCTCCAGCGCAGGTCGGTCTGGAGCAGGGCGGCGTAGCCACATCCGGTGAGGGCGAGGATGCCCCAAACCATGTGGTGGATGTGGAGGGGTTGCCCCTCTTTCTTGCCGTGACCGCCCAGTACGATGTTCCCCAGTGGAAGCCAGTGGTTGCGGATCCCGTGGGTGATGATCCGGACGGTTGAGAAGGTGGCCACAAAGGCGGTCAGCACCCTTATGTTGATGTCCTCGTCGGGGCGCTCCGCCGCCGTCTCCCGGTACCTTCGAACCAGCCTTCCCGGCAACGACAGCAGACTGTGGGTGGGGTGGGCCGGAATCGCCTCCGATTGAATCACCGTGGCATCGTACCGGTGTTTGGCCCGAAATGGCACCGGAAATACACAGGTAAGAGTCCAGCTGAAGTGCGTCCGAGTTCGGATAGCCCCGTCCTGAGCACCCTCAGCGGCAGGACCGGCGCCGACTCAGGTGGGAAACCGGTCCAGCCACGCCTTCAAGTGCGGCAGGCTGGTGACCAGGCGCTCGTGCCACCGCACGGCGCCTGAGGCCCTTAGGTCCTCAGCACCCGATCCGGGCAACTCCATCACCAGGGTTATCTCGGTCAGATCCGGCCCGAGAGGTTCGAGCCGGTAGCTGGCCCGGGGATGGCCCCTCAGGCTGATGGCCTCCACCACCAGCAAGACCGGTCGGCGGTGGTGGACGACCCGGTACTGGAATTCGCTGCCGTCCAGGACCGTGTCGCGCAAGGACTGCCGGTACACGGCACCGACGCCACCGCCATACCGCAACAGCTCCGAGATGGAGACCCAGGATTGCCAGGAAGGGTCGTGGGTTCCGTCGGCCAAGTAATCAAACACATCTGCTACCGGCTTCCTGACCCGAATCGTGGCCGTGGCTGCGCGCTCGCGCTTTTGTGGTCCGACTCGTCTGGTTGACTTAGCTGGTCTGCTCTCCATCGATGCCCAGATCCTAGGCCCGGAGGTGATCGCTGTGCGCAGTGTGTAAGCGAGCAACCACTCTATTGACTACATTTTGACGGACATTGCGCCGCCGTTGACGCCACGTTGACGCCAGGAGCGCTAGCCTCGAAATGTGCCTGACCTCATAGTGGTAGTGCTGATAATCATTGGCGCGGCGATCCTCTATCTGTTGGTGGAAGCGATGGACAACATCTGATGGACCTCGCCGACATCCTCCTGCTGATTCTTTCCACCGCGACCTTCATGTACTTGGTCTACGCGATGATTCGGCCCGAGCGTTTCTGATGGGCTTCTGGCTGACCGTACTGGCCCTTCTAGCCGCCCTGGCGTTGGCCTGGCGGTTTCTGGGCTCGTACATGGCCGACGTGTACACCGGCAAGAGCCGCTGGATGGGCTGGCTGGAACGACCGATCTACCGCGCCCTCGCGGTCGATCCTGCTTCTGAACAGACTTGGAAGCGCTATGCAGTAGCCACAGTGGTGTTTGCGGCCGTCTGCGTACTCGCGGTCTACGCCATCGAGCGGCTCCAGGGGTCACTTCCGCTGAACCCACAGCATCTCACCGGGGTATCTCCGTTTCTGGCGCTTAACACGGCGGTCTCGTTCATGACCAACACCAACTGGCAGAACTATGCGGGTGAGTCGACGATGTCGTACTTCACCCAGATGGCCGCTCTCACCGTGCAGCAGTTCGTCAGTGCCGCCGTGGGGATTCAGATCGCGATCGTACTAATTCGTGGCTTCGTGCGCCGAGAGTCGCCCACCATCGGGAACTTCTGGGTCGACTTAGTCCGCGGCATCCTGTATATCTTGCTCCCAATCGCTGCGGTGATGACGATTGTATTCGTTTCTCAGGGAGCGGTCGAGACACTGGCTGGCCCGGCGCGCATCCACGACATCCTCAACGGTGTGTCCCAAGTAATCGCAGTGGGACCGGTCGCTTCCATGTCGGTAATCAAGGAGCTGGGGAATAATGGGGGCGGGTTCTTCAATTCCAACAGTGCCGACCCCTTCGAGAACCCGACCGCGCTCATCAATCTGCTGGAGATCGTGCTCCTGCTGGCCATTCCGTTCTCCCTCACCTACACATTCGGCAAGATGGTCGGCAACATCCGGCAAGGGGTAGCGCTTCTGGTGACTATGGTCGTTCTCTTCGCGTCCTGCATCGCCATTAGTTTGCCGGCCGAGACCGGCAACAATCCGGCCCTGACGGCAGCCGGCTTGAGTTCGCAGCAGCAGTCGGGTGGCAACATTGAGGGGAAGGAGACCCGGTTCGGGCCGGCTGTCTCAGATCTCTTTGACATCGCCTCTACAGTGACGTCCACCGGATCTGTGGACGGCGCGAATGATTCGTACACGCCCATCGGTGGCGCAGGACTGCTGGCCGGCATGATGTTGGGGGAGGTTTCGCCAGGGGGCAGTGGGAGCGGACTCTACACCATGCTCTTGTTTGCTGTAGTCGCGGTGTTCATCGGCGGGCTGATGGTGGGACGTACGCCGGAGTATCTGGGCAAAAAGATCCAGTCACGTGAGGTGAAGCTGGCGTCCATCGGGGTGCTGATGATGCCAGTGGTGGTGCTGGCATTTACCGCGCTCGCGGTCGCAGTCCCAGCCGGAGTGAGTTCAGTGTTCAATCATGGTCCGCACGGGTTCTCGGAAGTTCTCTACGCCTTAGTCTCCCAGACCAACAACAACGGATCAGCATTCGCTGGACTCGACGGGAACACCACCTTCTACAACCTCACCGGGGCCGCTGCGATGGTCCTCGGCCGCCTCGGCATAATGATCCCGGTCATCGCTCTGGCAGGCGCGCTAGCGGCCAAGGGCTATGTCCCTGACTCCTTGGGGACGATGCGGTCGGATAAGCCGATCTTTGTCGGTCTGCTCATCGGGACCGTGGTTTTGGTCGGAGGTCTGACCTTCCTGCCGGCCATCTCCCTTGGTCCGATTGCGGAGGCCTTGGTTCGTCACGGGGTGCTGTTCGGATGAGTGCCAACATGACTGCCTTGCCCGGTGACGGTGCCTTAGCCCCGGAGACGACCGCGATTTCGGATGGGCCTGAACCGGCGCCAGCCGTCCCGACGGGTGGGGGTCGGGGTCGTCGTCAGTTGCCCTGGATGACCCGGGAGATTCTGGTTCGGGCGATCCTCGATTCCTTTGTGAAGCTCGATCCCCGGGTACAGATCAAGAATCCAGTGATGTTCGTCGTCTTACTCGGGACCATCGTCACGTTCATCGCGTCGATCTTCCATCCGTCCGTGTTCGACTGGGCGATAACGCTGTGGCTACTCGTGACGGTCCTGTTTGCCAACTTCGCCGAGGCAACTGCCGAGGGGCGGGGTCGGGCGCAGTCGAACGCGCTTCGACGGATGCGTGCTGACACGATGGCTCGGCGCCTCAATGCGGACGGCTCCGAGGAGAGCGTGATGGCGGCGTCTCTGGTCCGGGGCGACCGGGTCGTCTGTGAGGCCAACGACATCGTCCCCTCGGACGGAGAGGTCGTCGAAGGGGTGGCGTCGATCGACGAGTCCGCCATCACGGGTGAATCAGCACCAGTGATTAGGGAGAGCGGTGGAGATCGTTCCGCAGTGACCGGCGGTACCAAGGTGCTCTCCGACCGCATAGTGATCAGAATCACCGCCGAGCCCGGGCACACCTTCATGGATCGAATGATCCAGCTGGTCGAGGGAGCCAACCGACAGAAGACTCCCAACGAGCTCGCTCTTACCATCCTGCTGGCCGCTCTGACAATCATCTTTGTCCCGGTTTGCGTGGCCCTTGCCCCCTTTGCCGGGTATGCACATGGACAGGTGTCGGTGGTCATCCTGATCGCACTGCTGGTCTGTCTCATACCAACCACCATTGGTGCTCTACTTTCTGCCATTGGCATTGCGGGGATGGACCGTCTGGTACAGCGCAACGTTCTGGCCATGAGCGGTCGGGCGGTGGAGGCTGCTGGCGACGTCAGTACCCTGCTGCTGGACAAGACTGGCACGATCACCCTGGGCAACCGCATGGCAGCCACGTTCACAGGCATCGAGGGGGTCTCTGAGCGCGATCTCGCCGACGCAGCTCAGCTGGCATCGCTTGCCGACGACACTCCCGAGGGCCGGTCGATCGTGGTCTTGGCCAAGGAGCGGTTTGACATACGCGGTCGAGAGCTGGGTATGAAGCACCAGATCATTCCCTTCAGTGCCGCGACTCGGATGTCTGGTCTCGACATCGATGGCCGCCATATCCGCAAGGGAGCGGGCGAGGCGGTGAAGAACTGGGTCAAGGAGCAGGGCGGCACCGTGCCCGACGAACTGGGGCCCATCGTGGAACGCCTGTCCCGGGCGGGCTCCACGCCGCTGGTGGTGGCTGATGGTCCGCGAATCCTGGGTGTGGTGGAGCTGCGTGACGTGGTCAAGTCGGGCATCAAAGTGAGGTTCGACGAACTCCGCAAGATGGGAATTCGGACCATCATGGTCACCGGTGACAATCCACTTACCGCCGCCACCATCGCCGCCGAAGCTGGGGTGGATGACTTCCTGGCCGAGGCCACCCCCGAAGCCAAGCTGGCACTGATACGCCAGGAGCAGAAAGGCGGCCGGCTGGTCGCCATGGCTGGAGACGGGACCAACGACGCGCCGGCCCTGGCACAAGCCGACGTCGGCGTCGCCATGAACACCGGGACTATGGCAGCCAAAGAGGCAGGGAACATGGTCGACCTCGACTCGAATCCGACGAAGTTGATTGAGGTGGTCGCGATCGGAAAGCAGTTGCTGATCACCCGGGGAGCGCTCACCACATTTTCCATTGCCAACGACGTGGCAAAGTATTTCGCCATCATCCCGGCGCTCTTCGTGGCGACTTATCCGCAGCTGAAGGCGCTCAACATCTTGCGACTGCACAGCCCCCACACCGCGGTTCTCTCGGCTGTAATCTTCAACGCCCTGGTTATCGTCGCCCTGATCCCATTGGCGTTGCGCGGAGCTCACTACCGACCTTCCAGCGCCCAGGCGTTGCTCCGTCGCAACCTGCTGGTCTACGGACTCGGCGGAGTTATTGCTCCCTTCATCTTTATCAAGCTCATTGATCTGGCGCTCACCGCCCTGAGGATCTCCTAATGCTGCTGCACCTGCGCCGATCCATCGTGGCCCTCCTGATCGTGACCGTGATCTGCGGCATCCTCTACCCGCTCGTGGAAACCGGCCTCTCCCAATGGTGGTTTTCGGCTGAGGCGAACGGGTCGATTACCAAGAACGGCTCGACCCTGATCGGCCAGACATGGAAGGGAGCAGGGTGGTTCCATGGACGGCCCGACGCCGACGACCCCCTGGCCACGGGCCCATCCAACCTGGGACCCACCTCAAAGGTGCTGGCAGCGGAGGTGCGTGCGGCGATCCAGGCCGAGGCGCACCTCGGGGTAAAAAATCCCCCCGCGGATCTGGTCACCACCTCTGGCAGCGGAGTCGATCCGGACATCTCTCCCGCAGCGGCGCTGGTCCAAGTCGATGCTGTAGCAAAGTACCGGGGCTTGGCACCGACGGCAGTGCGGCGGCTGGTGATCAAAGAGGAGCGGGGCCCCTATCTGGGCTTCTTGGGAGCGCCCACCGTCAACGTGCTCGAGCTTAATGAAGCGCTGGCCAAGCTGGTGGCCCGCGGCTAGACGTCCTCCCCGGCGCCTGCCGCGGGTTGTAACTCGGCTCGCAGTTCGTATCCGACTCCGGGATGGGTGACCAAGAACTGTCCGGGGTCGAGCCCCAATTTGCGCCGGATACGACTCGCGTAGACCCGAAGGTAGTGGGCATCGGCGCCGTACCGCCCTCCCCATACCTGGGCTAAGAGCAACTCCTGAGTTACCACCCGCCCTGCGTTGCTTGCCAGATACGCCAGCATCTCGTACTCGGTGGCTGTGAGTGCGACCCGCTGACCATCCATCGAAACGGTGTGGGCGGCCAGGTCCATGGTCAGCGGTCCTACGATCAACTCGGGGCCGCCGGACTGCTCGCGCCGATGACGAAGGGCGACCCGGATCCGAGCTTCCAACTCCGCCATGCCGAACGGCTTGGTGATGAAATCGTCGGCCCCGGCGTCTAGGGCGGCGACCTTGCGGTCCTCCTCCCCGTGCGCGGAGAGGATCAGTACCGGAACCTCAGTCCAGCTTCGCAGTTGGCGGCAAACCTGGATCCCGTCCATGTCCGGAAGCTGCAGATCGAGCACCACCACCTCGGGGCGGTGGCGGACCGCCTCTGCCAATCCCTCGGCCCCGGTACGAGCGGTGTGGACGTCGTATCCCCGGGCCCGCAACCCGATACCTAGGGCCCGCAGGATCGCTGGCTCGTCATCGATCAGCAAGAGGCTGGCCATCGAGTCCCCGACTACGCCGCTGGCAGCAGGATGTCCATCTGCAGCCCCCCCCGCGGTCCAGAGCGGGCGCTGATCCTACCTCCGTTGGCTTCGATGAAGGCTTTGCAGATCACCAGTCCAACTCCACTCGGTGAACCCGACGCGTCGCCGCTGTTCGGGACCGGGCTGAAGATTGTCGCCAGGCGTTCAGGGCTGAGCCCCGGGCCCCCATCCTCCACCTCCAGTTCGACCCAATTCGCCTGACGCCGAGCCCGGACCGCGACCGGGGTCTGGTCGGGGGTGTGGCGGGCGGCATTCTCCAGCAGGTTGACCAGCACCCGCACCACCAGGGCCCGGTCCACCTTGACGTTCAGTGTGGCGGCGACGTCGACCGCCACCGGTCGTGACTCGAGCGGTCCCTGCATCGCTTCTAGAGCCTCGTCGACCAGCTCCAGGAGGGGCGCAGGGGTGGCCACCAAGCGTCGCATGCCCGCCTCGATCCGGAACATGTCAAGCAGATTCTTGACCAGGCGGGTGAGCCGGTCGGTCTCCGCCTCGGCGGTGACCAGGAGCTCCCGGCGGTCTCCGGTCGACAACGGGACAGCTGGGTCACCCAGGTCCGAGAGGGCTGCCTTGATGGAGGCCAGAGGGGTGCGCAGGTCGTGAGCCACCGAGCCCAGCAGGGCCCGCCTCCAGTTGTCGACCTCTTGGAGAACCCGGCTGCGCAGAGCCTGCTCGCGAAGTTGGGCGCGTTCGACCGCCAGCGCGG
Organism: Candidatus Dormiibacterota bacterium; assembly: GCA_049799515.1. Classification (GTDB taxonomy): domain Bacteria; phylum Chloroflexota; class Dormibacteria; order Aeolococcales; family Bog-877; genus Bog-877. The sequence continues at coordinate 52,944 of JBARIA010000018.1, read as the reverse complement.
CGTGATTGGCGTAGGTGGTCAGCAGCTGCTGGTCGGTGGGTGAGAGCGAGGGCCCTTTCAGCAGCAGCACCCCGATCGCACGCTCGGCGGTGGCCAGCGGAAGGGTACGCAGCCCGCTCAGCCCGTGACGGGCGAGCGCAGTCGCGGAGGCCCCGGGCAAAGCCCCACCCTGGAGCGACTCCTCTGGAAGTGGTTCACCTGCCTGGGCGGCGACCGCCAGCTGCTCGCCAACCGGGAGCAGCAGCGCGACCGAGCTGAGCCGGAATTCGCCCTGGACGGTACGGACCACCGTCCCCAGCAGCTCCTCGAGCGGCTTGTCTCCGATCAGCAGGTCGGACACCTCGAGCAGATGGCGGGCATCTCCCGCCCGACGCCGGGCCTGGACTCGGGCCTCCTGTAGCGCGAATACCACCCGGGCCACGATCAGCATCACCACCACGTAGACCCCCAGGGTGATCCAGTCGCGGTAGTTGGAGACCGCCAGTGTGGCGTACGGTCGGATGAAGAGGAAGTCGTAGCAGAAGAACCCGGCGGCGATCGCCAGCACGCCCGCGAACCAGCCCCCGACGGCGACCCCCACCACCACCGGGATGATCAGCACCAGCGCGCTGGTGCTGGTGCCTAGATGGGCCCGGGCCGGCAGCATCAGGACCGACAGCAGCGCCGCCAGCGCCAGCGCTGCCGCTGCGCCCCCGGCCTGGCGTCGGGAGAGCCAGTTCATGCGGTCATCCGTCGCTCGGATCAGCGCCCTCGTCAGAGGCTTTGACCCGGATTCGTGGTAGCGAGATGACGTGCACGTCCAGGTTGGCCTTGCCAGCATGCCGGAGGAGTTCTTTGAGGACTCCCCCCCGGCCCAGGCTCCACCTACGCCCGGGGTCGGAGCCCACCATCACCTGGGTGATGTGGTGGGTCCGAGCGAAGGTGACCAACGTGGAGGCCACGTCGTCGCCATGGAGGGTCGCCCACTCCCCGCCCAAGGAGGTGGTGAGGGTCTTCAAGTCCTCGAGAGCGCCTGCGTCGACCGATCGGGTGGAGTCGGCGGCCACCACGTGCACCACGTGCAGGTCGCTCTTGGTGCGGGCGGTGATCCGCGCCGCCCGCCGCAGCAGGTGATCGCTGCCGGGTGCGGCGCCGACCCCGACCAGGATGTGCTCTCCAGTTTCGATCGTGCCCTCGCTGGGTTCCTCGACCTTGCGGAGCCGGACCTCTTCGGTCTCGTCGGCGACGAAGCGCAGCGCCAGCTCGCGCAGGATGGTGAGGTTTCTGGTGGTGAAGAAGTGGGTGAGCGCGGCCGGCACTCGGTCGGCGGGATAGACGTTGCCGTGAGCCATCCGGCGCCGAAGCTGCTCCGGGGAGGAGTCGACCAGCTCGGTCTGGTCCGCCCGCCGGACAACCCAGTCGGGCACCCGCTCCCGCACCTTGCTACCGGTCATGCTCTCGATGCTCTCGGCCAGGCTCTCCAGGTGCTGGATGTTGACGGTGCTGATCACGTTGATCCCGTTGTCGAGCAGCTCCAGCACATCCTCCCAGCGCTTGCCATGCCGGCCGCTCCCAGGCACGTTGGTGTGGGCCAGTTCGTCGACCAGGGCAAGCTGCGGGTGCCTGGCCAGGACGGCGTCGAGATCCATCTCCTCGAATACCGCGCCGCGATGCTCTACCCGCTTCCGGGGCACCACCTCGAGGTCCCGCACGAACTCGGCGGTGTGTGGCCGGCCGTGGGTCTCCACGAACCCCACCACCACGTCGCGTCCCCGCTCCCGCCTCCGCCAGCCCTCGTCCAGCATGGCGCAGGTCTTGCCCACTCCAGCGGCGGCGCCCAGGTAGATACGAAAACGCCCGGGCGGAGCAACTAGGGTTTCGTCGGCGTCCGGGCTGGGAACTCGACTCGGTTCGGCCGCCTCATCACTGGTCACCGCCAAAGCCTAACCCCGAAAGTTGGCTGGATTGTTGGGCCCCGCCCGATGACGGAGCTCCGGTGGCGGGAGCCGGAGCTGCCTCAGGCGCTGGTGCTGGTGGCGATCCGAGAAAGGTGGGTTGCTGCCTACAAGTGGAGCGTCGGACGCAGGTTCTAGAAAGCGCTGCACTCCACGCGCTGGACTCGCAGAACCCCGTCGCGGCTGTGATCCCGGAAGCGATAGGGGGTTGTCCACGATGACGTGAGACAGCTGTCCACCGAATGGGGTCAAGGCCAAACCGCGGGAAGGGAGGGATTCGAACCCTCGGACGAGGTTAACCCCCGTCACCCGCTTAGCAGGCGGGCGCTTTCGACCACTCAGCCACCTCCCCGTTGAGGTCAGCGGTCGAGTATAGGCGTCGCTATTGGGCGGACCCGAGCCCAAGCTCAGTTGCGATCGGGCTGAGCCCGGCCACCACCAGCTCTACCAGCTGCTCGACCTCGATCCCCAGCTCCTCGCTGCCGAGCGCTATGTCCTCGCGGAGAACGCTGCGGGCGAAGGACTTGTCTTTGAGCTTCTTGCGCACCGAAGAGGTCTTGACCGTGCTGACCATCCGCTCCGGTTGGACCATGGCGACCGCCATCACAAATCCAGTCAGCTCGTCGAGGGCGAAGAGCCAGCGGGCCATCTCGGTGTCCCGCGGCACTCCGCTGAAGTTGGCGTGGCCCTGGATGGCCAGGACCACCTCTTTCGGATACCCCTGAGACTCCAGCACCGGCCGGCCCCAGAAGGGGTGTTCCTTCGGATGAGCCTCGTAGTCGAAGTCGTGGAGCAGGCCGGTGATCGCCCACTCCTCCTCGTCGCCTCCCGCTCTGCGGGCGGCCTGGCGCATCACCGCCTCCACGGCCAGGCCGTGGCGGCGCAGGCTGTCGGTCTTGGTGGTCTGGTAGAGGAGCTCGAGGGCGTCGGCACGGGTGGGCATGGAGGCCATGGTCCCATCCGCTCCGCGTCCGGCACAAGCTAGCCCGGGACTGCTACGTTGCCGGACGTCATCGTGAGCACCCTTCCGACTCCTGACCAGGACCGGCTCTGGCGGCAACTGATGGAGCTGGCCGAGTTTCGGGAGCCTGGCCAGCCGGGCTTCACCCGGCGTCTCTTCTCCGAGCCTTACCAGCGCTCCCGTGCCTGGGTCAGGGAGCAGATGGAAGCGGTTGGGCTGGTGGTCCACGCCGATCCGCTGGGGAACCTGATCGGTGAGCTGGCGGGCGACCAACCCGAACTCCCCCAGATCGTGGTCGGGTCACATACCGACACCGTTGCCGGGGGCGGGCGATTCGACGGGATGGTGGGGGTGCTGGGCGCCATCGAGGTGGCCAGGCTGCTCCACCAGGGTGGGTCGCGGCTCCGGCACTCGCTGCTGGTGGTGGACTTCCTGGGAGAGGAGCCCAACCGCTTCGGACTCAGCTGCCTGGGTAGCCGGGCGGTCACCGATCAGCTGAGCCCGACCTTTCTCCGCCTGCGGGACGAGGACGGACAGACCCTATCCGCCGCACTCTCCGAAGCGGGATCGCGTCCAGAAGAGCTCTCCCAGGGGGTGTGGCCGACCGAACGACTCCACTCCTACCTAGAGCTTCACATCGAGCAGGGGAGCGCCCTGGAGCGGGCCGGGATTCCGTTTGGGGTTGTGACCGCCATCGCCGGCATTCACCGGGCGGTGATCACGGTGACCGGACGGCCGGACCACGCCGGCACCACCGCCATGTCGGATCGACGTGATGCCCTGGCGGCCTGCGCTGAGGCAGTGCTTCTAGTCGAGCAGCTGGCCCGAGAGTCGAGGAAGGACGGGTCGGGCGTGGGGACGGTCGGGCGGCTGGAGATCTCTCCTGGTGCGGCCAACGTGGTCCCTGGCAGCGCCACGGCCTGGGTCGAGTTCCGGAGCTCAGAGCAGGCCTGGCTCCAAGATCGCCACATTGGGCTCGAGGACGGGGTCTTTGGAATGGCGGCCCGCCGCGGCGTCGAAGCGACGGTCGAGTGGGTCTCGGCCGAGCCGCCGATCGCCTCTAGTCAGGGAGTCCGCCAGCTGATTCGAGAGGTCGTCCAGGAGCTCGGCTATCCGCTGCTGGAGCTGTCGTCAGGGGCGAGCCACGACGCCGCCCATGTGGCGGGCCGGTGTCCGATGGGGATGATCTTCATCCCCTCCCAGGATGGGCGCAGTCACTGCCCCGAGGAGTGGACCGCGCCCTCCGAGGTGGCCCTGGGGGTGACCGCCCTGCTAGCCGCCGTGCTCCGGCTCGACCGCCGCGACTCGATCTGACCCAGCGCCGGGCGGGACCCCGGCTCTGAGCAGTTGGCGGCTGCCGTCCTGGAGCATCCAGCGGAGTGCCTCGGGGGTCGCCGCCCCGGCCATGGAGAAGCTTGCGGAGAGCAGCTCGGCGCTGGACTGAGCCTCCTCCCAAGCGACCTTGGCGACGACCGCCTCCTGGGACAGGGCGGTTCCCGGGACCCGAAAGCGGACCCATGGATCGCCCCGCCATCGCTCCGCCTTTCTGGTGTAGGTCGGGGTGAGCAGGTAGATGAAGCCGGGGGGAATCACCGCGAACCACATCCGCACGGTTCCCTCTCCCGCCCGGTCCCGGGAGCTCACCAAGATCTCTTCCTGTCCGACCAGCTCCTGCAGGAAGGCGTTCGGAAGTGGCTCCAGCTTGGGTTCGGTTGACCCCTCAGCAGGCACGGCAGGCGAAGACTTCGCTCTGGTAGGGGAGGGCGATCGGCTGGCCGGGCCGACTTTGGTACTCGGCGGCCAGCTCCACCATCCGCTGGCCAAGGCGCTCCTGGACCGGTTGGGCCGAGGCGGCCACGAAGCTGAGCGACATGACCCGGTCAACCAGCTGTTCAGGAGTCGCCAGCTGCTCGTGTGAGAAGGCCCGAGACTCCAGCGGCCCGAAGAGACGGCTGGATTGCAGGTGCCGGCGCCACTCGCCGGTGGACTGGTCCGGGGAGCCCTTCCGCAATGGGTCGGTAAGTTCGGACACCGCTCGCCACAGCTGCGATCGCAGGTCACGACGATTCCAGACCAGCCCCAGCCGGCCGCCCGGGCGGAGGATGCGGTGGATCTCATGCAGGGAGGGCTGATCGGCGAACCAGTGGAAGGACTGACCGGCAGTGGCGGCGTACACCGATCCTGAGGCGAGTGAGGTGCTGGCGGCGGCCTCGGCCAGCACCTCGACCCCGACGACCGCTCGCTCCAGCTCCGCAGCCATCTCCTTGACCGGCTCCAGCGCGACCAACCGGGCACCGTAAGGAAGCAGCTGCCGAGTCAGCTTGCCGGTCCCGGCACCGAGGTCGACCACCAGCTTGCCCGGGCCAACTCCGAGCCGGGATGCCAGCCAACCGACCGCAGCCGGAGGATAGTCGGGCCGGCCCCGCTCGTAGGCCGCTGCCCCCCGGGCGAAGCCGGCGCTGGCCTCGGGATGGATCGACATCTCGGCGATCGTAGCGCCATCCCGACCGGTCTTCGGTCCAGTGGATGGAGAGCTGGCGACCCCGAGCGGATTCGAACCGCCGATCTCCACCTTGACAGGGTGGCGTGTTAGGCCAGCTACACCACGGGGCCCGGGAGCGGGCCGGCGCCTGCCGCCGGTCTGCCTCGCCCTCGGAAGGGCTGGCCGATTATACGTCCGGGTTACAGACCACCCGACCCGAGGGTTCGAGATGGGGTCCGTTTGACGCTCGGTAAGATGGCTTGGCCCCTAGGATGGGACTGGCTGAGTGGAGGATCGCCTAGTTGTTGAAGATCGCGGTCTTGGTCAAGCAGATCCCCGATCCCTCTGGAGTGGGCAGGCTGGACCCAGCAACCCACCTTCTGGTCCGCGATCAGGGCGAACTGGTGCTGGACCCCGGGGACTCCTATGGGGTCGAGGCGGCCCTCCAGGTGGCGGCCACCAACGAGGGCGAGGTGGTGGCCATCTCGATGGGGGCTGATAAGGCGGTCGAAGCGATTCGGAAGGCGATGGCGATGGGGGCTTCGGAGGGGGTGCTGGTCAGCGATGACCGGCTGCGCGGCTCCGATGCCTTAACCACCGCCCGGGTGCTGGCGGCGGCGACCAAACGAGTGCAGCCGGACCTGCTGATCGCCTGCACGGAGTCCACCGACGGCTACACCGGGACCGTTCCCGCGGCCATCGCGGAGCTGCTGGGCTGGCCCTCGCTCACCTTCGCCAAGGAGCTGGAGGTGGCCGGGGGCAAGGTGCGCATCCACCGCCAGACCCCCCAAGGCCACGACGTGGTGGAGGCCGAGCTGCCGGCGGTGGTGACCGTGACCGGCGGGATCAATGAGCCGCGCTACCCGACTCTCAAAGGCATCGTCGCCTCGAGGAGTCGGCCCCTGGACCAGCCCTCATTGGAGGAGCTTGCGATCGATCCCTCAGGAGTGGGGGCTGGCGGCGCTTACCAGCGGATATTCAGCGTCGAGCCGGCTCCTGAACGCGCGGTGGGAGAGGTGATCGAGGACCAGGGCGAGGCCGCCGTGCGGATCGCCGACTTCCTGGCTGAGATCAAGGTGATCTGAGAGTGGCCAAGAAGATCCTGGTCTACGCGGAGCTGGTGGATTCCGAGCTTGCCCCGGTTTCGCTGGAGGTGCTCACCAAGGCGCGCCAGCTGGGCGAGGTCGAGGTGGTGGTGCTGGACCAAGATGCTCCCGGGGCCGCCACGAAGCTCGGGGAATATGGCGCGACCACCCTATATGCGGGCCAGGACGCGGCCTACCGACAGTTCGTGTCCCAGCCTGCGGCCGCCACCCTGGCGGCGCTGGTCGAGGGGCACCGCCCCGACCTCATTCTCTTCGGGGCGACCTACGACGCCCGGGACATCTGCGCCCGGCTGAGCGCCCGGCTCGGTCTGACTGTCGTCGCCAACGCCACCGATGTCGTCCCCCACGGCCAGGGCTTCGCCGCGGCCAGCTCCATCTTCGGAGCCTCCCAGAACGTACTCACTGAACTGAGCGGCCCCAGCCCGTGTGTGCTGGTAAGACCCAAGTCGGTGGTCGCCGAGGCCGCCTCGGGGCCGCCAGCCAAGGTGGTCGACCTGCCCCTTCCCCAGGACGCGCCCAGGGGGGCGCGCCGGCTGGAGTCGGTGGTCGTGCCCAGCAGCGGTCCTAAGCTGGAGGAGGCCAAGGTGGTGGTCAGCGGTGGCCGAGGACTCCAGGATCCCAGCAACTTCGAGATGCTGGAGAGGCTCGCCGAGCTGCTCCACGGCGCCGTGGGAGCCAGCCGGGCGGTGGTCGACGCCGGCTGGGTCCCCTACGCCCGCCAGGTCGGTCAGACCGGAAAGACGGTCAAGCCGGACTTATATGTCGCCTGCGGGATCAGCGGGGCGATGCAGCACACGGTGGGGATGAAGGGGGCCAAGCACATCGTCGCCATCAACAGGGACCGGGATGCACCGATCTTCAAGCTGTGCGACCTGGGAGTGGTCGGGGATGCCTTGAAGGTGGTCCCCGCCCTGGTCTCCGAGCTCGAGAGCCGCGGGGTCAAGGGATGACAGGGCCGTGCCATCCCCGCGGCTGGTCCTGAGCCGATGAGCACCACCGGCCTTCTCGCGCTGCGAGCCCAGGACGGAGCCACGGTAACCCTGGAGCGCTACCCGATCCTGCTTGGCCGCAGCACACCTGGGGGCACCATCCCCGACGTCGACGTCAGCCATCTAGACCCCAATGAGGCGGTTGACAACCGTCACGTGGAGCTGATCCGAGTGCCTGTCGGAGTTGAGGTGCATGATCTCGGCGGGGTCAGCGGCAGCTGGGTCGACGGGAGGCGACTTGCCCCCGGGGCTCGGGCGCTGCTGGAGGTGGGAGGCTCCCTGAGGGTGGCGGGAGTGGTGATGACCCTGATCGCGGTCGCTGGCACCCCCCCGCCACCCCCGCCCAGCGGTCGCTCCCCGGCCAGCTCCGGATCCTCCGCCACCTGGCTGGAGAACGGGCCGGCGCAAGGAGTCCCGCCGCCCCCCTCCGCCGGCGCCTCGGTCCCTGAGGACGAACCGGACGAGGATTTGGCGAACCCCGAGGAACTCGACCTGAGCGGGGCTCCGGCGCTATCTCGAGAGGCCCTGGAGAGGGGGGCCGACCTGGTGCGGATCAGACCCGGATCTCCGGTTGAGGCACTCACCCGAGAGCGTTGGGCCCAGCTGGGTAAGCCGCTCTCTCCTGGGACGGTCGCCGAGGCGTTGGCAACGGTCCGCCGCGACCTGGACCTCCCCGATGAGGCGCTCAGTGGAGAGGGCCACGTCGGCGACGTGGCTCTCGAATTCCTGCTGCCGCCGCTGACCGATCGACCCTACCTGTCCGTCCATCTGGCCCCCCGAGTAGCGGCGGAATTAGACCCCGGGGAGTTGGAGGAGGCCCGCCGGTCGGTGTTGATGGGCGCCACCCTGCTGGTGGCGGGGCCCTGGCCCGAGCCGGCCCTGGCTGCGCTGGCGCACCGCTTCGAGTCGAGTTTCGCCAGCACCCGGGTGCTCAGCTTTGGGACCGCCGACTGGTGGATTCCAGCCGGATGGCCGACCCTCGACCCCCACCACCCGGGGGCGGTGCTGGAGGCGCTGCGGACCGGCGAACTCTTTCTCGACCAACCCCCCGAGCCGATCCTGGAGGAGTTGATCCGAGCCCTGCCCAGGTCCGGCGGGGGCACGGTTCTGGCGCTCCGTCAGCACTCCTTGGCCAGTGGCCTGGAGCAGCTGGCAAGGCAGATCGATCCGGCCCAGCTGGCGATCACCAGCAGCTGGCAGCGCGAGGAGGTGGCCCGGCTCTTCCCGATGGCGCTCAGCTGGGGCAATGGCCAGTGGTCCCTCTCGGTGGTCGGGGTCGATGGCAAGGGACGCTGGCAAAGCGAGCCGCCCCTGCGCCGGGACGCGGGAGGGTAGGCGGTGGCCCAGCCGGGACTTCCGCTACCGACGTCCGGCCCCTCGGTCACCAGTTACCTGGCACTGGCCCTCCTGGTGGTGCTGGTGCTGGCCCTGGTTTTTCTGACGGTGAACCATGGGGTGCTGGGGCACGTGGCGGCGGTTCGGACGGCACTGGGTCTGCGCCGGGGCTGAACTCCCGGCCGCGATGTGCTCACAATGGCGTCATGCCGGTGCTTTTGTTGAACGCCTCGCTGCAACCGCTCAACGTCATCAGCCGACGTCGTCTGGTCGTGCTGCTGACCAAAGAGCGAGTCGCCTTCCTAGATGACTCGGTCAAGGCGATGGTGGTGGAGGAGCTGGCCCAGCGCCGCTTCAGTGACGGGGTGATCGTGGTTCGGTTGCTGCGCAACATCATGGTTCCCCGACGGATGCTGCGACCCAACCGCCGCAATCTGTTGCTGCGGGACGAGCACTGCTGTCAGTACTGCGGCATCCACGCGGCTCCCCCCGAGCTCACCATCGACCACGTCATCCCGGTCTCTCGCGGGGGCAATCCCAGCAGCTGGGAGAACCAGGTGGTCGCCTGCAAACGCTGCAACAGCCGCAAGGCCAACCATCTCCCGGCCGAGGTGCACCTGCGTCTGCGCCGGCCCCCGCGCCCGGTGGTGCAGGAGTATGCGCATCTGCTGTTCCTGCGCTACCCCGAGGTGCGCAGCGCCTACGAAGATCTGGTCCGCTCGGTTCTGCCCCACGGCGGGGCCGCGCTCCCTGGTCGCCTGCCGATCGGCGCCAGGGCGGTGATCTCGGCAGTAGGCGCTGCCCAGGGCTGAGGGCGCGGGAGTGGCTAGTCCAGCTCCTGGGGCAGGTGGAGGGGCGGCTCCTTGAGGTAGCGGGCCGCCGCCATGCCTGACTCATCGATCCGCTCCACCAGCTCTGAGGCGATTGCCATCGAACGGTGCAGTCCGCCGGTGCAGCCCACCGCCACCCGCAGGACTGAACGGCGCTGCGATTGGTAGAGCGGAACCAGCCGCAGCAGCATCGGCAGGAACTGACCGACCAGCTCCTGCGCTCCGGGCTGCTCCATCACGTACTCGCGAACCATGGGATCGGTCCCAGGCTTCTCCCGCATCTCGGCGATCCAGTAGGGGCTGTCGAGGAAGCGGGTGTCGATCACCCAGTCCGCCTCATGAGGCATCCCGTCCCGGAAGGCGAAGGTGAAGCAGTCCACCCGGAGCAGGTCGCGGTCCCGCCAGTCGTCTAGGAGCTGCCGCAGATAGCCGAGGGTGGTTTGGTCGAGCCCCAGCAGATGGCGGTGGGGGCGGCGTTTGGGTGGTACGAACCCCAGACTTCTGGGAGATCCCGCCTCGACCAGCCAGTAACGGGTGTCCTCGCCGTCGAGTGCGTGCACCCACTCCTGGCCGGACCGCTCGCTGACCACCAGAGCCAGGTTGGGGTCGCGCTGGAGCCGGGCGGGCACCGTAGATCCAGGCTCAGAGTCGATCTCACCCGGCCTGGGCACCGCGTATCCAACTTCGCCAGCGAGCGTCTCAAGCTGCTCGCGAAAGCGGTCCTCGCAGAGAATCACCACCAAGGACACAGGTCTGGTGCTCCATCTGGGGTGGCCCCGCCGAGGGACCCGGCATTTGATCCAATCGAGTTCGGGCCGGAACAGCCCCTCAACTGCGCCGGCCATTTTCGCACGGCTGGCTGTCTGACCACCCAGTCCGAGGTCGCGCGCCCCAGGCGGCCAGGGGCGGAGATGGTCCTGCTGGATCCCCGGTGTGCCAACCGGCACCACCGGTGAGGGCGCGGCCGGGATGCCCTTCCGCTCGCCACGGTCCAGACCAGTCCAACAGTGGCACGGCTTCCGTCACTGACCCACATCCGCTGGCCTGGCCACAACTAAGCTCTGGAGCATGAAGGGTCGGCGCTGCAGCCACTGTGGAGGGTCAGGACGCCCAGAGGACTTTCACCTCTGGCCGGCCGCCTGCTCGCACTGTTGGGGTAGAGGCGTCTGTCCAGGTGGCGATGACGAGTGCCAAGAGAACTATCCGCGGTGGTGGGAGGTATTTAGGAGGATCTTCTCGCCTGGTCGAGGATGATCAGCCGAGGGTGAGTACAATCTCAGTGGCACAAGGTCCTGCGGGACCCTCCCCGAACCTGCTCCATGTAGACGTTGTGCACCTCGGCCGCTGCTACAACTACCGCTGAGTTGACTTCCTGCAGCGACGAAGGCCCCAAGACACCTCGGTTCACCCGTGGCCAGATGGCCATCGCCGGTCCAGAGCTCCAGCCGTGGGCCATCGGTGACTCTCCTCATTGCGTGGCGTTACTGCTTTGCCCAAGGCGGTTCATCGGGGAACTCTTGGACCCGTCACTGTCGGTTGCCGTCGGTCGGCACCCGTGGTACCGTGCTTGGGATGGCCGTCCTTGGACGGCGTTGCGAACCTCCTCTTGGTGAGGGACTCCTCCGGATGCGGAGAGGTGCGGGTGTGAATCGAGACTTTAAGCCAAGTGCTCTATCCCCCCGTACCTGAGCATGTTCCGACCGGCTGAGTGCCGCGGACGGCTCATTTAGAGATCCTGAGGTGCTCGGCCCAGGGCGCGGGGAGACCGGATCCGACTGATCACGCATGACTGCGTGACGCGGCATCTGCCGATGGACGAGTCGCGCGACGCCTAGCCACCAGCTCGGCGGCCACTGACCTATTTCGCACCCAATATTCCAGGAGTGAGACAAGAGATGACCCTTCGAATCCGCACCATAACCATGGACTGTGCCAACCCATACCGTCTGGCGCAGTTCTGGACCGAAGTCATCGGTTACCACGAGGACGCCGGTAATCCGAATCTCCCAGAGGACGACGAAGCGCTGCTTGTCGCGCCTGATGGGTCCGCCAACATGCTCCTCATGAGAGTCCCCGAGTCCAAGGAGGTGAAGAACCGAGTCCACCTCGATCTTGCTCCAGTGGACTCAAGACCGGAGTCGCGCGACGCCGAGGTGGAGCGCGTTCTCAGGCTCGGAGCGACAATTGCGGCGGATCGCCGCAGACCGGACGGGACCGGATGGGTGGTCCTAACTGATGCAGAGGGAAACGAATTCTGCATCGAGCGGGGTGTCGCGGGAGGCTGAGCCGCGTGCGGTATGCGCTCCCATCCGTCGCGGCCGTCGCTGCGGTAGGACCATCGCGCAAAGCGGTGAGATGTTGAGAGCATTGGTCGAGCAAATAGCTCGACCAACGCGGGTTCTCCGGGCGACCGGTGGTTCAGCTATGGGGCGGTCGGCCCGCTGGGACTCGAACCCAGGACCTGGGCTTTATAAGAACCCCGCTCTAACCAGCTGAGCTACGGGCCGAAATGATCTCGGGCCGATCTATCCTCTCCGATCTGCCCGCTGAGCTGCTTGCATAAGTCTTCGCCTGGCGGTGGCCCACGGTGGAGGTGAGCCATCGTGGGTTAGGGGCATTATATCGGCGTAGACTCGGGCCTCCAAGCAAGGGGATCTCCGCTGATATGGTAGGGGAGGCCACACGAAATCAGAAATGGAAGAAGGGCCGAAGGCGCGAGAGAACTGCGAGCGGGCGATGAAAGCAGTTTGCGTGTGCCCGAGGCAGAAGCGGTGAAGGCGGAGAAGGAACGCGACGCTACGCACAAGCGAAAGAGGTCTTAGCAATATGGGCAAAAACGTAGGCGTCGTCCTCTACGTGGTGGTGATGGCAGCCGTCATAGTGGGTGTAGATCTCGCATTTTTCAGAAATCGCTTCTGGGAGCGGCTGACAGTGAATGTTGGCATTGTCTTGGTGTTCGGGGCTTTCTACTGGATGTTCCTCCGACGGCGATGAAAAAGGCGCAATAGCGCGGGTTGACCTCTCCTAATTCTTTTGCTGGCCACGTTCCTGGCGCTTGTGCTTAGTCTTGCCCCGCCGACTTACAATCTTCGTTCATCACGCCTGAGCTACAGGCGCGGGTCACCAAGGCTGGTTTACCGTGGCTCACCTTCCGAGATTTGCGTCACTGCTATGCCACCCTTCAGTTGGGGCGCCGGGTACCTATTCCGATGGTTAGCAAGTCGTTAGGGCCTTCAACCAGTGCCATCACGGTCGATACTTACGGCCACCTGCTGACCGATGCCCAGAAAGATGCCCCAAAGGCTTTGGCTGGGGCGGTTGGAGTCGCCTCGCTTGAAGTGCACCACTCCTGCACCTATCTTGCGAGTTCCCATCTCGGCGGTTGGTCCGGGTCGGCAGCGCCAATTGATCTAGGAATGGCGACTCCCGGAGAGTTATAAGAACCCTGCTCCAACCACCTGAGCTTCGGGCCGCCTGGCCAAGAATAGGCACCCCACTCTAGGCTGGGTTGTGAGCATGGCAGATGCCAGTACTGAGGCGGAGGTGGTCGGCCAGTACCGAGACGGGACCAACCTGGGTGCCCGGCAGGATCTCTATCGCCGATTCGGCACCGCTCGGCGAACGTGGCAGGCGTGGGTCTTCGACCAGCTTCGGTTGCCGGAGGGCGCCCGAATCCTGGAGGTTGGTGGCGGATCCGGAAGGCTGTGGGTGGAGAACCGGGAACGGATGCTCCCGGGCTGGCGGGTGACTGTGACCGATCGCTCGCCGGGGATGCTGGCGGAGGCGGAGGTTGAGCTAGCCCCGGACCCCACCTTTCGCTTCGCGGTCGCGCGAGTGGAGGCGCTGCCGTTCGCCGACGGCAACTTCGAAGCGGTAATCGCCAACCACATGCTCTACCACGTCCCCCAGCTCCAGCTTGCGCTCTCCGAGGTCCATCGGGTCCTGGCTCCCCGAGGGGTCCTCATCGCCGCCACCAATGGCCCGAATCACCTCAGCCAGTTCCGCAAACTCCAAACTCAGATCGGCACGCTGGCAGGCCCCCGAACCCATCCAGCGGCCGCCTTCAACCTGGTCACCGGACCGCCCCAACTTCAGGCCATTTTCGCCAGCCTGATCGTGAAACGTCACCCCGAGGAGCTCAGGATCACCGATGTCCAGGCGGTGGTCGCCTACCTGGGCTCTCTGCCGGGACCCCGCCTCAGCTCCCAGCAGATTGAGGCTGTCAGCGCTCTGGTAGAGCGGGAGGTCCAGCTACACGGGTACTGGAGGGTCGCGGTGGAGGCGGGGCTGATCCGGGGCTATCGCCGCCAGCGCGTCCAGGGTCCGACTAGGCGGCCAGCACCAGGTTGACCTGGCGGTCGGGCACCACGAATACCCGCTCCGGCGACCGGCCAGCCAACCACTGTTGGATCCGGGGCAGTGCCAGGGCCGACTGCTCCAGGGTGGCGGCGTCGGTGCCGGCCGCCACCAGCAGCTGGTCACGCTTCTTGCCGTTGATGCAGACCACCACCACCACCTGCTCGTCGACGATCAAAGAAGGGTCGGCGAGGGGCCACGGTTGCTGGTGCACCGAGTACTCGTGACCCAAGCGCTCCCAGATCTCCTCGGCCAGGTGGGGGCAGTAGGGAGCCAGCAAAAGCGCCAGCGTTTCCATGGCAACCTGGGGGATGGCGCCCTGGTGCTCGCGCAGTCGCTTGACGAAGATCATCATCGCCGCGATCGCCGTGTTGTACTTGCATTCCGGGGTGTCCAAGGTGACCTGGTGGATGCAGCGATGGCGCGCTCTGGCCAGCTCGGTGGGCTCTTGGGCACCGCCGTCTGGCTCCACCCGGTCGAGCAGACGCAGGAGCTGGCTGAGGAAGCGGAACGGACCGTTGATTCCGGTGTCCACGAAGTTGAGGGTTTCGTGATAGGGGCCCAGGTACAGCAGGTAGAGACGGAAAGCGTCGGCCCCAAAGTGGGCAATGTATTCGTCGGGCACCACCACATTGCCGCGGGATTTCGACATCTTGGCGCCCGCTTTCACGATTGTCCCGTGGGCCCGGAACTGGGTGAAGGGTTCGTCGAAATCGAGATAGCCCAGCTGGTGCAGGGCCATGGTCACAAAGCGCGAGTACAGAAGATGGAGGACTGCGTGCTCGTTGCCGCCGTCGTAATAGGTCACCGGCAGCCACTTGCGGGTCAGCTCGCGGTCGAACGGGACGTCGTCGCGGCCCACCGAAGGATAGCGCAGGAAGTACCACGAACTGTCCAAAAAGGTATCGGATACGTCGGTCTCCCGCTGGGCCGGACCACCGCAGTTGGGGCAGGTGGTGTTGAGAAAGTTGGGATCGCGGGCCAACGGTGAGTCGCCGGTGCCGAGCGGCCGGAAGTCCTCGATGTAGGGCAGTAGAACCGGAAGGTCCTCTTCAGGCACCGGGACCACTCCGCACTTGGGGCAGTGGATGGCTGGAATTGGCGGGCCCCAGTAGCGCTGGCGGGAGATGCCCCAGTCCCGGAGCTTGTAGGTCACATGGGGCTGCCCCAAACCGGCCTCGACCAAAGCAGCGGTGACCAGCTCGCGAGCGGGATCGGGAGCCTTCAGCCCGTCGAAGTGGCCGCTGTTGACCAATACCCCGGAACCGCCGTGGGCCCCCCCGTCTGTCTCTCGGCCGGAGACGACCTCGACGATGGGGAGGTGGTGCTGGAGGGCGAACGCGTGGTCGCGCTGGTCGTGGGCGGGGACGGCCATGATCGCGCCGGTGCCGTAGCCGGAGAGAACGTACTCGGCAGTGAAGAGCGGGATCCGCTCGCCGGTCAGCGGATTGAGCGCGTCACGGCCGAGGGAGATGCCATTGGTGGAGTTCTCATCCTCGCGCTGGCCGGCGATCCGCCGCCGAGCCGCCTCTGCCGCGAAGGCGGCCACCTCGGGCAGGTTCTCCGGCGCCGTCAGCTCCAGGGTCCTCGGGTGATCCGGGGCCAGCACCATGAAGGTGGCGCCGAAGAGGGTGTCGGGCCGGGTCGAGAAGACCCGCAGCGGGTCCTCGCCCGCGATGGGGAAGTCGATCAGCGCTCCCTGGCTGCGGCCGATCCAGTGCCGCTGCAGCAGCTTGGTGCTCTCCGACCAGTTGAGATCGTCGAGATCCGCCAGCAATCGGTCGGTGAAGGCGGTGATCCGCAGGAACCACTGCTCCAGCTCCCGCTCGGTGACCACCGCTCCGCAGCGCTCGCAGGTGCCGTCCGCCAGCACCTGCTCATCGGCGAGGACGGTCAGGTCCACCGGGCACCACTTGACGTTGCGCCGCGCCCGGTAAGCAAAGCCACCCTTCCAGAGCGTGAGGAACAGCCACTGGGTCCAGCGGTAGTAGGCGGGGTCGGTGGTCTCGACCGTCTTGGTCCAATCAAACTGGGCCCCCAGCCGCTTCAGCTGCTCGCGGAAATGAACCACGTTGTTGGCGATCAGCTCCGTGGGATGCCGACCGGTCTTGAGCGCGAAGTTCTCACTGTGGATTCCGAAGGCGTCGAAGCCGATCGGCTCGAAGACGTCAAAGCCCTGCATGCGCTCGAAGCGGCCGTGGGCGTCGGCGCCGGAGAAGGCGAACATGTTGCCCACGTGCAGCCCCTCCGCCGACGGATAGGGGAACATCATGAGGTTGTAGTAGGGACGGGGAACCAACTCCAAATCCATCTGGTAGAGGCCGGTTTCCTGCCAGCGAGACTGCCACTTGGCCTCGATGGCGCCGTGATCGTAGGTGGAGGTCATGGGTGGCAGTTGATGATACCGAGCCCTCTCGGCCGATCTCGGGTGGTCCCCTATACTCCGGCCGGGTCAGTCGACAGCGCGGAGGGCGCTCACCGGGCGGGCCGGATTGCGAGGAGGCGAATTGGCGGAGACTCAGCTGCCCAGGGGTAAGGCGGTGCGGCGGAAGGTCCCCCGGCTGAGGGCCGGGCGGCACCTGCGGGACCGCCATAACTTCATCGGCTTCCACGGCCACGGCCTGCTGGCGCTGATCTTCTTCGCGATCATTTCCCTGTCAGTGCTGGGGGTGGGGCTGGGCATCGCCTCGCTCACCATCTTCGCCGTCGGCAACAGCCCGGGCAACGGTCACGCGGCCGTCGCCACCTCCCCCAAGGCCTCCCCGTCCTCGATCAATTCGCTGGTAGGGCAGCCGATCGACGGCACCATCGTCGGCCTCTGGTTGGATCAGAACCTGATCGCGATCCAGCCGGCCGGGGGTGAACCGGTTCAGGCGACCGTGACTGCCAAGTCGGTCCTGACCAGAGGGGGCGTCGCGACCACCCTCGGTGATCTCATCTCCGGTGAGGCGGTCATCGTCACCTTCAGTGCGGGGCCCAAGGGAACCCTGGTGGTGGTGAACCTCCAGGACATCGAGACGGTGCCCACCAATACCCCGAGCGGCTCCCTGACCCCCCTACCCAACGTCACCCCCACTCCCACCGCCACCCCGATCCCGACCCCGACCACCGGACCGACGCCCGGATCGACGCCCACCGCTAAGCCTGGGCCGCCCACCCCGTAGTCGGGGCGAATTAGGGCGCGCTAGGCTCCAGGGGGAAGGGGATGCCCCTTCTGTTGAGGACCGAAAAGGGGGCCCATTCGGCGACCTTCGCCACCCCCTCTAGGGTGAGGCCGCTGCCCGCCAGCACCTGCTGGGCGCGCTCGGGGGTGAGCAGCCCCTCCGGGCGGTGGGCGTCCGAGTCCAGCACCAGGGCGGCGCCCACCTCCAGGGCCACCTTGGCGACGTGGCCGTTGGTCAGCCCGTGCAGCCCTGAGGCGCTGATCTCCAGGTGTATCTGGTTGATCCGGGCCTGCTCGGCGGCCTCGTGGGAGATCAGCCCGGGGTGACCCAGGATGTCCACGTCGCTGCAGCGGGTGGCGGCCAGGTTCAGTCCCGGCTGGGGGAAGTCGCCCAGGGTCTCACCGTGGACCACCACCAGCAGAGCTCCCAGAGAGCGGGCCTTGGCGGCCACCTTGGCGACCCGTTCCGGCGCGACCCGAGTCACCTCGACCGCGGGGATGGCGCTGATCCCCAGTTCCTCCGCCACTCGGCGGCAGGCCTCCACGATTTCCGGGACCCGGCCACCCACCGAGCCCTCGTCGACATGGTCGCTGCAGACGTAGGCGGCATAGCCGTTCTTCTGGCACCGCCGGGCCATCTCCATCGCGTCCGCATGGCCGTCGGAGATGGTGGTGTGGGTGTGAAAGTCGAAGACCGGCACCAGTCCAGCTTAGGGCAACCTGCGGCGACCCCGGTCTTGGAGCGGATCGGTGGTCAGGCTCGGCGAGGGCGGGCGCTGGCCGCGGCCAGCCGGAGCAGAACCCCGTCCCGCAGCCCCCGCTCGGTGACCACCAACTCGGTAGCCTGGTAGCGCTCCAGCAGCCCCAGCAGGATCAGTACCCCGCCGGCCATCAGGCGGGCGCGAGCCGGGCTGAGCCCGGTGCGCCTGGCGACCTCGGCGCTGGAGTGGGTGGCGGTGAGATGGACCGCCTGATCGATGTTGTCCCGGTTGAGGGTGAACCAGGGCTCTCGGGGTCCCTCATCCCGGAGAGCCTCCTTGGAGTCCGGCAAGGGCCGCCACGCCCCGAGCAGCACCGGCAGGTTGGAGGCGGTGCCCCCGTTGGCGATCAGCATTCCCTTCTGGGCCGCATCGGGGGCACCCTCCAGCATCATCGAGATCCGCAGCTCGGCGTCCGCCCGCTGGCGGGCCGTCGGCGGGTCCGCGGCCTTGATACCCAGGAGGATCCGGTCGGAGCCCATCTTCAGGCTGGTCCCGTTCACCGGCCGGCTCCCCAGACCGTGGACCACCTCCGTGCTGCCGCCACCCACGTCGACCACGGTGGCAGGCTCTCCGGAGGGGACCCAATACGCGGTCCCGCCCAGATAGCTGAGCCGCGCCTCGGTCTCCCCGGTCAGGATTCTCAGCTGCTGCCGGCTCTGCTGCCGGATCCGGTCGGCTAGGGCGGCTCCGTCGGCGGCGTTGCGGAGCGCGTCGGTTCCGACCACTCCGATCCGCTCGGCACCTCCCTGGCGAGCCTGCTCAATCAGCTGACCCACCAGATCCGCGGTTCGCCGAAGCAGCTCCGGACCGAGCTCGCCGGTGGTGGCCACCTGGCGGCCGAGCCCCAGCAGATGGACCGCGTGGCGACGCTGGCTAGTCCCCTGAGCGCCGACAGTGGCGACCAGCAGATGGGCAGTGTTGGAGCCAACATCGATCGCGGCCAGGCGCCCCTTCAGAGTTCCTCATCCTCGTCCTCGGTGGGCTCCATCCGCACCAGCACGTTGCCGCTGCTGTCGAGCTGCACATCGAAGTGCTTGACGAAGATGGCATCCGAGATCGGGGAGATGCCGGTTCGGACGTCGTAGGTCTCGCCGTCCAGGGGGCAGGTGACCACGTGTCCCCGCAGCTGTCCCTCGCCGATCGATCCGCCGCTGGCGCAGCTGTTCTCGAGCGCGTGGAAGACCCCGTCTACATGGAAGATGGCCACCTCAATGCCGTCGGCATCGACCACCCGCCCAGTTCCCTGGGGGATGTCGATCGCCGCGCAGACCGGGGCAAAGCCAGCCACCGCCGCGATTATGCCGAATGGGCGAGCGGATACAGTCCCCGCGGGGCCGATTCCCGCTTCCCAGCGAGCTCCTGGAGGGCATCCTCGATCTCGGTCATCACCTCCGGATCGGCTTCCTCGGCCAGCGCCCGGGTCAGCTCGGTGGTGGCTGCCCCCCCGCCCAGCCGGCCCAGGGCCCAGGCGCTGGCACCCCGGACCAGCGCCGAGGGGTCCTCGGTCACCACCCGTGCCAGGGCTGGGACCACCGACCGCTGGCCGCTGTTCCCCAGGGCCACCGCCGCATTCCTGGCCAGCCGCTCCCGGCCGCTGCGCCGCATGGTGGTGGCGCCGAATCGGGCCCGGAAGGATTGCTCCGAAAGCGTCAGCAGCTCGACCAGGTCGGGGAAGGGAACTGGGCCCTTGGCGGTGGAGGAACTGCCCGGGCGGACCGGCTCGGGGCTGAGCCGACCGTTGATCGGGCAGGCTTCCTGACAGAGGTCGCAGCCGAAGACCCAGCCGCCCATCAGGGGTCTGAGCTGCTTTGGGATCGGGCCACTGTGTTCGATAGTCAGGTAGCTGATGCATCGTGGCGCGTCTATCACTCCGGGGGCCAAAAGGGCTCCGGTGGGGCAGCTGGGCAGACAGGCCTGGCAGCT
Organism: Candidatus Dormiibacterota bacterium; assembly: GCA_049799515.1. Lineage (GTDB taxonomy): Bacteria > Chloroflexota > Dormibacteria > Aeolococcales > Bog-877 > Bog-877. The sequence goes on along the minus strand of JBARIA010000018.1, from coordinate 33,104 downwards.
CCCGCAGTTCCGCCTTGAGGGTCGGTCGGGTGCCAGCTCCAGGCTCAGGACCAGGGACGCCAGCAGCACGTAGGAGCCTCCCCGCTCCGTGATCAGCTGGGTGTGCTTGCCGCAGAAGCCCAGCCCCGCCCGCTCGGCGATCGCCCGGTCGAGCGCCCGTCCGTGGTCGACGAAACGGTGCCAGCGCAGCCGGGTCGGCGGGGCTGCGAGCCGGTCGACCAACTGGCGCAGAGCCCAGTCGAGGCGGCGGTGGTAGTCCTCGCCGAGGGCGTAGCCGGCGATCCTGCCCCGGGGCCGTCCTGGCCTGGCAGCAGAGCTGGTCAGAGCGCTGCGAGGCCGGGCGGCCGGCTGGTAGGGATAGCTGAGGGCGACCAGGCTCCGGCCCCAGGGGAACCGCCGCCCGAGGTCGGCCGCCTGGTTGATCCGCTCCTCGGTGTACCAGGGCATACCCCGGAGCCGCCCCGCGGCCAGGGCCCGCCGGGCCCGCTCCGCGGCCTGGTCGAAGGGCGCCAGGTCGGTCACCCGCACCTCGCTGAACCCCTGGCGGTGGGCCTCGATCTCGAGCAGCTCGCGGGGCGAGAGGCGGGTGGCCAAGGCCCTTGCGGGGCTGGTGCTGGAGGGCATACCCACATTGTCCGGCTCGGCTTTGCCATGATTCGCCGGTGACCGATTCGGAATTGACGGCGCGGGTGAGGGGCTTGATCGCCTCCGGCCCCGCCAGCGACAGCCTGCTGGTCACTCAACCACGGCCGGGAGAGGTGGTGGTGCAGGCGCATCCGAGCTCCAACTTCGTGGTGGTGCTCACCCCCGGAGTGCTCAGAGAGCTCGAGACGGCGCTACGTAAGTGGATCCCGAACCTGCGGCAGGTGCGCTTCGACCCCCATCACTGAGTCCCAGCCCGGGCCAACTGGGGAGATGAGCACGCCGCAGCCATGGCCGCGGTCCGAGATGGAATCGGGCAGTTAGGAGGGCCGAGATTGCAAGCGACGCCTAGGAACAGCGACCTGCAGGAGATCCGGGCCGACGTCCTGGTGGTGCCCTACTTCCAGGGGCTGGCGCTGGGACCGATGGCCGCCGCCATCGACCAGTCGCTGGACCGCCTGTTCAGCCGAATGCGCGATGACCACGAGGCGACCGGTGCATTTCCCAGGCGCACCGCGGTCGCGACCATGGGCAAGATCGACCCTCCTCGGGTCGTGTTCCTGGGCCTGGGGCGTCCTCAAGAGCTGGACGGCTACCGACTTCGCAACGCCCTTCAGTTCACCGTCCGCGAGACCCGGCGCTTCTGCCAACGGATGACAGTCCTGGTCGGCCAGGAGCTGATCGATGCGCTGGCTGCCAAAGATCCGCTCCAGGGAGAGCCTGCGGCGATCGCCAGGGCGATCGCCGAGGGCGTGGCGCTGGGCAATTACCACCTGGGTCAGCTCAAGACCGGGGAGGATTCGGGCGTGATCACTGAGTTGGAGGTGCTAGGGCTGGGAACCGACCCCGAAATCGCGAATGCCCTCACCGAGGGCGCTGACATGGGGGAGGCGACCAACCGGTCCCGGGTGCTGCAGTGGCAGCCCAGCAATCGTCTGACCCCCACCCAGCTGGCCGCCGAGGCCGAACGGGTGGCCACCGACAGCGGCCTGGAGCTGGAGGTGCTGGACCGCGCAGACATGGAGAGGCTCGGGATGGGGGCCCTGCTGGCAGTGGCCCAAGGCTCCCACGAGCCGCCCAAGCTGGTGTCGCTGCGGTATCGCCCCAAGGGCCAGGCCAGGTCGGACAAGGTGCTGGCCCTAGTCGGGAAGGGAATCACCTTTGACACCGGCGGCATCTCTCTCAAGTCCAACCCCGGGATGTCCGATATGAAGGCGGACATGAGCGGCGCCGCCGCGGTCATCGAAACCATGGCCCTGATCGCCCAGATGGAGGCCCCGATCCAGGTGATCGCGGTGGCGGCCCTCACCGAGAACATGCCGGGAGGCGGCGCCATCAAGCCCGGAGACGTGGTCAGCGCCATGAACGGCAAGACCATCGAGATCAACAACACCGATGCCGAGGGGCGGCTGGTGCTGGCCGACGCCCTGGGATTCGCTGCCGACCGGGGAGCGACCCACCTGGTCGACGTGGCCACCCTTACCGGCGGGGCGGTGACCACGCTGGGCTACGCCGCGACCATCGCCATGGGAACCAGCCCGGAGCTGATCGCCCAGCTGCGCCGAGCCGGCGCCCTGGCCGGCGAGCGGATCTGGGAGCTACCGCTCTATCCGGAGTACGACGTGGCCCTCACTTGCCAGATCGCTGACATGTGCAACACCTCGGGAAACCCGGCGGCCAGTTCCATCAACGGTGGGGTCTTCCTGCGCCAGTTCACGAGTGACCTGCCGTGGGTCCATCTGGACATCGCGGGCAGTGCCTACCACGGCCAGGAGAGCTGGAAGCCGATCGTTCCCATCGGACCTTCCGGGGTGATGACCAGGACCCTGGCCCACCTACCGTTCCAGATGGTCCAGTAGCTAGTTCTGGTGGTTTTTGTCGACAAGTTCGAATAGCTCTGGCTGATCGCCGGCCACCGGTCGGACCAGGCCCTCCTTCTCCAGCTTGAGCAGGTGGGCCAGCACGGTGCCGGCGGCCATCTCCATCACCTCCGGCGGGTAGGAGGCGTAGAGGCGGGGCACCAAAGACTCGGGTCCGCCCGGGCCCGCCTGCAGCTGGCGCAGGATCTGGGCCTCCCGCTGCAGGCGGTGGTCGATCAGCTCCCTGATCGCCGCCTCGGCGTCCTCGATCGGCTCACCGTGGCCGGGGAGGAGCCGGGTCGGCTGCAGCCGAAACACCCGGTCGAGCGAGTGAAGGTAGGCGGTCATGTCACCGTCCGGAGGGACCACCAGGCTGGTGGTGCCCTGAAGCACGTGATCGCCGGTGAAGAGGATACGGCTGGATTCGTCGAAGAAACAGAGGTGATCGGCGGCATGGCCGGGAGTGTGGATCGCCGCCAGTTCGCCGCTTCCCACCAACAGTCGGTCTCCGTCATGAAGAGGAAGCGTGCTGGGGTCGGTAGCCCGCCGGAAGTGGACCGCCAGGGGGGCCTGGGCCAGCTGGCAGAATCGGGCCGCCCCTTCCAGGTGGTCTGGGTGGTGATGGGTGCAGGCGACCAGCACCACTCGTCCGAGCCCGGTGGCGGTCTCCAGGACCCGCTCCAGGTGGCCCTCGTCGGAGGGGCCGGGGTCGATGACCACCGTTTCGCCTCGGCCGTAGATCCAGGTGTTGGTCCCGGCGCCGGTGAGGGGGCCCGAGTTGGGTGCCCGCACCAGTACGATCTCGGGCGCCACGGTCACCTTTCGCTCCTTGGGTCCTGGCCCAGGACCGCTCTGATATCCAGGCCGGGATACCGAGAGGAGGTGATCTCATCTAGCTTCGGCTGGACCCGCTGGACCCGGCTGCCCCTGGCCGCCCGCAGCGCCGCAGCCACACTCGGCTGGTCCGCGAGCTGCTCCAGCACGGCCCGGGTCGGGGGGAGGAGGAGGGTCTGCCCCCGAGCCGCCTCCCGGAGCGCCATTCCGGGGCGGACCCAGCGCATCGACTCTAGCTCTCCCGGGTCGTCCTGGATCGGCTCCTGGCCGGCGGGAAGGGCCGCCAGGAAGAAGCGAGTGTCGAATATTCGGGGAAGACCCTGTGGAGTCACCCAGTGGGCACAGAAGGCGAGGTCCTCCCATCCGGGACGCAGTCCTGCCCCCTGCAGTCCGGCCAGAAATCCGTCCTGGTTTCGGCCCTGGGTTCGGCGACGGAGCGGTGCGAGCCCAGCCAAAAGGTGAGGTGGGCAGGGGTTGCCGCCGGCATCCCGGGCCAGTAGGACTGCGCACTCCTCGAAGGTTTCCCGCACCGCGGTGACCAGCAGGTGACGCTCCACCTGCTGGTTGAGGTTCGGGCCATCATCGAGCCGGGCCCAGCCCGGCTCGAGGTCGGCGGCATCCACCGAGCCCCCGGGGAAGACCTCGGCCCCGGCCGCGAATGAACTGGTCGCCGGCCTGGTCATCAGCAGGACCTCCAGGCCCTTTTCAGCGGCCGATCCGGCTGGCTCGCGCAGCAGGGCCACGGTCGCCGCATCGCTCAGGATCGCCCCGCTCAGGTCAGTCTCCCGACGCCCCGGGGTCTTTCGGGAGAACTCAGGAAGCTGCTTCCCCGCGCTCGGAGAAGCTCAGGATCTGACGGGGGTGGATTAGGGCGAAGGAGCGCTGGATGGTGACCCGCTCGTGGGTCAGCGCCGGCAGCCAGACCGCGTTCAGGTTGCGCACCGGAAGGAAGTCGTCCACGCTGCGCTCCAGGGTCTCTCGCAGGCTCAGCCTTGGCTCCAGAAAGACTTCGCAGACCAAAGAGAAGGTGTCGATGGTGAGCGCCACCTGGCGGGCCACCTTGGTCTCCAGCAGCGCCCGCCGTCCCCCATGATCGGCAGCTGACTCCCCAATCGGAACCACCATCAGCAAGGCCCGCTTGGCCACCATCGCTGCGTCCTCGACGGTGCTAATCACCGGGTAGGTACTGGCAAGCGGCTCCAGCGTCAGGTGCTGAATATCGAGGTATTCCGTCATCCGATTGACGACATCGGTGAGCCGCAGTGGTGGCACCACCTCGATGTCACCGCTGAGCTTCAGGAAGGAACTGAACAGCTCAACTCTTTCCCAATTCTCCACGACGCGGCAGTATACGAGAGTGCTCCCCATCTCAGACGGACTGTCATCGAAGTGACGCAAAGTCTCGACCTGGGGCGACTCCAGCGGGCCCTCGCCAGTGCGCCGATCCGTTTCGAGCTTCGTTCCTTCTCCCAGGTGAGCAGCACCCAGGACCTGGTAGCGGTGGCGGCTCGGGCTGGAGCCGCAGAGGGGCTGGTCGTCTTTGCCGACGAGCAGCTGTCCGGGCGAGGCCGCTCCGGGCGAAGCTGGATCGCCCCGCCGGGCAGCTCCTTGATGTTCTCGGTCCTGCTCCGCCCCCAACGAGATGCCGAGAGTTTGACCACCCTCAGTCTGGTTGCGGGGCTGGCGGTGCTGGAGGGACTGGCCCTGTCTGGCGGGCCCCCGGTTCGGCTCAAGTGGCCCAACGACTGCATCTGTAGGGATCTCAAGCTGGCCGGGATACTGGCGGAGTCCCCAGCCTCGAGCGCCGCCGGGCGGGTGGTGGTGCTGGGGGTCGGCTGCAACGTCACCTGGGCAGGCAGCGAACTGCCTCCGGAACTGAGCCAGACCGCCACGGCTTGCGATCTGGAGGGCTGCCTCGTGGATCGCACCACCCTGGCCGAGCAGGTTCTGAGCCGGCTCGCGATTCGCTACCGCGAGTGGGCCGAGGGAGGATTCGCTGCTCTCCGCGGCGAGTGGCTCCGTCATGCCGCCTGGCTCGGACAGAAGGTCGTCGCGAAGCATCTGCCCGGTCGGGTGGTGGGGCGGGCGGTGGGAATCTCCGATGTGGGGGAGTTGATCGTCGACACCGCCGACGGGCCGGTCCCCATCGCCGCGGGCGAGTTGGAGCTGTCGCCGGGGCCTCAGCTCCGGCTGGCGAAGGGGGTCGCCGGCTAGCTGCTACTTGCCACCTGAAGGTGGGCGACGAAGTGGTGAGGAGACCCATGGAGCTGCCCCTCAGGCGGACCCTAGCCGATTGGAGCGGCCCCGTTCGGCCCCGTTCGGCACCTTGACGCATCTCAGGGTGCCATCTAGGATTGAGTTGCACCTTGCCGACCTGGTGAGGTTGCCGAACTTCTCCGGACGCGCGGATTCAAGGGACAGAACTTGCCCACCATCTCTGAAACCTCCCACGAAATCTCCAAGCTCTATGAGTCCGACCACATCGAGCGTCGCGAGCGCAACGCCCGCCGCAACAAAATCCTCTTCATCGATCGCCTCCTGAACGAGCTGGAGCAGCTCAATATCGCCGAGGAGGCGGTGGTCCCCCTGCCCCTCCGCAACCAGTGCCGTCGCCTGCTGGCCAAGGAGGGACATCCCCTGGGGCGGCGCCGGGCCGACGAGGTGGTCATCGCCGAGTGGATGGATGCCCTTTACGACGTCCAGGACGGGCTGATGTTCACGATCGGCGACGAGGACGAGTAGGCTAACTTCCTACTGGGCGGCCCTTCCCGAGGAGTGGCGTCGCTCTGGTGATCGCTGGCCCCCATAGCTCAGCGGATAGAGCGCCGGCCTCCGGAGCCGGGTGCGCAGGTTCGAGTCCTGCTGGGGGTACGACAGCACCGGCACTTGGTGCTGCAAAGTCGCGGTCAGAGCGGTGAGATGCTGGCCAAGGCAGACACCCGGGCGGGCCCGGTGAGGACTCCGTAGTCACCAGAGCATCAATGGGGCACTGGGCGCCGGTGCTAGCCTCGTTGGATTTGTGAAGTCCAACGTGGTCTTCACGGCAACGCTGCCGCGCCCAAACTTGTTCGCCAATGCCGGGACTTCTGCTCGCCAACCTTGCGCCACCTAATTTGATTCGATGGGTGTGGTCAGCTGAACCAATACCAGTGAAGGTACCGAAATTGGCGCTACATTTATTTTGATGCCGGATGAAACTCGCAAGCATCCAATCGCGTCGTCGCCGATCCACCGATTCGGCTCTAACTCGTCTATGGAGTGAGATAGGGCGAAGCGAAGTGCGGCTTCGGTGGGATAGGTAAAATCGGGTCGCGGAGGCCACTGCGCGCCGGTGACCGCAACCTAGCCAGACCCGGTGCCACTCTCCCATCCCCTGTCGAGTTCGGCAACAGTCTGATCCTAGGGACGTGACCTTATGCGACCGCGACGCGGAGTTATCTTGGTTAGGTTTGCCGACGAAAACTTGGATGTTAGGTGCCACCGAGGAGGTCGGAAACGATGTCGACTAGGAAAGTAGACCTGCGCGAGTTGCTGGAGTTGCCGTTGTGGCGGGCCTTCGACATTGATGATGGCGGGCGGATTCTGGCTGGCCACGACGCCTCCGGATCGGTGCAGCTGGTCGAGTTGGCGCAGGACGGATCGGAGACACCGCTCACGGCGCTTCCCGGCGCCTGCGTCGGACGCTACCTGCCCGGCACCCGATCCGTGGTGGTCGAGCACGACCAAGGTGGCGACGAGCGCCACCAGCTATCGCTGATTTCTCTCGACCCACTTCCCTCCGCACCCCTCGGGCTCGACGACCTAGAACCACTGGTGCACGACGGCCGCTTCTTTCACAATCTGGTAGACGTCGGCCCCGGACGGATTGTTTACACCACCAACCGTCGCAACTTCGTCGACTTCGACGTCGTCGTGCGCGATACAACCACCGGAGCCGAAACCGTCGTCTACGACCAAGGCGGGGCGATATTCGAGGTGTCAGTGGCAGCAGACGGCCACAACGCGATTCTTGTCCGCTACGCCGCGCAGCCTATGTCTGAGCAGCTGGTCGCGGTGGACGCGACCAGCGGTCGGCTGCTGCCACTAACTGGCGCGCGGGAGTCGGCGCAGCACCTGCGACCGTACTGGGAGTCCGGAGATGGCTCCTTGATCGCGACGACCAACCGGGGTCGCGAATACACGATGATCGCCCGGTTCGAGTTGGCGACCCGTGAGTGGACCGAACTGGTTGGCGCCGAAGGCTGCGACGTTACCGGTTGGCTGTCTCCCAACAAGCACCTGATTCTCGCCCTGACCAACGATGACGGTGCCGCTCGGATCGCGCTCCACGATGTCGCCACCGGCCGGCTCGTTCGCAGGGTGGAACTGCCGGACGACGGTTGGACCGGAGAGCCGGGGTTCCCCAACCCCGTCTGGTCGCCGGATTCGCGGTTCGTCGCGCTCACCTTCACCAGTGCGACCATCCCGGGCAGCATTCTGCGGATTGACGTCGGGACCGGAGCGGTCACCACCGTAAAGGACAGCACCGGACCGCTCGCGGAGGTGGAACTGGCTCGGCCGGTCGGATACAGAGTGCCCACCGCAGACGGTGAGCTGATCCCCTGCTTTGTCTATCGGAACCCGGATCCCGCCGACCCCGCACTGGCCGGCTCGGCGGTGGTGTATATCCACGGTGGCCCCGAGGGGCAAGCAGTCCGCGGCTTCAATGCGGTCATCCAAGGTCTGGCCGCTGCGGGACACACCGTCCTCATGCCCAACGTGCGCGGCTCCATCGGATATGGAAAACGCTGGTACTCCGCGGACGACGTTCGACTGAGGCTGGACTCGGTGGGAGACCTGGCCGCGCTGCACGCCTGGCTGCCCTCCCAGGGGCTGGACCCCGGCCGCGCCGCCTTGTGGGGCGGCTCCTACGGTGGTTACATGGTGCTCGCGGGGCTTGCCTTCCAGCCCGAGCTGTGGGCTGCCGGAGTGGACATCGTCGGCATATCCTCGCTGGTCACCTTTCTTGAGAATACATCCGCCTACCGCAGATCCCAGCGCGAGCCCGAATACGGCTCTCTTAAGCATGACCGCGACTTTCTAGAGTCGGCCTCGCCGTTGAGCCGAATCGACGCTGTCCGTGCCCCGCTCTTCGTGATCCATGGTGCCAACGACCCTCGGGTGCCACTGACCGAGGCCGAACAACTCGTTCGAGCCCTGCGGACCAACCAAGTGGAATGCGAGCTTCTCGTCTATTTCGATGAGGGCCACGGGCTCGTCCACCGCGCCAACCGACTCGACGCCTATCCGAAAGCCCTGGCCTTCCTCGCCAAGCATATGGGGTAGTTCTGCTCCGCCCTGTCGCAAGTGCTGGAGCGCTGGTCCTGCTGGAGCTAGCAGCACTCTGAAACGGCAAACAACCAAACCTGCCCCCAATCCAGCGAGGGTATCTGGGTAGCCGGTCGTTGCGCGCTCCGCGTCTTGTGCCAGGAGCAGAACCGCAACGACCCGCTTTATAGACTCCTAGGCCCGAAGCTGAGGGGTCGGGTATTTGACCCTGGGGCCAGGGGAATCTGCCAGCCTTCGCCACTTCCGATACGTCGAGCGCGAAATGCCAAAGGAGACGTTGGCGAATTCACCGGTGTGCAATCCCTGCTGCTGCAGCTTGCGGCCGATGCGCAGGACGGTCTCGCGATCCTCGGCGGTGGCTCGCTGCTTCCGCCAGTCGCGCTTCTTAGCGTCGAGCATGAATATTAGGTCGTCCCTCTGCAACCGGGACTCGGCCGGAGGAGTTCGCCGTCCACGCTCGGTGTCATGCAGACCCTTCCGCATCTCGGCGACAGCGACGAAAAAGGCTTCTACCCGGTGTCCCGGCTCCGTCCTAACGAAGTGGCCTTCGCCTTTGAACTTCCGCTTGGGCAACTTCTTGGGCTCGGACATATCCGCGGTGCCTCCGATTGCGCTCTTGTTAGCGGTGCTGAATGCCCCCACCCATCATCCTCCGAAACCGTCCGCGCGCCCTGCCCAAGCTCCTCAGAATTGAGCAAGTCGTCCCTCGCAGCCCAGGCGACAGAGTCGGGATACTCGGAGGGAAGGGCGGATGACGGCATCCGACCACTTCCAAGACGTGCCCGACCAGAAGGCCACGACTTCACCGGAGCCCGGCTCATCCTGCTGGGGAGCGATCTCCCGTCCCCCTTCGAGCGATCCGCCTAGCGGTCCGTGACGAGGGAGCTGATAGCGTCGCTGATGGCGCGGTACCCGGGATCGTTTGGATGAGGGTTGGGACCGAATGGGGCGGCGGCACACATCCAGGTGAGGGCACAGGCTTCAGCCACATTCCGGGGTACCACGCCGGTTCCATCGAGCTCGGTTGGTTCGGTGCTGGCGGTCTGGAAGGCGGAGGCAACATCTGCCATCGGGACTCCGGCGGCGGAGTAAGCGGAGCGCATCACGTCGTCGAGTTGGGTAATCACCGTCAGGCTCTCACTGGAAAACGCCCGTGCTGCGCCTCCCTGGCGGTAGTCGGCGAGATAGGGGTCGTAGTGTCCCACGCCGACGATTTGTAAGCTAGAGCCGCCGGCCGCCCTAAGCGATGAGAGAATTTGCGGTAGTTGCTCGCGGACCACCTCGAGTGCCTGCGCTACGCACGCCTGGTCGACCTGCTGGTGCTTCATACACCGCACCACATCGTTGAACCCCAAGTCGACGGTCAGCAGGACGGTCGAAGGGTGCCTCCGGAGAAATGCTGTGGCGGCGGCAAGTTGCGACCCAGACCGGTAGGGGCAGTGACTTCCGCCGTCCAGCATGGTGGTGGTCGTCTCACCCGGGCATCCAAGTTGGACCAGCCGTAGGTCAACCCAGTTGGACCGTTCGGTTTCGGCAAGATCATTGGCATATCCCGTGTCGGTGGGTTGACCGCCCGGCTTGGCGGCCGTGGGTTGCCAGCCGACCGAGGCTGAACCTCCCAACGCGACATAGAACTCGGAATTCGGGTCGTGGTACGCGGCCCGCGCCGGAGTCACGGCGACGGCGGAGAAGAGGCCAAGCAGCACCACCCCGATTGTCGCCACAGATTGCCATGATCGGAGCCGTACTTGGATATTCTCTCCTGAAACCTAAGGCCACACTCCCGAGCCGGTTCCAGTCGACTTGGCCTGGGACGCGGCGCCGGTCGGGAGAACGGGGGCGTAAGGAACCAGGTTACGCCCGGCAGATCACAGCGAAGTGGGAGCCAATCGGATAGATGGGGAGTGGCCACGATCACCTCCCGCTACGAGACAATCCGTGGGATCTAGTCATGAGGCCTTGAGATCGGGTGGGAAGGATCCGTTCGGAACCCGCCTGGCGAGCCCAGAGGGGTGGGCAAGCTCCATTTGCCTCCGACTGGGCGACCAAGGACGGGACCATCTCCGCTGAAGCTCGGGAACTGCCGGGTCAGCACCGCAGACATCGCTGTAACGCGAATAGCCATCGACACGAAGTACGTCTAATTCGGAATAGCCTGCGGGGCTCTCCGGACTAGATTTCTCTCGCTGCCCAAATCGGGGCTGTGGTCAGTGAATAAAATCCAACACCAGGTTGCACCCACCTGAATAGCGCGAGCCGTTGATTCACCACCCGCAATCCCGTCGGCCCCGCTCCCGGATGTCACTTTCCCGGCGCTTACCCCCAAAGTGCGACCACCCGGTCGCGACGGGAAGACCCCGATCGGGCGTGTGCCAGAAAAGCTGCAATTCTTCAGCGTTCGAGCGGTGTAATCGTCAGCACACCCTAGTCTCGACACCAAGTGCCGCAGCCCGGAGTGCTGAATTCGGATGGCGGATGCTGACCCTGGGACGCTAGCCTCACCGTGGAGGGCCCCCAACTCGCTCCGATGGGACGGAGACGGGGTGGAGGGTCGCGGCCCCAATAAGGAGGCATCTGGGATGACTCGGCGCGGCTGGCTGCTGTTCGGGGCGATGTGCCTGATCTGGGGCATTCCGTACTTGCTGATCAAGGTCGCCGTTCGCCATCTCACGCCGGCAGATCTGGTCTTCGGCCGCACCGCGATCGGAACAGTCCTGCTGCTGCCGATTGCTCTGGGACGCGGTCAGATTCGTCCGCTGCTGGCCAAGTGGCGTTCCCTTCTCCTCTATTCCCTGGTGGAGATTGCCATCGCCTGGCTCTTGCTGTCAGAGGCGGAGACCCACATTTCCAGCTCGCTCTCCGGTCTGCTGGTGGCCGCGGTCCCGCTGGTGGGGGTGGTCATCGTCCGGGTCAGCGGGAGCCAGGACCGGCTGACCGGCGCGCGCCTGCTGGGGCTCCTGATGGGCATTGCCGGTGTGGCGGCGGTGCTGGGATTCGACCTCGGCCACATCACCGTGGCCTCCATCCTGGAGATGGCGGTCGTGGTCTGCTGTTACGCCCTTGGCCCGCAGATCCTGGCCCGCCGACTCTCGGACCTCCCCAGCCTCGGCGTGGTCAGTGGATCGCTCGCCATCTGCACGGTCCTCTACGCGCCTTTCGCCATCCTGCAGCGCCCGACCCACGTTCCGACCCTACCGGTGATCGGGGCGGTCGTCGCCCTGGGGGTGATCTGCACCGCCATCGCCTTCCTGGTCTTCTTCGCGCTCATCGCCGAGGTGGGTCCGGTGCGGGCGACCGTGATCACATACATCAACCCGGCAGTGGCGGTGGCACTCGGGGTGGCTCTGCTCCATGAGCACCTCACTCTTGGGGTTGCCTTCGGCTTCGCACTGGTTCTGGGTGGCTCGGTGCTGGCCACCCGGGCTGGGGGTTCGAGCCCAAAGGGACCGATGGTCTCGACCGCGCCGGCGGGGTCCGAACTCCCGGTCGCAGGGTTCTAGCGCCAGGACCCGGGGCGGACCTTCAGGAGCACGTCCGGCAGTGACCGATCAGGTCCAGGCGGTGACTCTCCAGGCGGAAGCCGGCGGCCTTAGCCACTTCCTTGGCAGTCGCGGCGACATCAGCCTCCAGGCCGGCCGGGGCATTCACGTCCACCACTGAGCCGCAGTCGACGCAGACCAGATGGTGGTGATGGTGGGTCAGCTCCTCGCTCAGCTCGTAGCGGGCGAATTCGCCACTCAGCTGAACCCGGCGCACCACCGTGGCCTGCTCCAGCACTGCCAGGTTGCGGTAGGCGGTACTGGGCGGCAGGGCCGGGCGGACATCCACTATCTCGGTGACGGTGAGCGGGCGCCCGGCTCGCATCAGCGCCTCCACCAGAAGGCGCCGGCCTCCGGTGTAGCGCTGGCGGATCAGGGCCAGCCGCTTGCCGACGCCAACGTGTACGTCAGACTCCGGGCCCGAGGGCGCAGCGGGCGAGCGCAGGCCGGTGGCGGCATCCTTGCGGCTGGTCACGGTCAAAAGGTACTCGCGGTCGGGTGCGGAGGTCGGTGGCCGAGCGGCGCGGACTTGATGCCGTGACCGATGACAATTACGGCCTGGCTCGCCGCGCCGCCCACTGTGGCAAGTTCGTAACTCGCTGCCAGGAACAACGGGAGCCGATACATCGCGGCCGGTAACCCAACAGTTCTCGCCGCCGCTGACAGGACCTCTGGTCGCAGCTCTTGCCAAACGGTTGGATTCATCCGATCGGGTCCAGCGCAATTCGTTGGTGGTTCGGCTTCCGCTGCCAATAGGAGGCCCATCCGCGCGCGACTCCATAGGAGCCCGCACCAAGCATTCCCACGAAGAATCCGATCGGCCAAGCCGAGAGATACGAGAGTGCGATGGCCACCCAGACGATCACCAGGGCGATGCCCACTGCCAGCCCCATCGCCATAGCGGGACGAGCAGTGAGCGAGCGGGCCGCCGCCGCCGGAGCGACCATCAGGCTGAACATCAGAAAAGCACCGACTATCGGCACGGTCATGGTGGTGGCTAAGGCCACCAGCAGGACGAAGCAGACTTCCATCCGACTGGCTCGGACGCCCCGAGCCTCGGCCACCTCAGGCATCACCGAACTGAGCACGAGTGGCCGGAAGAGGACCAGGATCACCGCCACGCAGGCCACCCCTAGCCCCAATATCGGCCACAATTCCGCGCCGCTCACGCCGACCACATCGCCGAAGAGGAGGGAGAAGATCTCCTCGGCATACTCCTCGCTCATGCTGAGAAAGAGCGCCCCTAGGCCCAGCATCAGGACCAGAGCCAGCGCGGTCACCACGTCGTGCCGCCCCCTCCGACTGAGCCAGCTGATGCTCAGTGCTCCGGCCACCGCGAATGTTCCCAAGCCCAGCAGGGTGCTGAGCCCGAGCAGGCTCGCCGCCGCCGCCCCGGCGAAGGCCCCGTTCGGCACCGCGTGGGCGACGAAGGCGGCACCGCGCAGGACGATGAAGAACCCGAGCACGCCGGCCACTACCGCGACCATGGTTGCGGCCAGCCAGGTGTTGACCATGAATCCGGAGAACATCGGAGCTATCGACCGGCCAGCCGCACGTCGCCGACTGCTCGCCCTGACTCCCGCTTTGAAAACCGGCCGTGAATCGGCACCAGGGTGAGGAGATAAACGGTGAAGATCAGAGCCACCACGAAGAAGCTCACTGGCCAGCCGCGGCCGCCGGGAGGCCAGTAGTAGCTGTCGTAGGCGAGTACCACGCTCACCCAGGTGACGACTACTCCAATCACTGCCGCCACCGCCAGTGCCAGGCCCGGGCGTTTGGTCAACCGGAGGGCGCAGGCCGCCGGTCCGATCAACAAGGCGGTACTGAGCACCGCCCCGATGGTCATGGCCGAGAGGGAGACCGCCAGCGCCAGTGCCATCAGGTAGCCAACTCCCACCGCCCGGACCGGCACTGCCCGCGCGGCCGCCATGTCCGGGCTCAGAGAAGTGAAGAGCAGCATCCGATACAGCAGCAGAACAGTGCCCAGAGAGACCGCGCTCAAACCAGCGATCACCGGCACCAGGCTGCTGTCGATGGAGAAGATTGAGCCAAAGAGGATGGTGATCGAGGCCCCGGTGGTATTGCTGGAGGTGGTGTCCAGGTAGAGGAACAGCGCCGCCAGCCCGAGACCGGCACCTAGCACGATTCCGGTGGCCAAGTCCCTTCCCCGGGGCCGACGCAGACCGACCAACTCGATCGCGCCGGCGGCCACTGCCGCAATGACTACAAATCCCCAGAGCTGGCTTACTCCGAGCAGGAATGCGCCCGACCCGCCGGTGGCACCGAGGTCGGCCAGCGCGTGGCCGGAGAAGGACTGGCCCCGAATGACGGTGAAGACCCCCACCACACCCGACACCACGGCTACCACCGAGCCGACGGTCAGGGCCACCTGGACTGGGGAACTCTGAAAGAAACCGGGGCCGAAGATGAATCCCATCCGCTGCTCGCTCTCAGACCAAGCCCGGGTCAGCGATCGCGTGCGCGTGCTCAGGGTCGGCGGGGGAGGTCTCATCCGAACCAGAGACGACCAGGACTCGATTGCGAAGCCGGATCACGTCGACTTGGCGCCCGTAGAGCTTGCTCAGAACCTCGGTCTGGACCACCTCGTCAGTGCTCCCGCTCGCTGCCCTGCCTCCGGCCACGTAGACGATTCGATCCATGGCCGGGAGCAAGGGGTTCATGTCATGGGCGGAGATGAGCACCGCGATCCGCTGCTCCCTGGCGATCCGGGAGAGAAGTTCCACCACCTCGTGCTCACTTCGAATATCCAGATTGATCAGAGGCTCGTCGAGGAGCAGCAGGGCGGGTCGGCTGATCAGCGCGTGGGCGATCAGGATCCGGCGCTGCTCACCGCCGGAGAGACGACCCACTCGCGCGTCGGCGAAGTCGGTGGCATCGACAGCCTGGAGCATCTCGTCGATTAGTTGCCTCCGCTGTCGCGAGGGAAGGGGTATCCCGATTCGCTGACCATCAAGACCCAGTCCGACCACGTCGCGTGCCCGCAATGGCATGTCGGGATCCAGCGCCACGGTCTGGGGAACGTAGCCGATGGCAGGGTGCCGCCCGGGGCGTTCACGGCCGCTGATCCAGACGCGGCCCGCGCTGGCGCGCTGGAGGCCTAGGATCACTCGGAAAATAGTGGTCTTGCCGGCCCCGTTGGACCCGATCAGGCCGGTCATCTCAGCCGCCTGAAGGGTGAAGCTGATCTCGCGCAACACCTGGCGACCGGATAGCCAGACGGAGATACCTTCCAGCTTGAGGACCTCTTCGCCGCTGACCCGGGTGGGATCCACCTCCGCTACAGCCGGGTGGTCGATTGCTGGTCGGCGAGGGCCCGGTCTAGGGCCTTGGCCTCGGCGATCATCCAGGTCTGGTAGTCATAGCCCGGGGTGGGCATCGTCTCGTAGACCCCAACCACGGGGACCCGGTTTTGCTTGGCCAGGGCCAGGAAGGCAGCCGTCAAGGAATCGGTCACCTGCTGGTTGTAAAGGAAAGCCTTGACCCGGTGCTGCTTGAACAAGTTGTCCTGGAAGGTCACCTCCTGTGGCGAGGGATCCACCCCATTCATGATGTCGGCCTGCAGCGTCCAAGGCGTGCGGTTATCGGCTCCCACCGCCTGGAGCAGGTAGTCACCCACCGGCTCGGTGGTTGCCACCGCTACCTTGGGAAACTTGGCCTTGATCTGGGCGATGACCCGGTACCAGGGCGTCAAGGACTGGTCGAACGTCCTTGCCCGGGCGCGGAAGTAGACGGCGTGGGCGGGCTCGAGCTTTCCCAGGTCACTGGCCACCGCCTTGGCGACGGCCGGCATCGTGGTCGGCTTGTACCAAAGGTGTGGGTTGGGAGTGTTCGACGGCAGACCCAGGAGGTTCTGGACCTCAATCACCTTGCGCCGACTGTTGGGCGAGGCCGCTTCAATCTTGTTCATGAAGGCGTCATAGCCCAGGCCGTTCTGCACCACCAGCTCGGCCGCACTAACCATCTCGGCCACCTTCGGACTCGCCTCGAAGGTATGGGGGTCGGTGTTGGGGTTGCTCATGACGGCTGCGACTGTCACGTACCTTCCACCCACCTGGCCGATCACGTTGGCGTATTCGTTCTCAGCACCCACGGCCACGATCTTGCTGGTCCGGTTGGTAGACGAGGCCTGCACCACAAGTCCAGTGCAACATGAAGTGGCGGCTAGCGCCACCAGCAGACTCAGAGTGCCCAGAGCCACCGGATCCCGGCTGTCGGTCAGCCTGCTCACTCAACTTGTCCCGGACGTGACCTGCTGAGGTTCCACTTCACAGGCGCGAATGATAATCACTCTCGTTATCTCTGTCAATATCAGCCACCTCGGGGAAGTGGCTCGGCTTGCCAAACCAGGTGAGCGGCCACCCGGTTGGTGCCAACCTGGGAGGCGGATTCGCATAGGCACCGGCCCGCGCCACCGGCGAGCCGTGGCATTTCAAGCGACGCGACTCACCCAGACTGGCGGCGCACCTGTGCTGGACCAGGGCCCGCAGGGTCGGGGTTGCCAGCGCCGGGTCAGGTTCTCGGCGATCGGCCGAAATGCCCGGCCACCCCGGCAGCTTCCGGGCAGCGCATGTCAGTAGGCCGCGCGGACCACCTGGCGCCACTCGGGCGGCACAGTTTCCAGGTAGACCGCGAGGTCGCGGTCGCTGAGGCCTGCTCCCGAAAGTGAAGTCGGCAGGTCCAGTTCGGCAATCAACCGGCGACAGGCGTCGGCTACGCTGCGGGGCCCCTCGACCTCAAACGCCTCGGCGAGTGGGGCCACTCGGTCTGGCTCGCGTTCGGCGATCTCCTGGATCACGGGCGGCAGCAGGACGCAGGATGTGATGCCGTGGGGTATCCCAAATGGCGCTCCCAACAGCTTGCCCAGAGAGTGGCTGGGGCCCATCGGCACCGATGCCAGTCCCAGGGCCGCCCACCACCCGGCTACCTGGGCTTGGTGGCGGGCGCTGACATCCCCGGGCTCGCGGCGACACCGGGGCAGGGCTGACCGCAGCCTGCGGAGCGCCTCCAGCGCCAGGTAGATGCTGAGGGGGTCCTGAACGGGGGACCAAACCGTCTCGATCGCATGATCGACCGCCCGGATGCCGCTGCCGAGCCAGAGCCGGTCAGGGGTGGGAAGGGTGACCTCGGGATCCAGAATCACCACCCGGGGGGCCGTGCTGCGGTCAGCGATGCTTCGCTTCTGGCGGGTCGGGCCATCGGTTATCCCGGCGCTGCCGGTGAACTCCGCTCCGGACAAGGTGGTGGGGATGGCGAGGTGGATCGCGGCCTCGGCACTGACCTCATGGAGCGCCGCTTTGCAGCCGTCGATCACGCTGCCCCCGCCGACACTCACCACCCCGTCACAGCGGAGCTCCCGTAGCAGCTGGGCCAGCTCCCCGACCGCCTGTTGGGGGGTGTGCTGACTCAGCTTGGTGAAGGTCGCCTGGTGGCGCGATCCGATCGCCTGTTCCAACTCCGAGATCAGTGGGGTCTCCCTCGCCAGGGTCGCTGAGCTGACCATCACCACCCGGACGGCCCCCAGCCGGTCCAGCTCCTCGGGCAGGGATCGGGCGGATCCCGGGCCCTGGAGCACCCTCTCCACCGGCGAGCTGATGTGGGTAGCGGTCACCGCCCGCCTATTCGGCGAGGAATTGCCGAAGCACCATCTGGAGCACCCCGCCGTGGCGAAGTTGCTCGACCTCGTTCTGACTGTCCACCCGGGCAACCACCGAGATCTCGCGCGTCCGCCCCGCCTGGTCCTTGATCCCGAGGGCCAGCTGAGCCCGTGGCTTGAGCGACTGGTCGAGGTTGGAGATCGTGTAGGACTCGGTGCCGTCCAGCCCCAGGCTCGCCGCCGAATCCCCCTCCTGGAACTGGATCGGGAGTACCCCCATCCCGACCAGGTTGCTGCGGTGGATCCGCTCGAAGCTCTCGGCCAGCACCACCTGGACCCCGAGCAGAGCCGTCCCCTTGGCCGCCCAGTCACGGGAGCTGCCCGAGCCGTACTCTTTGCCACCGATCACGATCAGGGGCACGCCCTCTTCCCGGTAGCGCACCGAGGCGTCGTAGATGGTGGTCGGCTCTCCGTCGGGTTGGTGGCTAGTGAACCACCCCTCCTTGCCGGCGGCCAGCTGGTTGCGTAGCCTCACGTTGCCGAAGGTGCCTCGGATCATCACCTCATGGTTGCCCCGCCGAGAACCGTAACTGTTGAACTCCCGGGGCCCGACGTCCAATGACTGCAGGTACTCCCCGGCGGGGCTGGTCGGCGCGATCGAGCCGGCGGGGGAGATGTGGTCGGTGGTGACCGAGTCACCCAGCAGGGCCAGAACCCGGGCCGCCTCGATATCGGGCACGGCTTTGGACTCCGCTGCCATGCCCTCGAAGAGCGGCATCTCCCGGATGTAGGTCGAGGACGGCTCCCACTGGTAGCTGGGCCCGGTGGGGGAGTCCATCTCCGCCCAGTGCTCATCTCCGCCGAAGATCCGCTGGTACTCCCGCGCGAAGAACTCCGGTTTGACCGCTGAAGCGATCACCTGGTCCACCTCAGCGGCACTGGGCCAGAGCTCCTTCAGATAGACCGGCTTACCGTTCCGGTCCAGCCCCAGAGGCTCTTGGGTGATGTCCCGGCGGACGCTGCCGGCCAGGGCGAAGGCGACCACCATCGGGGGGGAGGCGAGGTAGGCTGCCTTGACCTGGGGATGGATTCGACCCTCGAAGTTCCGGTTGCCGCTGAGCACCGCGGCCACCTGCAGGTTCTGGTCCTCGACCTCTCTGGCCACCTGGTCCGGGAGCGGTCCGCTGTTGCCGATGCAGGTGGTGCAGCCGTACCCGACCACGTCGAAGCCGAGTGCTTCCAGCGCCGGCAGCAGTTCTGACTGCCGCAGGTAGTCGGTCACCACCCGGGAGCCGGGCGCCATGCTGGTCTTGACGAAGTCAGGCGGGCGGATCCCCCGCTCCACCGCCCGCTTGGCCAGGAGACCGGCCGCTACCATGACGCTGGGGTTGGAGGTGTTGGTGCAGCTGGTGATGGCCGCGATCACCACCGAGCCGTCCTCCAGCCGGGGCCGCTCCGGCGGCGAGGGGAGATCGATCCGGGGCGGGAAGTTTCTGACGAAGCTCTCACCGATCTGGGCCAGGGGGACCCGGTCCTGGGGACGGCGGGGCCCGGCGACACTGGGCTCGATGGTGTCGAGGTTCAGCTCCAGCAGTTCGGTGAAGGTGGGGATCGGGGTGGCGGAGGTTCGGAATAGGCCCTGCTCCCTGGTGTATCGGTCGACCAGGTCGATCAGCTCCCGGGGGCGGCCGGTGGTGGCCAGATAGTCGAGCACGACCTGATCCACCGGGAATAGCGAGGCGGTGGCCCCGTACTCCGGAGCCATGTTGCTGATGGTGGCCCGATCGGCGAGCGAGAGGCCGTCCAGGCCGTCCCCACAGAATTCGACGAACTTTCCGACCACCCCGACACCCCGAAGCCACTCGGTCACCCGCAGCACCAGGTCGGTCGCGGTGACCCCTGGTTGGAGGTGGCCGGTGAAGCGGACCCCAAGCACCAGCGGCGGTGTGAGCAGGAGCGGTTGGCCCAGCATCGCCGCCTCGGCCTCGATGCCGCCCACCCCCCAGCCGAGGACCCCTAGGCCGTTGATCATGGTGGTGTGGGAGTCGGTGCCGACCAGGGTGTCCGGGAGCGCCAGCTGGCGGCCGTTCTGCTCCCGAAGCTGGACCACCCGGCCCAGGTATTCGAGGTTGACCTGGTGGCAGATCCCCATCCCTGGGGGCACCACTCGGAAGCCGCGGAAGGCCTGCTGGGCCCAGCGGAGCAGGCTGTACCGCTCGTAGTTCCGCTGGTACTCCCGCTCCAGGTTGGTCCCGTAGGCCGAGTCGCTGCCGTAGGCATCCACTTGGACCGAGTGGTCGATGACTAGGTCGGCGTCTACCAGAGGGTCGATCCGGCCGGGATCGCCGCCGGCTCGAACCATGGCCGAGCGCATCGAGGCCAGGTCCACCACCGCGGGAACCCCGGTGAAGTCCTGGAGCAGGACCCGGGCCGGAAAGTAGGGGAGTTCCCGCTCCCGATCGGTCTCGGCAACCTGACCTCTCCAGTTGGCCAGGAAGAGGGCGTCCTCCGGCTTGGCGTGACGTCCGCCGGCCTCCCGCAGCAGCATTTCCAGCCAGACCTTGACGGTGCTGGGCAGCTGGTCCGGGTCCGCCAGACCAAGGTCCCGGAGCCGGCCGAGGCTGAAGAAGAGTGGGCCTCCCGAGCCCAACTCCGCCCTGACTCCCAGAGGGTCCTGAGACGAGCTTTCGACCACGCTGCCTCCACCATTCTCAGTCCCAACGGCGACTGCCCCATCTTAGTTCGCCCCGGTCCGGGCCCCTCCAACTCCTGCCGTTTGACAGTGAGATCAGCCGGTGGCCATACTCGAGTCGCCTTTTGGCGCGGGTCCCACGGTCAACCCGGTCGGGACCAGGCACGGGGAGTTGCGGAGGACCGGTTGAAGACCAGAGGCGCCCACCTCGGCGGAAAGCTGCTCGTCGCAACCTCGCTCGGCATCCTCGGGGCGGGCATCCTGACCTTCTCCCCGGTGTTGGCGGCCAACACCAACTTTCTGAATCCCGGCGGCCCCCCGGCCCGGACGATCGACATGCTCTTCTACGTCTTCCTGGCCTGCTCGATCGTGGTCCTACTGGGGGTTGGTGGCGCCATCCTCTACGCCTGCTTCCGCTTCAGAAGACGTTCGGACGACGAGATGCCCCGCCAGATCAGCGGCAACAAGCGGCTGGAGCGGGCCTGGATCATCGGCCCGGCGGTGCTGCTCTTCGCGCTCTTCATTCTCAATGTCGTCAACGTCAACTACCTGCGCTACGGCCCCAGCTCGGCGACGCCGGCCGGCCGTGACCCGGTCGCCATCCACGTCACCGGGCAGCAGTTCTACTGGACATTCACCTACTCCAACGGCAAGAGCTCGATCCGCACCATGGAGATCCCGGTCAACACCCCCATCGACTTGACCACCATCTCCAAGGATGTCATTCACGGCTTCTGGGTGCCGGCGCTGGGAGCCAAGATCGATGCTCTGCCGGGAATCACCAATCGCGCCTTCATTGAGGCCAGTCAGACGGGCACCTTCCAAGGCCAGTGCTACGAGTTCTGCGGGGTCGGCCACGACACGATGCTGATCACGGTCAAGGTGGTTTCGATGACCCAGTACAAGAGTTATATCGGCAGTCTTTCCTGAAACGGTAGTGAGGATTAATGAGCACCGCTGACCTCCCCCTCACTCGGCCGGTCCCCCGTTCCTACGGGAAAGTGTGGGAGTGGGTTACCACCACCGATCACAAGCGCATCGCGATTCTCTACTTCTTCACCACCTTCTTCTTCTTCTGCATCGGCGGCTTGATGGCCCTGCTGATTCGTACTCAGCTGGCTGAGCCCAACAACACTCTGCTCACCGCTCAGCAGTACGACCAGCTCTTCACCATGCATGGGACCACGATGATCTTTCTCTTCGTGATCCCGGTCTGGAGCGCGTTCGGCAATTTCATGGTGCCCTTGATGATCGGGGCCAAGGACATGGCCTTTCCGCGCATCAACGCATTCGCCTTCTGGCTGGTGCCGCTGGGCGGGATGGTCATGTACAGCGGTTTCCTGCTCCCCGGAGGTGCCGCCTCTGACGGCTGGACTGGTTACGTTCCCCTCGCTGAAAAGCTCTACACACCGCAGGTGGGACAGGACCTCTGGATCCTGGGACTGCACATCCTGGGCGTCTCCTCGGTGATGGGAGCGGTCAACTTCCTGGTGACCATTCATCGAATGCGGGCGCCGGGGATGACCTGGTTCCGGATCCCCCTCTTCGTGTGGTCGATGGAGGTCACCTCTGCGCTGGTGCTGCTGGCCTCGCCGTTTCTCGCCGCCGCCCTGGCCATGGTGCTGTTGGATCGCCAGCTGGGGACCAACTTCTTCAACCCCTCCTCCGGCGGAAACGCGGTTCTCTACCAGCTGATCTTCTGGTTCTATTCCCACCCGGCGGTGTACATCATGATTCTGCCTGGATTCGGGCTGATCTCGGAGATACTGCCGGTATTCACCCGTAAACCGATCTTCGGCTACCGGGCCATGGCCGTCTCCATGGCGGCCATCGGAGTGCTGGGCTTCATGGTCTTCGCCCACCACATGTTCACCGTGGGGTTGCCAGTACCGGTCCAGGTCTTCTTCATGGCGACCACGATGATCATCGCGATACCAACTGGGGTCAAGATTTTCAACTGGCTGGGAACTCTGTGGGGCGGCTCGATCCGTTTCTCTGCCTCGATGCTCTTCGCCGTGGGATTCATATTGATGTTCCTGATCGGTGGATTGGACGGCGTTTTCCTGGCCTCTTTGGGAATCGATTACGAGCTCAACGGGACCTACTGGGTAGTCGCCCACATCCATTACGTGCTGGTGGGCGGTTCTCTGTTTGCCGTCTTCGCCGGTCTTTATTACTGGTGGCCCAAGATCTTCGGTCGCTTTCTCAGTGAACGGCTGGGCAAGTGGCACTTCTGGCTGCTGATCATCGGTTTCAACGTTACCTTCATGCCCATGCACTTCCTAGGGGTGCTGGGGATGCCCCGCCGGATTGCGACCTACGGCGTCGACCGGGGCTGGGGTGCGCTCAACCTCACCTCAACCATTGGGTCCTTCATCATCGCGCTAGCGATCCTGGTCTTCCTCTACAACGTGGTGCTCTCCCTGCACGGTCCCAAGACCGCGCCCAACGACCCCTGGGAAGGCAACTCCTTGGAGTGGTACACCACCTCTCCGCCGCCGCCACACAATTTCGACGACCTGCCGCCGATCAACAGCGACCGTCCGCTGCGCGACCTGCGGCTGTCCGGACACCAGATTAATCCACCTGGCACCGTGCTCCCTTGAGCGGAAACCCCGTGGGGGAGCGCACCCTCCGGTTCGCCTGGTTGCTGCCGATCCTGGCGATCGTGACCGGAGTGCTCACCTACTTCTTGGTGATCTTGGGCAGCACGGTCAGGGTCACCGAGTCGGGGATGGGCTGCCCTGGCTGGCCACTCTGCTATGGACAGTTGGGCCCGGTCGACAACTTCCACTCGATCCTGGAGCAGTCGCACCGATATCTGGTATCGCTGGTCACCGTCTTCGTGGTCCTCACCGCGCTTTTCGCATGGCGCTATGCCCGCCGCCGTCCGGCGATCCTGTGGCCCGCCCTGGCGGCCCTGGTGATCATCGTCATCCAGATCATCCTGGGGGCGATCACCGTGATCACCCACAACGCCCCGATCACAGTTGCCCTGCACCTGCTCACGGCGATGATCCTGTTGGGGGTGGTCTGGGTCACCGTGGTCGCCACTCTGGTCGCGCGAAGACCCTCCGCCGGTAGACGGGTCACGCCCCGAGCCTGGTGGGCGGTGGGCGCCACCTTCGTGGTGATGATGTCCGGTTCCCTGGTGGTCGACGGGGGAGCGGCCTACGCCTGCCCCTCCTGGCCCGGCTGCTCATCCTCCGGAGGTCAGCCCCAGCAGTTGGTGATAATTCAGGACGTCCACCGGCTGACAGTGCTGATAGCGACCATCCTGATCGCGCTCCTGGTGATGCATGCGGCTCGGCGATGGCGCAACATCAAAGGGGCGCGGCCGATAGCCGACCTCCTGGCCGTCCTGCTGCTGGCACAGATCGCCGCCGGGGGTTTGGTGGCCACCCTTCAGGCCCCCGAGGGGCTCCAGGACCTGCATCTGGCGCTGGGGTCCGCCACCTGGTCTACGGTGGTGATCCTGGCGACGATCGGCTGGCTGGCCGCGGCTGACGCCGGCTCGGCCAGAACCACCGGCGCCACCGACCGTGGTTTACTCGGGGGAGTGAATCCCACGCCTCCGCTGGCGCAGCCCGGAACAGGGGACAATTGATGCAGCGCAAAGAGGCCCGGGCCAATGTTCGTATGGGGATACTCCTGACCGTGGTCGGGATCCTGATGCTGGCACTCGGATTCACCTGGGCCATCCTCTACCTGGCTGCCTCCCATGCCAAGTGAGCAGTCTCCGGTGAGCCCGACGGAGGAGTCCTCCTCTCACCTCCCCGGCCCCAGCTTCTGGCCAATCCTGCTGGCGATCGGGTTCGCTACCTCGATGATCGGTGTGATCACCAAGGTGGAGGTGGTCATCGTCGGCTTGATCATCCTGGTGGTGTCCCTGGGCGGCTGGGTCCGCGAGGCGAGGCACGACTACCGCTCGCTTCCGTAGGCCGCGTCCGGCAGCGGGCCGTCCCCTCGGTGAGGCTCGTTGCCCCTGACCGCCCCGCTCGTCGCAGTGGTAACCAAGTCCGGCGGTGTCGGGCTCGGGATCGTGATCCTGGCGGTAGGGGTGCTGATGGCGTGTGGTGCCGCCCTCAGCCTGCGCAGCATCTGGGCCCGGGCCCAGGTTGACCAGCCTCTGCCCCGGCAGGGGCCGATCCAAGAGAAGCCGCGACCTTTGCGCTCGCCTGGGGTGGGCAACCTCTCAGGGTGGTTTCGGCTGGTGGTAAGCGTCGACTTCGGTTGCCTGGCCCTGGTCTCCTTGGTGCTGATCTTTGCCGGTCTCGCCGTGATCTTCCGCTCGCTCTAGATCGAACCACCCGAGGCGGTGCTACCAGGTTGACTAGATCTGGTCTGATCAATTAGTATTCAGAGCCATGCCGACCAGCGTCAACGTCTACGAAGCGAAGACCCACCTTTCTCAGTTGCTTGACCGGGTTGCTGCTGGTGAGGAGATCGTCCTCGCTCGCGCCGGAAGGCCGGTGGCACGTCTAGTTCCGATCGATCGTCGGACTGAGCCACGGGTGCCGGGGGCTTGGCGTGGTCGTGTTCACCTTGCCCCTGATTTCGAGGATCTGCCAGCCGAAGTGGAGGCGGCATTCAGAGGAGAGGGGACGTGAGACTTCTTCTCGACACGCACGTTCTCTTGTGGTGGCTGGATGATCGCCCGATGTCGGTAGGTGCGCGCACGGCCATCGCGAATCCGATCAACGACATTTTCGTCTCGGCTGCCACGGCCTGGGAGATGTCGATCAAGACTTCACTCGGGAAGCTAAGGGCACCGGATGATCTTGCCGCTCAACTGGAGATAAGCGGGTTCAGGAGTCTGCCTATATCCATCGCGCACGCTCTGGTCGCGGGCGCTCTGCCGAGGCTTCACCACGACCCGTTCGACCGAATGCTGGTGGCCCAGGCGCTGCTGGAGAACCTCACCGTGGTTACCAGGGATTCAAGCTTCGCCGGCTACGCAGTTGAGTTGGTCGACGCCTGAACTGCGAAGGCCGCCCGGCGAGCGACCCCGGTACTTCAATAACTCGAACTACCACCACTTGCTGCGTGGCGTTCCCCTTAGCCGCGGTGGTGCCTGGACTCCCTCGTCGCTAATCTCGCTGCAAGCCGGGCCGGAGTGTTGTGGCAGACTTCGAACCCCCCCTTACCTTGGTCTGGAAGTAGCGCAGTGAAGAAGGTTGAGGAATCAACTCTCAATGGCAGGTGAACTTCCCGAACTGACCGTCGGCGACGCTCAGGCCTGGAGGAGGTGGCTTGAGAAACACCACGCCGATCAGACTGGAGTCTGGCTGGTACTGGCCAAGCAGGGCACCACCATCCCGACAGATCTCAGATACCGGGAGGCGCTCGATGAGGCACTCTGCCAGGGCTGGATCGACGGCCAGGTTCAGCGGCGCGACGAACTCACCTACCGACAGCGTTTCACTCCCCGACAGGGCCGCAGCCGCTGGTCTCAGATCAACATCCGGAACGTCGACCGGCTGACTGGGGAGGGTCGGATGCAGCCAGCCGGCCTGGCGGCAGTGGAGCGGGCCCGCGCCAACGGTAGCTGGGAAGCTGGGTACGCTGGCCAATCGGAAATCGAGGTCCCGTCGGATCTGGCCGCTGGGCTGGCCCTCAACCCGAGTGCCCAGGCTATGTTTGAGATCCTGACCAGCCAGAACCGTTACGCCGTTCTGTACCGAATTGGTCAGCCCAAACGGGCGGAGACACGGGCTCGACGTGTCGACCACTTCGTCGCGATGCTGGCCCGGGGCGAGACGGTCTATCCCCAGCGGTGGGTCAGATCGGGGTCAGGGGAGTCGCGCACCCAGCCTGGTTCGGCTTCACAGCCCAGCTGAACACCGGGGCCCGCTGAAGCCGACTACCGGCCGTTACCATGGTTCCTGGTGAAGCTGGCGGTCTTGGTTCAACGCCGTTTCGAGGTGCTGATGGGCGCCTGTTTCCTGGGGCTCGCATTCATTGGTGTGGTGTGGGTCCTGATGGTCCTGCTCAAGGCCCTCAACCCGGTCACCTTCCACTTCAACCTGTTGCTGGACATCCTGCCCTGGTTCACCCCGGTGCTGCTCGTGCTGGTCCTCTTCGGCCCTCTCTACTGGAAAGTTGCCGGTTTGCTGGCAGGACCGGACGGTGGTCTGCAGCGGCTGGCTGAGGCGCGGTACCAGCTGGTGGTGGGAGCGTTCTTTTACCTGCTTGCCTACAGCGTGGCGATCTGGCTCGGGATGAACGTTCTGCGGATCTGGGATGTCTACGATTTCCACTTCAACCTACTGGTGGACTGGTTGCCGGCGATCGTCCCGCCCTGGACCGGATGGGCGATCGGCGCTCCCCTCGTCTGGAAGGTACTCGCCGCGATCGATGCCAGCACTCCGACCCATCGGTGGAAGGGGCCCGACCGCTCGGCGGTGGCGGTGTCCGCGGTCTTCGCGGGGGCTCTGCTCACCGGGGGAGGCCTGCTGCTCAATGAGGGCGTCTACGGAGTGACCCAGCAACTGTCACTGGCGGTGGTTCAGAACATGATCGCCCTCGGGGTCGTGGTTCTCGCCGGTGGCGGGCTGGCCGGCGGGGCTCTGCTGATCTTCCTGTGGCGAGGCTGGCGTCGGGGAGCTGAGCTTCCCCAAGGCAGCAGTGCGCTAGACCGCTTTCGGTCGGTTCGCGGTCGGATGCTGGCCCACGGTTTCGTCCTCACCTGTCTGGCATTCGGCTTCTCGGGACTGCTGATGTCCGCCTTCCAGGCCATGGACCCTTACGATTTCCACTTCTACATGGCCCTGGACATGTGGAGCATCGGAGTGCCCCTTTTCCTGGGCTGGTTCCTGGTGGTCGCGTCCAGCCAGGCCATACCCGCCTGGCTGGCGCGCCGGGACCCGGCCCACTACAGCGAGGGGGCTGGCACCCTCCTGGGGCCGACCGGACCGGCGTCGGCGGACCGGGGCTGGGGATACAGCGACGGCGAGTTGAAGCGGTCCGGCTCCCAGGCCTGATCGCTCGCCTCGTTCCTTGAATAAGGGCAGTCCTCGGTCCCGGATGGAGTTGCCGCCCGGCCTCGACCTCGACGCCTCCCTGGAGCGCTTCAGCCGTCACGGCGACGACTTGATGGATCGCTGGGACGGTGACAGATTTCTCAGGCCGTACCGGGTTGACGGCGAGATCGGCGCCGTCCGGCTGGTTCGTCTCGCCGGGGCCGAGTCGTACCTGGAGCTGGAGACCGACACCGCGAGCCCACCGGCCGGGCTGGGAGACTGGCTTGGGGCGATGTTCGTCGATGAGCAGGCTGCTCTCGCTGAGCTGGGGCAGCGGGACCCAGTCATAGCCGGGCTCCGGGAGCTCTATCCCGGAGTCTTCCCGGTGCGGGCACTCGACCCGCTCGGCGCCCTGCTCGCCATGGTCACGTCCCAGCAGGTGAACCTCACCCTGGCCCTGACCGTGCGACGCGCCATCCTGCGACGGCTGGGCCAGCGGATCGCCCTGGGAGATGACTTCGCCATCTGCCCAGATCCCGAGCAGATGGCGGCAGCTTCCCCTGAGGTCTGGGCCGAACTTCATCTGACCAGGGCCAAGGCCCGCTGCCTGGGCGCTCTAGGAGCGGCCGTTGGCAGCGGCGAGCTCTCTTTCGCGGCGCTGGAGTCCGCCTCCGACGGGGCGGTCAGAGAGCGGCTCACCGAGCTGCCCGGTCTGGGACCGTGGACCGCCAGTCAGTACCTCGCCCGGGTCCTCGGTCGGTCGGTGGTGGTGGCCGACGACCTCGGGGTGCGCAAGGCGGTGCAGCTTGCTTACCGAATTCCGCTGATGCCACTGGCCAGCGAAGTCCTAGTGCTGACCTCCGACTATGGAGGGGCTGCCTTGAGCGCCCAACAGCTGCTGCTCTACCACCTCAGCCGAATGAGCCGCCCGCCTTCACCGACCTCTCCAGCCTGACGGACGGACCGAGGCCTACGCCGTCGGCTCCAGCGACGCCATGTGAGCCTCGTAGATGGTCTCCCACTGACTTGTCCAGAGAACAGGAACACCCTCTGGCATTTGGGCGAGGAATACCGGGCGTGCCTCCGGGGGGAGATTTCTCAGGCAGAGCCCGAGCGTGACCGGCATCCACTCAGCGGGCACCGCCGCCATGCCGTGCTGGCCCAACTCCCCCCACTCCTTGACCGACAGATGATCCGCGGCGATGGGCAAAATCTGCTGCTCCTCCTCGCCTAGGTGGTGCTCCAGCACAGCTGTCAGGCGGCTGAGGCTCTCCAGTAGCGGACCGGCGTCCTGGAGGGCGCCGGTCTTCGCCCAGCGCTCCAGGGTCTCGTTCGACTGAGTTAGTTCGCCGGCTATCGCCGCGTGTTGGGCCTCCATGCGCGCCACCAGCTCCCGCTTGAACTCGACCCGCTGATTGAGCTTGGGCCAGAGCAATTCGTCCTCGGTCTCGTGGTGAATATGCAGCACTGCCAGGACGAATGCGTAGTGGTCGCCGATCAGCCGAGCCCGATCCAGGTCCCCCGGGACGACTCCCTGGATGCGAGCCGGAGCAGCCTGCAGCTCTCCTCGAAAAACGCCGTGAATCATCAGCATGTCGCTGGTGTCAGGACGCTCAGACGGTAGGTTTACAGCCATGAGATCTCCTCACCCCCACTCTAGTTATGACACGCCGAGCAGCGTCTCCAAAGGTAGCATCGGTCGGGCCCCGAGAGCGAGAATCGCCAATCGACCATCGGGCTCTGCTTTCTGGAGGGGCTCCGGTGAGTGGGGCCAGTCGAGCCGCTGGTCACTGGACCGGGGCCGGCCCACCTGAGAGTTGGAAGTCGGACGGAGTCAGCTATCCGGCCGAGGGTGTCTCCTCGAGCTTGGCCAGCACCAGTGGATCGATTGCCTCTCGGGAGGCCACCCGCTCCTCCAGGTTCTCCTCCGAGACCCAGGCGTCGAACGCCGACCAGAGCTGCTCAGTGCTGGCACCCTCAGATAGCCGGCCGGCTCGCGCCAGGGCGCTCCGCAGCCGGGTGTACATGACGTCGTCTATCGGCAGCAGCGACTCCGGGGAGGCCTTCTCGAAGTAGAGACGCCAGAGACCCAGCAGGCGCAGCAGCTCGGGGATGGGCTTCGGCTGGTCGTCCACCCGGAGATCCACCATCCGGTCGTCGAAGCCGCCGTACCCGGCGTGGCGGCGAACCACCAGAAGTGCGGCGGACTGCCGGCCGCGCCGGTCGCCGCCCGCTTGGTCACCGGCGGCCAGGGCGGCCACCAGTCGGTCGACCAACTCACCGGTAGAACTCTCGAATGTTGTGAGCAGGGAGTCGACCACCTCGGGACCGGCGAGGATGTTGCCCTGGCAGGCGCAGCCCTTGCCGGTGCGGCCTCCGGCCCACTCGAAGCACTCGGAGCCGGTGTAGGTGGCGGCTCCGCCATGGCGGTCCACCACTCCCAGCTGCCGGTGCTCCCGTCCCTCGTCATCGCCGGTGAGCACTTCGACCACCTCGCTGGCTGGCCGACCAGCCTCCAGCAGCTCCAATCCAAGCTGCTTGTAGCCGGTGTTGGCCATCGCCTGGGTGGCGATGGCACCCACCTCAGCTCGGGCTGCGGGCACCGCGCTTCCGACCGCCAGGAACTTGGATGCGACCGCCACCCCCCAGTCGACACCGTCGCTGGCCACGATCGAGAAGGTGGCGATCCGCGGGGCTCGAGGCAGAGCGAGGCTCACGGCTGGCAGGATAACTGGTTGAGATGGCCAACAATGAACCCGCCGAGGACGGTGACTCCGCCGCCAAGCTCTCTCCGCTGGAGCTGTTCGAGCACGTCCCGGAGCGGGCCCTGGTTGTGGTGGCCCACCCTGACGACTGCGACTTCTTGGCGGCGTCGGTGCTCTCCGCCTGGTCGCGCCAGGGCTGCCAGGGTGCCGTCTGCCTGGTCACCGACGGCGACGCTGGGAGCGACGACCCCACCATCCCGGCTGGCGAGCTGAGCCGGATCCGGATTCAGGAGCAACGCCTGGCGTCGGCGCACCTGGGGGTGTCCGAGGTGCGCTGCCTCGGCTATCCCGACGGAGTCTTGCAGAACACCCTGGCGGTGCGACGCGACCTGGTCCGGGTGATCCGAGAACTGCGACCCGAGGCGGTCATCACCATGGACCCCAACAACCACTGGTTCGGTCGCGGCTACCTCAATCATCCCGACCACCGAGCGGCCGGGGACGCCGCCCTGGACGCGATCTTCCCCAGCGCCAGGGATGCTCGGGCCTTCCCGGAGCTCCTCGCAGATGAGGGATTGCAGCCCCACAAGGTGAGGTTTGTGTTCGTGGGAGCCTCATCCGAATCCGACATCGCCATCCCACTCCTGCCGGTCGACCTGGCGAACAAGATGGCCGCCCTGGGGGAGCACCACAGCCAGTTCGACGCCAGCGAGATGAAAGAGGGGATGGAGAAAGGCGCCCGGGAGGTGGGTCGGCGGTGCGGGGTCGAGCTGGCGGATTGCTACCGGTTCTTCGACCTGGTTCCCAACCCCTCCCAGCGTGCCTACCGCAGGGAGAGCCAGGAAGAGGCTGCCGCTCGACAGGGGGAAGTACTGCCAGAGCCTCCCGAGCCAGCCACCGACTGGGGCTGACCGTCAGCCTGCTGGCTTAGCTCGCTTCTCCTCGCCGGCCTTGGGACGCTCCTTGCGGCGGGGCGACCGGCGCTTGCGGGTCGTCGCCCCCGCCGTCCCACCGCTCTCCCGGGAGGTCGCTCGGGCCACCTCGGCGCTGACCTCGCTGAGCAGACTTGCGGAGCGGTTGACCACCACTACCGCCAACCCGGCTGCGTCACCGAGTGGGCCAGGGCGCCGGGATTGCTGACGCAACCATCCCCCCAGGACCGAAACCGCGAGCGGCCACGCGGAAACCAGAGAACTTCCGGGGATGCCTCGCCCTGAGCGGGACGATCGCTCCCTCAGCGCCACCAGCGGCGGTCCCTGGTCTCTGTCCCCCGACGCTGGTGGATCACAGAGACCAGTATCAGCCCGGCCACCACGGCCACCCCCAGGATCTCGCCGATGATGGCGTAGCCGAACCCGAAGGCCACCACCGCTCCCGCGACCGCCAGGACGACCACTGGGGCACTGGCCCGGACGCTGAACCGCTGCAGGCGGTGCCGCCAGCTGGATCGCTGCCGCACCCGGGGTCCCTCGCCGGGGAGCCGACCGTCCGACAGTGCACTCCACCAAGCGGGCGGGCCAGAGGCTCCCGAATCAGGGGACTGCTGATCAGGCCGTCGGCGTGGGTCTGAGCCGTGAGGCATTCTCGAGACCTCGAGACCTGGGGATTTAGGGAGTCGCCGAGAGGGCGACCATGATCGACCTAGGATAGCACCCGGTGGCCGCAGCTTCAGGCAGAAATCTGGCTCGGAGGGCGGCCGGTGGGGAGTCTGCCGGGGCGCTCCGGCTCTCCCAGCTCCATCGGCAGATCTTGGACTGCCGCCGCTGCGTCGCGGCGGGACTCCTGGAGCGGGCGGCCCCAGTGCTGCCGGCCCCGGTTCGCGCCGACGTGGTACTGGTCGGACAGGCCCCGGGGCGGGTGGAGGAGGGGGTAGGGCGTCCCTTCAGCGGCCGGGCCGGGCGGCAGCTCTTTCGCTGGTTGGAAGAGGCAGGACTCGGGGACGAGGAGTCAGCCCGCAGCCGGGTCTACCTCACCTCGATCACCAAGTGCTTCCCCGGTCCGTCTCTCTCCGGCTCCGGCGACCGCCGGCCCAGCCCGGCCGAGATCGATCTGTGCCGTGACCACCTGGACCGGCAGCTGGCGCTCCTGCGGCCGTGGCTGATCCTGGCTGTGGGCCAGATGGCACTCCAGCGATTCCTGGGCCAGCTGCCGATGCACCTCGCGGTGGGGAGGGTCTTTCGGCCCGAGGGTGGCGAGCTGAGCCGCCAGGAGGCGCTGTCGTCGACCGTCCGGCCGCTGGTGTTGCCCTTGCCGCACCCCTCCGGCGCCAGTCGCTGGCTCAACCTGTCCGAGCACCAGGCTCTCCTACGAGGGGCCCTGACCGAGCTCTCAGCGCTGATAGAAGCTGGTCCCAATCGGTGAGTTCAGAGCAGACCCGTTGGGTATACTCGGGGGGAGATCTTGGGTGGGATTGACGACTTGGATGTAGCTGGTGCGCCAAGCGCGCCCACTCCCGGGAAGGAGTCGCCGTCCGTCCGGGGCCGGTCGACCCCCAAAGGGGAGGTTTCAACCGAGGCCCAGACCACCACCGAGCGCTCCGCCGACGACATCCTGGAGCTGATCTTCACCCCGACCCCCAGAGCCAGTCCCGCCGAACAGGCGGAGCGAACTCTGCGCCGGCCCAAGGCCCTGGTCTACGTGGCGATGAGCAACCGCACCTTCTTCTGGCGCCAGCAGCTCACCAAGTTCGTCCTGGATGAGGGCCGCGTGCCGATCACTCCCTTCATGATGTTCGACTACTACCTGCTCCACACCGTCCCCAAGGAGTTGGTGCGCGAAGCGATGAACAACCTGATCGCGCGGTGCGAAGAGATGTGGGTGTTCGGGTCGCTTTCGCTCGGCTTGAAGGTGCAGGTAGGAATCGCCAAGCGGATGCGCAAGCCGGTGCGCTACTTCGACATCAGCGACCTTCCCTACCGGGTGGTCGGGG